>JANMSS010000384.1:0-3468 GCA_031389585.1 Burkholderiales bacterium | reverse complement strand
GGCGCGGCCTTCGAGAAGGTGGACATGTGGGCCGGCGAGACGATGCCGTAATCGACCGCCTTGCCCTGCGCCATGTACTCGAAGTACTGCTTCTCGAGCCCGAGTTCGCTGTTGCGGTGCAGCACGAAGTTGATCGGCTTGGCGTAGTACTTCTTGACCAGCTCCTCGAACTTCAGCAGCGCCTTGTTGAAGGCATGATCGTCGTTGAACTGCACTGCGCCGTGCAGCGTGATCGCCTGGGCCTGGGCAGTGCCGATGAACGGCGCCGTGATCGCCGCGCCGGCGGCCAGTGAGCCGATGAACTTTCTGCGCTGCAACATGCGTTTTCTCCTGGTTGGGACGGGCAGGCTATTCCGGTCTTTGTGCGCGCGCATTGGGGACAGCCCGGAGGTCGGCAAATTTGTTCCGTGTTGTTCCGCGCCCGCTACAGTTCTTTTAGGGAGGAGGGAGTCATGAGCAGCTTTGTATTGGTGCACGGCGCCTGGGGCGGGGCCTGGATATGGCGCCGCGTGCTGAACCCACTGCGCGAAGCCGGTCACGAAGTGCATGCCGTGACGCTGACCGGCGACGGCGAGCGAGCGCACCTGCGCCACCCCGGCATCACGCTGCGCACCCATATCGACGATGTCGTGGGCCTGGTCGACGCCGAGGAGTTGCGCGACATGGTGCTGGTCGGCCACAGCTATGCCGGCCTGCTGATCACCGGGGCGGCCGACGCGTTGCTGGCGCGCGGTGCAGGGCACCTGAAGCAGCTTGTTTACGTCGACGCGCATGCCCCGTTGCCCGGCGAGAGCTGGAGCAGCATGCACTCGCCCGAGCTGGTGGCGCAGCGCTTGGCCGCCGGTGCGGCCCATGGCGGCGCACTGCCACCACCCGACCCACTGGTGTACGGCATCGACGGCGCCGACCGCGACTGGCTGCTGCGGCGCCAGGTGCCGCACCCGTTCAACCAGTACCGCGAGCCGCTACATTTCGATGCCGCAAGGTTGGCCAGCGTCGCACGCTGCTACATCGCCTGTACCCAACCGGCGTATCCGACCCTGGTCGTGCACCACCGGCGCGTGCGCGGCTGGCCAGGCTGGCAATACCTCGAGATGGCCACCGGCCACTGCCCGATGGTCAGCGCGCCCGACGCGCTGGTGCAACGCTTGCTGGCGCTGGCGTAGTCGGCCCGGCGAGCGGCTCAGTCCGCAGCGTAGAACCAGGCGCGGCGGATCAGGCCATCGACCACCTCGTACACCGCCGCGACTTCGAAGGGCTGCTCGCGCACGCCGCTGATGCGCTCATGGTCGATCACCTTGTTGCCGAACACCATCCGGTTCACCAATTCGGCATGCAGGCCCGGCAGGTTGAATCGCTGAGCGGCGTAGTGCGCGGCCAACGCCGCCTTGCCGTTGAGCGTCGGCTCAGGCGCAGGCGGCCGGTACAGGCGCACGTCGTCGCTGTACTCGGCCAGGAAGCGCGGCAGATCGCGGGCGTTGTAGGCGTCGAGCTGGCGCTGCGCAACGGCCGCAGGGTCGGTGCGAGCGCTCATCAGGCAACCTCCGTGCTGCGCACTGCGGTCAATTCGCCTTTCGGGCGGCCGGGCAGGCTCATGCCTTGTCGCGGCCCTTGCCCAGGCTCCAGAAGCGCTCCATCGAAAGGTAGGTGAAAGACGCCGACCAGGCAATCAGCAGCAGGCCATTCAGCGCTTCGACCCCGACCAGGAGCCGCAGGTCACCATGGGGCCGAATGTCACCAAAGCCCAGCGACGTGTAGGTCTCGGCCGAAAAATAGATGCAGTCGAGCAGCGTGATCTTGTGATCACCCATCAGCGTGCCGACGCCTCCGTACAAAACCAGAGCGTAGAGGAACGCGCCCCACACGGCCATCTCGATCAGGTGGGCGAAGAAGGTTCCGAAGATGACCACCAGCAACTTGGACCGGCCGGGTATCTCGAGCCTGGGCAGCGTATCGTTGAGCTTGCGCAGCACTTCGTAGTGAATCAAGGTGTTCACACCCACGGCCACCAGGCAGATCGCCAGGACGATCAACATGGCCTGCCTCGCGCAACCCCGCGCCGGCGACCGACGCTCCTCAACCCCTGCGGCATCGTCTGCGACATGGCTCCCTCGCTTGTGCGCCGTCATTCTCGGGACAGCCACCGCCTGCGGCCCGGCGACTCCTCAACCGGGCTCGGCTTGATTGTCGCGGCGTTTGGGCGTCGGGGGCAAATACCACCAGGTCGCCAGCACCAGCACGCCGAAGATCGTGTAGACGAGCGCAAAGACCCAGGCCGGCGCCTCGAAGTACAGGAACCGGTGCAGCCAGTGCTCAATGAAGCCGCCGCTGTACGTGCTCAGCCGGGCCCGCTCGCGCAGCGCCATTTCCAGGCTGGTCAGTGGGCAGGTTGCGCCCAGCCAGGCCTGCGCCACGACGACGCCGATGGTCGCCAGGTGGGCCAGCCTGAACCACAGGGCGTTGACCCAGCGCCAACCGGCCAGGTTGCCGATCAGGATCAGCAACAACCCACCGACCACCGACACGACCACGGCGGCATGCAGGATCAGCACGGCATCGGCAAGCAGTTGATAAGGCAGATCGCGCATCGGGAGTCCCGGTCACGGGCCATCGGCCGCCCGCATGGCCGATTCTGGGTGCCGTGGTCGAGCCTGCCAAGCCGCGCCCGATGCCAGAATCGGCGCAAGGCCCTGACCCACGGGCCCCTCTGCGAGGAGCCATGCTGTGATCAAGCTCGACCGTCGCTCCCTGCTCGGATGTCTTGCCGTCGCGTCGATGGCCGCGGTAGCGCAGGTCGCCCCGCGACCCGACGAAGTGGCGCGTCTGTCGCCGCTGCACGCGGCCGCGCACCGCGGCGATCTGGCCGCCCTGCGCCAGCAATTGCAGCAGGGCGCCAATGTCAACGGGCGCGACGGCCAGGGCCGCACCCCCGTGCATGTGGCGACCTTCGCGCGCCAGCGCGAGGCCATTCGCGCGCTGGCGGTAGCAGGCGCCAACTTGGGTCTGCTCGAGAGCGACCGTTACGACGCGGTGACGATTGCCTCAGTCGCTGACGACGAGGAGACGCTGCGGCTGTTGCTGGCGCTGGGTGCCAGCGCCAAGCGCACCACCAGCCGCTACGACGGCACCGCGTTGATTGCCGCGGCGCACCTGGGCCATGACGGCGTCGTGCGCCAACTGATCGCCGCCGGCGCGCCGCTGGACCATGTCAACAACCTGCACTGGACGGCCACCATCGAAGCCGTCGTGCTCGGCGACGGCGGGCCGCGCCACCAGGCCACCCTGAAAGCGCTGATCGACGCCAAGGCCAACCTGCAACTCGCCGACCGCAGCGGCCGCACGCCGCTGGCGCTGGCGCGTGAGCGCGGCTATGCAGCGATGGAGCAGATACTGCTGAAGGCGGGCGCTCGCTAGGTTTAAAAGCGGCGGGCGCCAGCGCGTCAACCCCGGACGGGCGAAAATGCGCCT
>JANMSS010000354.1:0-17617 GCA_031389585.1 Burkholderiales bacterium | reverse complement strand
TTGGCGTTGATCGTGACCGCGCCGTTGGGCGAGGTGGCGGCCGTGACCGTCAAAGCATCGCCATCGACATCCGTGTCATTGGCCAGCACCGTGATCTGAGCCGACAGACCCGAGTCCTCGGCCACGGTGAGCAGCGGGGTCGCTGCGGAGCCGTCGTCGAGCGCGTCAGGCGCGTCGTTGACGGGCGTGACGTTGACAAACACCGTGGCGGTATCCGTCCCGCCGTTGCCGTCCGCGACCGTGTAGCTGATCGTCGTCGCGCCGTTGAAATTAGCCGCCGGCGTGAAGCTCAGCGTGCCGTTGGCATTGATCGTGACTGCGCCGTTGGGCGAAGTCGCCGCAGTGATCGTGAGCGCATCGCCATCGACATCGGTGTCATTGGCCAGCACCGTGATCTGCGCCGACAGACCCGAGTCTTCGGCCACGGTGAGCAGCGGGGTCGCTGCCGAGCCGTCGTCGAGCGCCACCGGCGCGTCGTTGACGGGTGTGACGTTGACGAACACGGTGGCGGTGTCGGTGCCGCCATTGCCGTCCGAGATCGTGTAGCTGATCGTTGTCGCGCCGTTGAAATTGGCCGCCGGCGTGAAGCTCAGCGTGCCATTGGCATTGATCGTGACCGTGCCGTTGGGCGAGGTGGCTGCCGTGACTGTCAACGTATCACCATCGACATCCGTGTCATTGGCCAGGACGGTGATCTGTGTCGACAGGCCGGAGTCCTCGACGACCGTCAGCAGCGGCGTCAGGGCCGAGCCGTCGTCGAGCGCCACCGGCGCATCGTTCACAGCCGACAAGGCGATGCTGGTCGCGCCCGCTGCGCTGACCAGGCCATCGCTGACGCTGTAGGCAAAACTGCCGACCGGCGAGACGCCGTCATAGTCGGCTGGCGGCAGGTAGCGCAGGCCGGCCAGTTGCGCCGCGCTCAATGTGGCGCCGCTGACCACCGGCGTGCCGTCGGCGAGCTGCACCTGGCCGATGGTGGGCAGGCCGGCGACGGTGATCGTCAACACCGCGCCGGTATCGACATCGGTCGGCACGGCGAGGCCGAGTGCCACTGCTGCACCCTCTTCGCTGGCGCTGATGGCCGTGCTCGACACGACCGGCGCATCGTTGTTGCCGAGAATCGTCACAGTGACCGTGGCGGTGGCGCCATCATCGCTGGCGACGACAAAGGTTTCGGTCACGCTCTGGCCTGCGGCCAATGCCTGCACGTTGGCCGCGGCGTTGCTGAGGGCGTAGCGCCAGTTGCCCAGGGCGTCGATCGAGAACTGGCCATAAATGCCAGCCGTGCTGGTTTGCACGGCAAAGGCGCGCGCGCCGGTTTCGGTGTCGGTGGCGGTCAGCGCGCCGATGGCGCTGGCGCTCACGTCTTCCTGGACCGTGCCCGTCAGCGGGCCGGCAATCACGGTTGGGTCTTCGGCGCCGTTGACGCTGACGGTCAGCGTGGCGGTGGCAAAGCCGCCGCGGCCGTCGGCGATGGTGTAGCTGAAGACGTCGCTTACGGTCTGGCCGGCGGCCAGCGTCTGCGCCACGGGCAATGGCACGTAGTTGTAGCTGCCGTCGGTGGCCAGGGTCAGGGTGCCCCAGGCGCCGATCAGCGCGCTGCCCACATAGCCGGTGGTCGAGGTCTGCACACCGACGGCCACGCCGGTGACCGTCAGCGTGTCGCCGTCGGCGTCGCTGTCCTGGCCCGGCGAGCCGGGCGTGACGTCGGCGCCTGCACCGGCGCTGTCTTCGCCGATCGAGACGGTGTCGGCCACCGCGATCGGTGCCGTATTGACCGCGTAGTCGCGCGTCGCGGTGGCAGTGGTCGTGTTGCCGGCGGCGTCGGTGGTGGCCACCGAGGCGTCGACGCGGCGGTCGGCGTCGGCCAGCAGATCGGCGCCCAGGACCGCGATGGCAAAGCCGTTGCCGGGCTGGACCGCTGCCGTGTAGGTGGTGCCGTTGACGATCAGCGTGACGGTGTCGCCGGGCTGCACGTCGCCGCCGACCGTGCCGGTGAGTGTGATGCTGCCCGTGGCTTCGCCGGCGTTGACGATGTTGTCGGCCGTGACGGTGTCGAGCACAAGGCTGGCCGTGGGCGGAGTGATGTCGATGGCGCCGCTGTCGTTGGCGCTCGCGGCGTTGCCGGCGGCGTCGCTCGCGGCGGCCACCACCGAATAGCTGCCTTCTGCCAGGGCGGCGGGGACGTCAACGCGGTAGGTGCCGCCGACTTGCACGGCGGTCGTGAACGATTGCACCGCGCCGAGCGCGTCCGTGACCGTCAAGGTGACGATCGAGCCTGGCGGCAAATCGGTCGTGCCGGCGATCGTCGGTGTGCTGTCGTTGCCAAGGGCTGGTGCATCAACGGTCAAGGTCGGCGCAACGCTGTCGATGGCGCCGCCGTCGCTGGCGCTGGCGGCGTTGCCGGCGGCATCGACGGCCGAGGCCACGACGCTGTAGCTGCCCTGTGCCAGCACGGCGGGGACATCGGCGCGGTAGGTCCCGCCGGCTTGCACGGTGGTGCTAAAGGTCTGGACCGCGCCGTTGGCGCCGGTCACGGTCAGCGCAACGGTGGCGCCGGCGGGCAGGTCGGTCGTGCCGGTGATCGTCGGCGTGCTGTCGTTCGTCTGCGCCGGGCCCTCCACTGTCAACGTCGGGGCTCGGGTGTCGATGCTGCCGCCATCGTTGGCGGTGGCGCTGCCAGCCGGCGCGCTGACGCTGGCGAGCACGCTGTAGGGGCCGTCGGCGAGCGCGGCGGGCACGTCGGCGCCGTAGCTGCCGTCGGGTTGCACGATGGCGGTGAAGGTCTGCAGTGCGCCGTTGGCATCCGTGGCGCTGAGCGTGACGGTCGAGCCGGGCGGCAGGTTGCTGGTACCGGTGATCCGCGGCGTGCTGTCGTTGCTGAGTGCCGGCGCATCCACGGTGACGCTGGGCACGAGGGCCACGTTGACGGTCAAGATCGCACTGGCGCTGCCGCCGCGGCCATCGCTCACGGTGTAGCTGACGACCACGGTGCCACTGACGCCCGGCGCCGCGGTGAAGGTCAGGGTGCCGTCGGCATTGACGACCACCGTGCCGAGCGCGGGTGCGACGCTGGCGCCGCTGACGACCAGCGGGCCGCCGTCGACATCGGTGTCGTTGCCCACGACCGCGTGCGTGGCCGGTGCGGTGCCCACCGTGCTGACGCTGTCGGCCACAGCGATCGGCGCGTCATTGACTGCGGTGAGGCTGATCTGCGTGCTGCCGGTGGCCGAGGAGGTGCCACTGCTGACGCTGTAGGCGAACGGCGCGATCGGGGTCAGGCCGTCATAGTCGGCCGGCGGCACGTAGCGCAGACCGGCCAGATCGGTCGGTGCGAGCAGGCTGCCCACAGTGAGGACGGCTCCCGCCGCGGTGACGATCTGGCCGACGCCCGGTACCTGCGTGACCACCACCTGCAACGAACCGCTGCCGCCCGGCGCAGTCAGACCCAGTGCGATGGCGCCGCCTTCTTCAACGGCCGCGACCGTCGAAGACGAGGCGGTGACGGGGGCGGCTACGCTGAGTTCGGGCGCATTGCTCTGGGTGATGCGACCCACGCTGGGCGGCGCGGCCGCCAAGCTCGCAGACTGCGGCGAGGCGGTGACGTCTTCGACAACGCGTTCGACGCGCAAGCCCGGCTGCAAACCACCACTGTCGCCGCCGGCCAGACCGGCCGCAGGCGCGGCCAGCGGGTCGGCGCTCTCCAGCGCCGCAATCACGCGGTCCGCTTCGGTGGTCTGCGACGCGGCGAGCTGGCGCACCTGTCCGGCCGGGTCGATCATCATCACGATCGAGTCCTGTTCGGTCCGCAGGGGCTCCAGGGGCCGCAGCACCTCGCCGAGCTTGAGCAGGCGCCATTGGCCGT
This sequence comes from Burkholderiales bacterium, assembly GCA_031389585.1. Taxonomy (GTDB): domain Bacteria; phylum Pseudomonadota; class Gammaproteobacteria; order Burkholderiales; family Burkholderiaceae_C; genus CADEEN01. The sequence continues at coordinate 13,752 of JANMSS010000354.1, read as the reverse complement.
TCGCACCGCGGACATAGGCCTTGCCCCAGATGCTGACAACGATGCCGCGGGGCGCGATGGGATGGGTCGACATGGGTCTGTTCTCTCAGGGGAAATGGCTTGCCCGGGCAGGATGCTCTGGCAGGATAAGGGCGACACAGGCCGTGCCGCTGCACAGCGCGCACCTCAGCCGTGATCAGAATCACTAAATGCAACGATTTGTCACACCGACGGTGCCGTCTTGGCGCTGCAGACGCAGTCGCGCCACTCGAGTTGTCGGCCGCAGTGCAGCCGACTTGAGGCCGGCTTGCGCGGCTCAACGCTCGCGCAATGCGTAGGCCTGCACCTTCAGCACCGGCTTGAGCAGGTACGAGAGCACCGACTTCTTGCCGGTGAGCACATCGACTTCGGCGGTCATGCCCGGGATGATCGGCAGCTTGTCGTTGAAGCCGGCCAACCGGGTGCGCACGCGCACCAGGTAGAACGCGTTGCCGCGTTCGTCGACGACGGTGTCGGGGCTGATGTTTTCAACCGTCGCATCAAGGCCGCCGTAAATCGAAAAGTCGTAGGCCGTGAATTTGACCGTCGCCGCCTGGCCGGGTCGGATGAAGGCGATGTCTTTGGGTGCCACGCGCGCTTCGAGCACCAGCGTGTCGTCAAGCGGCACGATCTCGACGATGTCCTTGCCGGGTTGAACCACACCGCCCACGGTGTTGGCCAGCAGGCGCTGCACGCGGCCGCGCACGGGGCTCTTCACCTGCGCCTTGGACACGCGGTCGGCCAGTCCCACGGCGCCTTCGTTCAACGCATTCAGCTTGCCCATCGCCTCGGCCAGGTCACGCCGTGCCTCGCTGCGAAAGCTCAGCTCGGTCTCCTGCGCCTTGCGCTGCGATTCGCCAATGGCGGCCTCAACGCGTGCGATTTGCGCCTTGGCCTGCTCGGCGTCGCCGCGGTGCTTGGTCACGTCGCGCTCGAGGCGCAGGATGTCGACCTGCGACACCGCGCCGGTGGCCAGCAGCGGCCGCGTCTGTGTCAGTTCCTGCTGCGTCAATTCGAGGCTGCGCTGGGCCGAGGCGCGGCGCGCTTGCATCTCGACAAGCTCCTGCTGGCGCTGCGCCAGTTGCTGGCGGTTAATCGCGAGCTGGGCCGACAGCTCCGCCAAGCGCAACTCGTAGAGCTGGCGCTCGCCTTCGATGGTGCGCTTCTCCTGGTCGTTGCTTGCGGCCGGTGGCTCGAAAGGGCTGTCGGTTGCCAACGCACGCAAGCGGGCCGTGCGCGCGCGCAGCGCCACGCCCTGCACCTCGCTCTCGCGCAACCCGGAAGTGGCGCGGGTCTCATCGACGCGCAGCAAGAGTTGGCCGGCCTCGACCACCTCGCCCTCCTTGACCAGGATCTCGACGACCACGCCACCATCCAGCGATTGCACGATCTGCAGCTGCCGCGATGAGATCACGCGCGCATCACCGCGTGTGACTTCATCGACCTGGGCCAGCGCCGCCCACACGATCAACGCCACCAGCGCCAGCACTGACGCACGCACGACTGTCTGGGCGCGGTGGGTTCGCTGGCGCGAGATCAAAGCGTCGGCTTCACGCTCGAAGGGCGCCAGGCCGGCTGCGGCGGCTTGCACATCGTCGAGCGGACCGCCAAGCCAGTGGCGCGTCAAGGGCTCCAACGCACGGCGCACAAGTTCCAAACTTGCGTGCAGTGCCCGGCCGAGCAAGCGCAGCGCCATCTCAGGCCGCCTTTGAGATGCGGCCGCTCTGTAGCGCCTGCATGATGCGTTCGCGCGGGCCATCGGCGACGATGCGCCCGTTGTCGACCACGATCGCGCGGTCGACCAGGCTCAGCAGCGAGGTGCGGTGCGTGACCAGCAGCACGGTCTTGCCTTGCGCAAAGACCGACAGCCGCTGCGTGACATGGGCCTCAGTGGAGAAGTCCATCGCGCTGCTCGGTTCATCGAGCAACAGCATCGGCGCGTTGTGCAGCACGGCGCGCGCGATGCCGACCGCCTGGCGCTGGCCGCCCGAAAGCGACTCACCGCGCTCGCCGACGGCCATGTCGAAACCGCGCGGATGGCGGCTGACGAATTCCTGCAGGCCGGCGACTTCGGCCGCGGCAACGATCGCGGCGTCGTCGGCGTGGGGCAGTCCGAAGGCAATGTTGTCGCGCAGCGAGCCGTGGAAAAGCAGCACGTCCTGCGACACATAGCCGATGTTGCGGCGCACATCGGCCGGGTCGAGTTGGCGCACATCGACACCGTCGAGCAGCACCTCGCCCTGGCTCGGTTCATACAGCCCCATGACCAGGCGCTGGATCGTCGATTTGCCCGAGCCGACGCGGCCGATCAAGGCCACGCGCTCACCCGGCGCAATGCGAAAGCTGACGCCGTCCAGCGCCGCGTCGTCGCGGTTCGGGTAGGCGAAGTGCACATTGCGCAGCTCGATCTCGCCCTTCAGGTCGCGGCGCTGGATGAAGGGTGCTGCACCGTCGACCACGCTCGGGCGCTCGATCGGCTTGGTCATCAGGTTGTCGAGCGACTCGAGCGCGGTGCGGGCACCCTGGTACTGCATCAGCAGGCCGACCACCTGGCCGGCCGGGGCCAGCGCGCGGCCGGCGAGCATGCTCGCCGCAATCAACGCGCCCATCGTCAATTGGCGTTCGTTGATCAGGTAAACGCCGATCACGATCACCGCCACGCTGACGCCTTGGGTGAACCAGGCGGTGCCGTACATCGCACTCGATGACAGCGCACGCATGCGCACGTTCATGCGCGCAAGGAAAAGGTTGTTGCGCTCCCAGCGGGCCTGGATCGTGCCCTCGGCGCCCTGGGTCTTGATCGTTTCCAGGCCGGTCAGGCTTTCGATCAGCGTGGCGTTGCGTTGCGCCGACGCCTGCCACGTGGTTTCGGACAACTGGTGCAGCCGGTGCTGCAGTACCCAGCCGATGACGACGATGAGGCCGAACACCAGCACCACCGGCAACGCCAGCCAGGGCGAGAGCCAGGTCATCACGCCGATGAACAGCAGCGTGAACGGCAGGTCGATCAACGCCGTGACGGTGCCCGAGGCGATGAAATCGCGCACCTGCTCGAAGCCGCGCAACTGGCTGGCGAAGGCACCGACCGATTCGGGCCGGTGCGAGAGCTTCATGCCCAGCACGCGCTCGAGCAGGGTGGCCGACAGCGCGACATCGATGCGCGCGCTGGCCTCATCGACGAAGCGGCTGCGCAGCGTGCGCAGCCACAGGTCGGCGCAGAGCACCAGCACGATCCCGATCGCCAGCGCCCACAGCGTCTCGATGGCCTGGTTGGGCACCACGCGGTCGTAGACGTTCATTGCAAAGATCGGGAACGCCAGCGCGAAAACGTTGACCAGCGCGGCCGCCGCGAGCACGTCACGGTAGACGAAGCGTTGCGCGCCGATGGCGCTCCAGAACCAGTGGCCGCGGCGAGTGGCGCGCGCGGCCGGCGTGCGGCTGTCGAAGCGAAATTGCGGGCGCACGAACAGCGTCACGCCGGCATAGCGAGTGGCCAGTTCGGCTTGCGTCAGGGTCACGACACCCTGGCCGGTCTCGGGCAGCAGCACTTGGGCCTGGCCTTGCGCATCCTGGCCGAGCAACACACAGGCCTTGTTGTCGGCCAGCACCAGAATCGCGGGCAGGGTCGCGGCGTCGATCTTGTCGAGCGCCAGGCGCTGCAGGCGTGTCGCCATGCCCAACCGCGCCGCGGCGCGCTCGGCAAGTTCGAGATTGAGGCGGCCCTGCACCAGCGGCAGGCCGGCAGCAAGTGATGCACGCGAGGCGCCCTGGCCATTCAGCCGGCAGACTTCGACCAGGCAGTCGAGCAGCGGATCGGGCTGGATCAGGTCTTCGCGCAGTCGCGTAACCGGGTGCGTGGGGGCTTCGGACATGGCGGTAGACCGTCAGCCTATATCGGCGCAGTGCAGGCCGAACTGTCCACACCGTCTGTCGTCGAAGAAAAAGCGCAAGGTTTCACGCACGGTGCGAAAAGCGATCTCGTCCCAGGGCACCTCGTCCTCACGAAACAGGCGCGCCTGCAACGATTCACTGCCCGGGGCCAAAGCGGGCGAGATCATGGTGGCCAGGTAAAACAGATGCACTTGGCCGACCCGCGCGACGTTGAGCACCGTGAACAGCGCGCCGAGCTCGATCTGGGCGCCGGCCTCCTCGTCGGTCTCGCGCAGCGCTCCCTGCGCGGTCGTTTCGCCAAGTTCGAGAAAGCCTGCCGGCAATGTCCAGAAGCCATGGCGAGGCTCGATCGCGCGCTGACAGAGCAGCACCTGGTCGCCCCACACCGGCACGGTGCCGACGACGTTGAGCGGGTTCTCGTAGTGCACCGTGGCGCAGGCTGGGCAGACCGCGCGCTCGCGGTTGTCGTCGACCGGCACGCGGTAGGCCACGGCCGTGCCGCAGGCGCGGCAATGCTTGATCTTGGCGCGCTCGGTCAGCAGCATGGTGCCGCAGTTTAGCGGTGGCATCATCGGCAGCGGCGCGGTGAAGATTGCCGTCGCCGTTGACCAATGTGAACGGCCCGGGATTGGCGACGGTCGTCGTTTGCTAAAGGAGATCGCTGGCCATGGAGCTCTACAACTACTTCCGGTCCTCGGCTTCGTACCGGGTGCGCATTGCGCTGGCGCTGAAGGGCCTGGACTATGACTACAAGTCGGTGCACCTGGCACGAAACGAGCAGTTCAACGAGTCGTACGCGGCGGTCGCGGCGTCGCGCCTGGTGCCGCTCCTCAAGGACGGCGACACGGTGCTGACGCAGTCCTTGGCGATCATCGAGTACCTCGATGAAACCCACCCCACGCCGCCGCTGTTGCCCGCCGATGCGCGCGGTCGCGCGCGCGTGCGCGCACTGGCCTACGACATCGCCTGCGAAATCCACCCGCTGAACAACCTGCGGGTGCTGCGCTACCTGGTGCACGACCTCAAGCTGAGCGAAGACGACAAGAACCGCTGGTACCGGCACTGGGTCGAGACCGGGCTGGAGACCGTCGAGCGGCAATTGCCGGATGCGCGCACGGGCCGTTTCTGCCATGGCGATGCGCCCACACTGGCCGACATCACGCTGGTGCCGCAGATCTTCAATGCCCGCCGCTTCGATTGCCGGCTCGACCATGTGCCGCAGGTGATGCGGGTGTTCGACGCCTGCATGCAGCTCGATGCCTTCGAGCAGACGCGGCCGGAGAAATGCCCGGATGCGGCTTGACGGCGCGCTGATTCCCGATTGGCCCGCAGGGCACCGCGTGGGCGCGCTGATGAGCACGCGCGCCGGCGGCGTCAGCGAAACCCGATGGCAGTCCTTGAACCTGGGCGTGGCCGTCGGCGACGTTGCTGCCGCAGTGGCCGAGAACCGGCGTCGATTCGGGGCCGCGATCGGCGTGCCCACGGTGTACCTGCGCCAGGTCCACGGCGCCAATGTGGTCCGCCTGCGGGCCGCTGACGCGGGCCGCACGCTGGACGAGGCGGCCGATGCCGCCATCACCACCGAGCCCGGCATCGCCTGCACTGTGCTGGTCGCCGACTGCTTGCCGGTGCTGTTCGCGGCCCCGGCAGGGCGGGGTGTCGGTGCCGCCCATGCCGGGTGGCGTGGCTTGGCCGGCGGCGTGCTCGAAGCGACCGTCGCGGCGCTGTGCGATGCCGCGTCCTGTGCGCCGCATGAGGTGCAGGCCTGGCTCGGGCCTTGCATCGGTCCGCGCCAGTTCGAGGTCGGCGCCGACGTGGTCGAGGCCTTCGCCGGCGCGCGGCACTTCGTGCCCCGACCGCGGGCAGACGGTTCAATGCGCTGGTTGGCCGACTTGCCGGGCCTGGCGCGCGACCGGTTGCACACGCTGGGGCTGAGTCAGGTCAGCGGCGGTGATGGCTGCACCGCGGAAGACCGTTCACGGTTCTTCTCGTTTCGGCGCGACGGCGTCACCGGCCGCATGGCCGTTGCCGTCTGGCTGCGCGGCTGAGGCCTGCTCCGCAGCCCGCAGCGCCCGCCGCCGCGCCGGCGTGCCCAGCAGGTACAGCGCCAGCGCCAGCGGCAACAGGCCGTAGAGCGCAAACGTGATCAGGGCGCCCAGCAGACTGCCGTTGGGCGCCATGGCCTCGGCCACGGCCATCATCAACACGACGTACATCCAGCCGATGGCCACCAGGTAGAGCACGATTACGTCATCCTGCGTATTTCAATAAACAAAATGTAATGTCATGATGCGGCAAGAGAAACCGCGTACAACGTGGCATTGTTGACGACTCGCGAGGATTCCCAGGAGACCGACCGCCCATGAGCAAACCACACACCGGCGTCGCGACTGACGCACATGCAGCGGCCTTTGGCAACGCCTTGGGTGAGATCTGGAAATCGATGCAGGGACTGTCGTTGCCGCTGCCGGCGCTGAGCGCGCTGCAGGCCGACTACCTGAAGGAAGCGACTGCGATGTGGAACGGCGTCGTCGGCTGCGCGCCTGGCGCGCCGGCAGCGGCCACCGCCCCGACCCGCGACCGTCGATTTGCCGCCGATGACTGGTCCAGTAACCCGACCGCGGCGCTGACGGCGCAAAGCTACCTGCTCAATGCGCGCACGCTGATGAAGATGGCCGATGCGGTCGAGGGCGACGCCAAGACCAAGGCCCGCATTCGCTTCGCGGTGCAGCAGTGGATCGACGCCGCGAGCCCGAGCAATTACCTGGCGCTCAACCCCGAGGCCCAGCGCAAGGCGCTGGAGACCAAGGGCGAGAGCATTGCCCAGGGCGTGAAGCACCTGCTGGAGGACATTCAGCAGGGTCATGTCTCGCAGACCGACGAGAGCGTGTTCGAGGTCGGCCGCAATGTGGCCACCAGTGAAGGTGCGGTGGTGTTCGAAAACGAGCTGTTCCAGTTGCTCGAATACAAGCCGTTGACGGCCAAGGTGCATCAGCGTCCGATGCTGTTCGTGCCGCCGTGCATCAACAAGTACTACATCCTCGATCTGCAACCGGACAACTCGCTGATCCGCGACACGGTGGCGCAGGGGCACCGCACGTTCGTCGTCAGTTGGCGCAACCCGGATGCCTCGATCGCGGCCAAGACCTGGGACGACTACATCGAAGATGCCGCGATCCGCGCGATCCGCGAGGTGCAGGCCATCAGCGGCCAGGACCAGATCGACACGCTCGGGTTCTGCGTTGGCGGCACGATCCTGTCGACCGCGCTGGCGGTGCTGGCCGCGCGCGGCGAGCAGCCCGCGGCCAGCGTGACGCTGTTGACGACGCTGCTCGATTTTTCCGACACCGGCGTCCTCGACCTCTTCATCGACGAGCCCGCGGTCCAGTTGCGCGAGATGACGCTCGGCGAAGAAGCACCGAACGGCCCGGGCCTGCTCAAGGGCCAGGAGCTGGCCAGCACCTTCAGCTTCCTGCGCCCGAACGACCTGGTCTGGAATTACGTGGTCGGCAATTACCTCAAGGGTGACAAGCCGCCGCCGTTTGACCTGCTGTACTGGAACAGCGACTCGACCAACCTGCCGGGCCCCTTCTTCTGCTGGTACCTGCGTCACACCTATCTGCAAAACGAATTGCGCCAGCCAGGCAAGCTGAAGATCTGCGGCGAGAAGGTCGACCTCGGCAAGATCAAGGCACCCGTGTTCATCTACGGCTCGCGCGAGGATCACATCGTGCCGTGGATGGCCGCATTCGAGAGCACCAAGATCATGAAGGGCAAGTTGCGCTTCGTGCTCGGTGCCTCAGGGCACATCGCCGGCGTGATCAACCCACCGGCGGCGAAGAAGCGCAACCATTGGGTTGACGGCAAGCTCGGCGGCACGGCCCAGCAATGGTTTGACTCGGCCAAGGAAGTGCCGGGCAGCTGGTGGCCCGACTGGGCCGCCTGGCTGAAACCGCACGCCGGAAAGCTGGTGCCGGCACCCAAGTCGTATGGCAACCGCAGCCACAAAGTCATCGAACCCGCCCCAGGCCGCTACGTCAAAGCCAAGGCCTGACTCTCACTTACCGGATCTTGCCAGGAGAAACACACCATGAGTACTGACATCGTCATCGTCGCCGCTGCCCGCACGGCGGTCGGTAAATTCGGCGGTACGCTGGCCAAGACGCCGGCGGCCGACCTCGGCGCCGCGGTCATCGCAGAGTTGTTGAAGCGCGCCAAGCTGACCGGCGACCAGATCGGCGAGGTCATCCTCGGCCAAGTGCTGACCGCCGGCGTTGGGCAGAACCCGGCGCGGCAAGCGGTCATCAAGTCAGGCCTGCCTAACGCAGTGCCGGCCATGACCATCAACAAGGTCTGCGGCTCGGGTCTGAAGGCCGTGATGCTGGCCGCGCAAGCCATCCGCGACGGCGACAGCGACATCATCATCGCCGGCGGCCAGGAAAGCATGAGCATGTCGCCGCATGTACTGCCGGGCTCGCGCGACGGCACCCGCATGGGCGAATGGAAGCTGGTCGACACGATGATCGTCGACGGTCTATGGGACGTCTACAACCAGGTCCACATGGGCATTACCGCCGAGAACGTCGCCAAGCAATACAACATCACTCGCGAAGCGCAGGACGCGCTGGCCCTGGCCTCACAGCAAAAGGCGGTGGCAGCGCAGGACGGCGGCAAGTTCAAGGACGAGATCGTGCCGTTTTCGATTGCACAGCGGAAGGGCGACCCGATCGTCTTCGCCGCCGACGAATTCATCAACCGCAAGACCACCGGCGAAGTTCTCGCCGGCCTGCGCCCGGCCTTCGACAAGGCCGGCAGCGTGACCGCGGGCAATGCCTCGGGCCTCAACGACGGGGCGGCGGGCGTGGTTGTGATGACCGCGAAGATGGCCGACAAGCTGGGCCTGACGCCGCTGGCGCGCATCGCCAGCTACGCGTCTGCGGGCCTGGACCCGGCGACGATGGGCATGGGCCCGGTGCCGGCCTCGCAGCGCGCCTTGCAGCGGGCAGGCTGGAAGGCGACCGATCTGGATCTGCTCGAGATCAACGAAGCCTTCGCGGCGCAGGCCTGCGCAGTGCACAAGGAAATGGGCTGGGATACCAGCAAGGTCAACGTCAACGGCGGCGCGATCGCCATCGGTCACCCGATCGGCGCCTCGGGCTGCCGCATCCTGGTCACGCTGCTGCACGAAATGCAGCGGCGCAATGCGAAGAAGGGCATCGCCTCGCTGTGCATTGGCGGCGGCATGGGTGTGGCGCTGACCCTCGAGCGCTAGATTCCGGATCATCAATTCAAGGAGAGAAACATGACACAGAAAGTAGCGTACGTGACCGGCGGCATGGGTGGCATCGGCACCGCCATCTGCCAGCGCCTGCACAAGGAAGGCTTCACGGTCATTGCTGGCTGCGGCCCGAGCCGCGACCATGTCAAATGGATCGCCGAGCAGAAGGCTGCGGGCTTCACGTTCTATGCCTCGGCCGGCAACGTGGCCGACTGGAACTCGACGGTCGAGGCCTTTACCCAGGCCAAGGCCACGCACGGCCCGATTGACGTGCTGGTCAACAACGCCGGCATCACCAAGGACCGCATGTTCCTGAAGATGACGCCTGACGATTGGCATGCGGTGATCGACACCAACCTGAACTCGATGTTCAACGTCACCAAACAGGTGGTGCCGGACATGATCGAAAAGGGTTGGGGTCGCATCGTCCAGATCAGTTCGGTCAACGGCGAAAAAGGCCAGGCCGGCCAGACCAACTACTCCGCGGCCAAGGCCGGCATGCACGGCTTCACGATGGCACTGGCGCAGGAACTGGCGGCGAAAGGTGTGACGGTCAATACCGTCAGCCCGGGCTACATCGGCACCGACATGGTCCGTGCGATCAAGCCCGAAGTGCTGGAGAAGATCATCGCCACCATTCCAGTCAAGCGGCTGGGAACGCCCGAGGAAATCGGCTCGATCGTCGCCTGGCTGGCCAGCGAGGACTCAGGCTTCTCGACTGGGGCCGACTTCAGCTGCAACGGCGGCATGCACATGGGTTGAGCTTCGCTCATCCCTTCGGGTGAACGTACCGCTCCCCCAGCCCCCTCCGCGAGGGGGTGCCCTTCGGGCCCCCTGCGGGTGAACGTACGGCTCCCCCAGCCCCCTCCGTGAGGGGGCTCCAGTCAGTCGGCGGAGCCGGCTGGGGCCGGCTTGTCTAGCGAAGGGATCACGAATCGCGCTTGGATCAGGTCGGCGTCGTCGAAGTGGCGTCGGCCGACAAAGGCGGTGGCGTGGTGGCCCCATTGGCGCATCGCGCCGGCGCTGGCGATGCCCATCGGCCAGAACAGGAAGCGCTCGGCGCGCTCGCTGCCCGGCACCAGGCCATCGGGGCCGAACGCGCTCTTTGTGCTTCCCGACGGCGTAGGCAACGAGCGCAGCTCGCGTCCGTCGCGCAACGCGTAGGGCGACCCGGGCGCGCCATCGTCGCGTGCAATGCCGACCACGTAATGGGTATGCGAGGCCAGGCGCACCACCACGCGCTCGCCCGCCTGCAGCGTGGACAGCCGCGCCGGCGTAAATGCCCATTCGACGCTCGTCGGCGCTTGCGGCCGCGGATCGACCGCAGGGGTCGGAAAGAACTGGTGGTAGCAGCCGCAGCCGTGGATCGTGTCGACCAGCAGCGGTCGTCCATCGTCCGGCGCCAGCGTGATGCGAAGCACGACTGCGTCGAGTGTTCCGGCCAGCAGGTCGAAGGCGCCCTGCGCAGGGCGTTCGGGGAACCACAGGCTGTAGACCAACTGCACAAGCATGTGCTTGCCGTAGCGGGTGTGCGCGAGGCGTTCGTACAGGACGGGCTGCCCCGCGTCGACCGCCAGCGTCGTGGCATTGCCCCAACCGATGGCGCCGAATCGATCGAAGCCGCCACGGGATTCGATCTCCAGTGCCGGTGCATAGGCGGCGAGCAAGACCGCCGCCTCCTCGCGTGTGAAGCGCGGCACACCGAGGGCGTCGCGCGAGCTGCTCCGCCACAACGCCGCGAGGGCTGCGGCTGACGGTGGCGCGGCGGCCGCCGTGTAGCGCTGCGTCGCAGGCGGTTGCGACGACCAACGCTGAATGGCCTGCTCGTGACGGCTCTGCCAGGCCTGCACGCCGGCGAAGAAGGGCCAGCGCACGATGGGGTAAAGCCCGACCGCGCGCTGCCAGGTGGCGTAGCGGTCGGGCACTTGGGCGCGATCGAGCAATGCGGTGCGCAGCGTGGCGTCAGCTTGCAGCGTTGCAAGCCAGCGCTTGCTACAAGACAGCGAACGCGCCTGGGCCGCGGCGGCATCGATCGTGCCATCGAGCGGGAAGGCCGTGCGCGGCAGGTTCGCCAGTTCGACCGCGCGGCCCTCAGCTTCCAACTGTTGCAGCCGCGCGAGCCAGGCCACGAAGGCGACAGCGTCGCCGCGCGCACGGGGGCCGAGTGAAGCGCTGAAGCGGTCGACACGCACGCCGGCAAAGCCCTCAATGCGATCGGCCTCGACGTCGCGCACACCGGCGCGGTCGATCGCCGTCTCAAGTTGCTCGAACCAGCGTGTGCAGGCGACCGACTCGGCGTCAGCCGCGACTGACGAAGTCGGCGCGCGCAGGCTTGCACAGCCCGCCAGCAGCGTGGCGACCAGCAGTGTGGCGAGGGACTTCACGCGGTTCGAGTCACCGAGATGTGTTCGGTGCCGCTCTCGGGCCACCAGACTTCGCCGGGCCGGCCGAGGATCTGGCGGATGTTCGTGGCTTCTCGCGGGAACGCGAAACGCTCGAAGCCCTCGCTGGCCGGATCGAAGCGGAACACGGCATTGCCGCCGAAGTCACTGGTCCAGACCATGTCGCGATCGTCCACGCAGACCGCGTAGCAGCGCGGTGCGTCGCCAGGCAACTTCCAGACCCGCCAGGTCTGCGCCGCGGTCTTGGCTGCCGGGTCGTGCACCGACAGGTTGCCGCTGTTCCACTCGCTGACCCAGATGCGGCCTCGGCTGTCACTCCAGACGCGGCGCGCGCCCTGGTTCTTCGTCGGCGGCTCGACCACGATCGAGTCGCCGGTCTTGCGGTCGATGCGCGCGATGAACGAACCGGCAAGCGAACACCACCACACCTCGCCCGCCGGCGTGGCGCAGATACCGTAGGGGCCGCGCCCGAGCGCCACCAGTTCAGTGCGGCCGCTCTTCGGATCAAACCAGCCAAGGTGGCCGCTGCGCTGCGCCGTCAACCAGACGCCGCCGTCGGGGGCAGGCGCCACGTCATGAATGCCGGTGCGGCTGGGGGTGTTGAGCGGCCAGGACTGCAGACGGGCGGTTTGCGTACGGCCAGTCAGCGGCGTGCCCGCCAAGGCCAGTGTGCTGAGGGCGGCAAGTGTGGCGACCGCCTCGCGGCGCGTGGGGTTGGGCAGATCGAACTCCGCGGGTTGAGGGCGACCGCGTAATTCTGAACCGTTGGCACTTTCTATGCAGTACGCGGCAGCGAGCACGCGGATATCCGTCTCAGCGCGGCGCCACCAGGTGCGCAATCGAGTTGGCGTAGTAGCGCAGCAAAGGCTCCTCTTCAGGCCGCGCGCGGAACACCCCGTCCTGCTCGTCCACCAGATGGCGCTGCGTGAGCATGCGCAGGCCGGCGCTGACGGCGTAATCCCAGTCGCCGCGCGGCAGGTACAGGCGGGCGTTGTGCGCTTGCAGGCTCTGCACCAGTTCGGCGACGGCCGCCTTCAATTCCAACTCGCCAATCGCCCGCTCGCCCTGCGCCAGCAGCACGGTGGCCACCAGCGGCACCGGCAGCACCGGAATCAGCTGCCCGACCTGGCCCATCAGATGCCGGCCCAGCGCGGCGACTTCGAGTTGGCGCTGCTCGCGCGGCAGGTGGTCAAAGTCGACGCCGCGCGCTGCGGCCCAGGCGCGCACCGAAACGGGCGTGCCGAAGTTGACGCAGGCATAGCCCAGCCGGTGCCAGCGGCTGCGCAACAGCAACCCCAACTGGCCGCCGATGAAGGCCAGCGTGCGCGCGGCGCTGCGCAGCCGGCTCGGTTTGACGGCGACGGCGTCGCCGCTCAGCAGTTGCGTGCGGTCTTCGAGCACGCGGTCGTAGTTCAGGCCCAGCGGCACAAACACCAGGTCGCGCTCGCCCTGCATGTGAAAGCCGCGCAGCATGTAGTCGAGCACGCCGAATCGCGGCTCGCGCATCAGACCGTCGCGTGTCAGCCCGCCCTCGGGGTAGACCGCCTGCGTCACGCCGGCCTCGGTGGCCATGGCGATGTAGCGTTCGAGCACGCGCCGGTACAGGTCGTCCTTCGAGTTGCGCCGAACGAAGTAGGCGCCCATCGAACGGATCAGTTGCTGCAGGCCCCAGACGCGGGCCCACTCGCCCACTGCGTAGCTCAGCGCGGCACGCTCGGCGGCCAGGTACGACGCAATGATGTAGTCCATGTTGCTGCGGTGGTTCATGACGAACACCACCGTGGACTGCTCGGGGATCGCGTTCAGGCCGGCGTCGTCTGTGTAGCCGATGCGCACGCGGTAGAGGAAGCGCGAGACGTTCTTGCCGATCCAGTAGCCGATGCGAAAGTAGGCGTAGGCGTTGAAGGCGGGCACGATCTCGCGTGCATAGCGCTGCACCTGGGCCAGCGCCACCTCGCGCGGCATGCCACGTGCATCGGCGAAGGCCCAGGCGGCCTGCTGCACCTTGTCATCGAAGACCAGGCGGTCGATCAGGGCCTGGCGCTTGACCTGCTGGAAGGGGCGGATGCTGATCTTCAGGCGCCGGCCGACCTCGTCGAGCACGCGGTTGGCGCGGTTGCGCACCAGCCAGCGCACGCTGGGCATCAGCAATCGGTCGAGCAG
>JANMSS010000342.1:0-2861 GCA_031389585.1 Burkholderiales bacterium | reverse complement strand
GCCGACGCCAAGCTGGCCCTGGCCGGGCTGGCGCCCGAGGTCGGCGCGCAATACCCGTCGGAGCTGAGCGGCGGCATGATGAAGCGGGCCTCGCTGGCCCGCGCGCTGGCGCTGGATCCTGAGTTGCTGTTCCTCGACGAGCCGACTGCGGGGCTGGATCCGATCAGCGCCGGCGGTGTCGACGAACTGGTGCGCAAGCTGCGCGACCAGTTCGACCTGACGATCGTGATGGTCACGCACGACCTCGACCTGCTCTGGCAGGTGGCCGACCGCGTGGCGGTGCTCGGCCACGGCAAGGTGCAGGGCGTGGGCTCGATGGCCGAACTCTCAAGCCAGGCAAACGCTGACATCCAGCCCTACTTCGAGGGTCCGAGGGCGCGCGGCGCGCAGGGGAGTGCGACATCGAAACCAAGGTGAACTACGCCCGCGTCGGTGCCTTCGTGCTCGCGTTGGGCGCGGCGCTGATCGCCGGCGCGCTGTGGCCGGCCGCGGGCGGTGCATCGAAGCAGGCCTACGAGCTGTACCTGGCCCTGGTTGACGAATCGGTCGCCGGGCTGAACCTGAACCCGCCGGTCAAGTACAACGGCGTCGATGTCGGCAAGGTCAAGGCCATCCACCTCGACCCGGACAACCCCGAGCGGGTGCGACTGATCTTCGCCATCGAGCGCGGCACGCTGATCAAGGAAGACACGGTCGCAGCATTGAAGACCCAGGGCCTGACCGGCATTGCCTATGTCGAGCTCGGCGGCGGCACACGCGAATCGCCGCCGCTGCGCGCGACGGCGCAGGAGCAGTACCCGGTGATCCGCACCAAGCCCTCGCTGTCTGCGCGGCTGGAGAACGTGCTGACCTCGGTGCTGGCCAAGCTCGACAGCACCTCGAGCAACATCGACGCCCTGCTCAGCGACGAAAACCGCAAGGCCTTCAGCAGCGCGCTGGCCGACATCGCAACGGTCTCGCGCACGCCGGCCGCGCGCAAGGACACGCTCGACGCCGGCATCGTCAGCGCCGCGCGCACCTTCGACAATGGCGCGCGCGTCACGGCCCAGCTCGGCCCGGTGATCGAGCGCATCGGCCGCAGCGCCGAGGCGGTCGAGAAGATGGGCAACGAGGCCGCGCTGGCCAGCACCAGCGCGGGCAAGACGGTCGATTCGGTCGGTGCCGAAGTCCCGCGCCTGAGTGCCGACACGCTGCCGCAACTGCAACGCCTGCTCGGCGATCTGAACCTGCTCTCGGGCTCGCTGCGCCGCCTGACGCAGCAGACCGAACGCAACCCGAGCAGCCTGCTGTTCGGCCGCAGCCCAGTGCCGCCGGGGCTAGGCGAAACCACTCCAGGCAAAGGTCCGCCATGAACCACGCTACTACCCTCGCGCGCTCGTTTTGCCTGGCGCTGGCCGCTGCCGCGCTGACCCTGCTGGCGGCCTGCAGCGCGCTCAAACCCACGCCGGTACCGCCGCCCGCCTTCTTCGCCCTCGACGCTGCGCCGGCCGCCGTGTCGGCCGTGTCGCGCGACGCATCGACCGGGCCCGCGGCCGCGCCGACCCTGGTGGTCAACCCGCCGCAGGCCGGCGCGGGCTTCGACAGCCAGCACATCATCTTCCTGCGCCAGGCGCACCAGCTCGAGTACTTCGCGCACAGCGAATGGGTCGATACACCTGCGCGCATGCTCGCGCCGCTGATCGTCGCGGCGCTCGACCGCAGCGGCAAATTCCGCGCCGTGCTGGCCACGCCGAGTGCCGCCGCCGGTGAGCTGCGCCTGGACACCGAGATCGTGCGCCTGCAACACGAGTTCGGCGCCACGCCCAGCCGCGTGCGCCTGAAGCTGCGCGCCACCCTCAGCGACAACGCCACGCGCCAGGTCCTGGCCCAGGTCGAATTCGACAACCGGGCCGACGCGCCCAGCGCAGACGCCTATGGCGGCGTGATCGCTGCCAACCACGCCACCTGGGCGATGCTGCAGGCCCTGGCGGCGTTTTGCAGCCAGGCCGCCGAGCTCTGGCAGGCACGCGAAGGCAGCGCGGGCAAGCGCGCTGTCGGACGCCTCTGACAAGCAAACCCTCGCTCGTCCGGCAGCGCGCGGCGCCGCCGCAGGCCACGCTCGCTGCCTGCGCGGCCCTGTTGGCCGGGCCCCAGGAGCACGTATGGACAAGACCGACCCGCCGACCTCGTTCGGTGTTTTCAAGCCCGTCGGGCACACCGTCATCGCCTTCACCACCGAGTCGCAGGTCCAGGCGGCCATCGGTGCCTTGACGGCGCAGGGCTTTGCCAGCGAGGCGCTGGTGCGCTACACGCCGGCGGAGATGACTGCCCAGGTCGATGCGCATGAAAAGGCGGCCAGCCCGCTGGCCTCCCTCGGCCAGGAACTCAACCTGATCAAGGCGCACCGTGCGCTGGCACAGCGCGGCTGCAGCTTCCTGGTGGTGCATGCGCCCGAGGATGCGCAGGCCGAGCGCGTGGCCGAACTGGCGCGTTCGATGCTGGCCGTGGCCGCACAGCGCTACGGCAGCTTCATGATTGAAGAACTGATCGAGCGCACGCCGGGCCAGCCCCAGGTCTTTGAGTCGCCCGACCGCGGGCTGGACGTCGACGTGCCCGCCGCGGAGTCGCGGTGAGCGTGGTGGCGCCTGCGCGGGTGCACCATGGGCCGAGGGGGTTGTCCGACCGCTTCGCGCTGGGCTTGTCCCGGCTGCTGCGCTGATATGGCTTCTCTCTGTCAAGTAGCCGCACGAATTTCTCCGCGGCCGCAGTGGTGATTCAAACCCGTTGCCGGACGGGGAACGCGACGGAGCGCTTGGTTGCCACCCGTGAAGGATGTGCGACGGCGTGTTCATGCTGATATGCGAGGGTTGGGTACCTCAAGA
>JANMSS010000246.1:0-2601 GCA_031389585.1 Burkholderiales bacterium | reverse complement strand
TACAGGTGGTCGATGCGGCTGGTGTTGAAGCTCGAGGCGCGGCGCTTGATGCCGTGCACCACGTAGCCCTTTTTGAGCAGGAATTCGGCCAGGTAGGCGACGACCAGGCCGGTCACGCCGGTGATGAGGGCGGGGTTGGGTAGGTTCATGGCGGAAACCGCATGGGCGCCGCGTTCAGACGCTTGTGGCGGCGTAGGCACGTTGGAACTCGGCTTCGAAGTCGGTTGTGGCGGGGTGGATGCCCAAGCTTTGCGCGCACAAGGCCAGCACCCTGAGGAATGGCGTCGTGGTTTCGCTCATCAGCAGAGCGCAATGGCGCATGGCTGCACCCAGGGTGTCTTGAAGTTTGGCAAACAGCTCGTTGAACGCGGCCAAAGCCTCGAACAGTTCTTCGTTTTTCTGATCCTGCTTCAGCCGCAGTCCGTCCAGAGGCCAATCAACCTTCGACGAGCAGGCGTGCAGAAAGTGCGTACATCGCTGCAGGGCTTCCAGCAGGTTGGCCAGGTGTTCACGTTCTGCAGTCAGTGAGCTGGTGTTCATGCGGGATTCTCCAGCGTTTGGGCGCGGCTGCGCGCAATGCGTGCGAAGGCGCTGCCCGCTGCACCGCGCTGCACGGCCACGATGTCCACCGGCAGGTTCAATGCCTGTTCGAGCGCCATCGTAGCCAGCGCCCGCTGGCGCAGCGTGGCAGGCAACTCGCTCTCGACCAGCAGATCCACGTCGCCGCCGCGCGCCGCGTCGTCCAGCCTGGAGCCGAACAACATCACCCGCACATCCGCGCCAAACTGCTCGCGAACGCAGTGGAGGATCGTTCGGGTTTGCGTGGCGTTCAGGCGCATGGGTGCGATGGTGCCAGCTCAATGGCCAGGCAGGCGCCGTCCTGGCCGGTCACGCCGGTGATGAGGGCACGCTTGCGCTCGGTAGTCATGACAGTGGTCATTGCAATAAGAAGGTTGTTCAGTGACGGGTCGCAGCACTCGATCGGTCTCGGCGGGCCGCGCTTGGCCTAGGCACACTTGGTCGCAATGGCCCTCGCAAACTCCGAGAAGTCGACCAAGTGGTTCTTCGCAATGCTGTGCACGATGTGCCAGTTGATGGCTTCGTAACTATGTACCGCAATGTTGCGAAAGCCCACGACCTTCTTTAGGCGGTTCGATAGCGCCGGGGTCAATACGCCGGATTGTGCGAGCACGTCGAATGCTTGCCCCATCGTGTCAGGCGCCGGCAACTCCATGCCGGAAATCAGGTGGGCGCTGATGTCCACGCACACCTGTACAGCGCGACTGAGATTCAGCGCAACGATGTCTTGCAGGTCGGGGTCGTCGGCCAGCGTCTGAGCGTCGGCCGGGCACTTCGCTTCGATGCGTTTCAAACAGCGGCGCAGCGACTCGAGCTTCGTCTCGATCACGTCCCGATCCATGCCGCCCTCCTCTCCGCCAATATCCGCGAACGATAGGGCATGAAGTCGGCCTGCTCGAACAGGTGGCGGCTGATCAGTTGGCCATGGGCACTGTCGCTGCCCCGCAGGCGACGCCCGTGCCGCACGATCTGTCCGAGCAACGGTTCGGATACTGCCTTGAGGTCGATCAGGTCGATGGGGCGGCCGGTGCGCTCTGCAAGAGCTTCGATGAGTGCCATCTTGTTCGCGGCAGTGAGCACTTGGCCGGCGTCGACCGCGATGTCGATGTCACTGTCCGGCCGTTGGCGCCCCTGTGCGACAGAGCCGAACAGCACCGCCAGCTCGACGGCGGGGAAGCTCGTCAGCACGTCCAGAACCTGCTCGCCGATGCGCCGCGCGGCATCCAGCTTGTCTTGGTGCGCATGTTGGGTGCGAGGGGCGGCGGCGCTCGACATGACCTGGATTATCCAGTTCAGGAGTTGAAGGGGGCGGCGGCGTAGGCGCGAGCAATGCCGTCGCGCAGCGGCGTGCGGGCGCGCCATCCCAGCGCAGCCAGGCGGCCGACGTCGAGCAGCTTGCGCGGCGTGCCGTCGGGCTTGCTGCTGTCGAACACGATTCGGGCCTTGCAGCCGACCACGTCCATCACGGTCTCGGCCAGCTCGCGGATCGTCACGTCCTGGCCGCAGCCGATGTTGACCAGCGGGCCGTCGTAATCGCGCTCGATCAGGTGCACGCAGGCGTCGGCCAGGTCGTCGACATAGAGGAACTCGCGTCGCGGCGTGCCGCTGCCCCACACCACCAGTTCGGCGTCGCCGCGCTGCTTGGCTTCATGCGCCTTGCGCAGCAGTGCGGGCAGCACATGGCTGCTGGCCAGGTCGTAGTTGTCGTTGGGGCCGTACAGGTTGGTCGGCATCACGCTGATGTACTGGCGGCCGTACTGCCGGCTGTAGCTCTCGGCGAGCTTGACGCCGGCGATCTTGGCAATCGCATAGGGCTCGTTGGTGGGCTCCAGCGGGCCGGTCAGCAACGCGTCTTCGCTGATCGGCTGCGCCGCATTGCGTGGGTAGATGCAACTCGAGCCCAGGAACATCAGCCGCTGCACGCCGGCCAGGTGTGCGCCGTGGATGAGGTTGACTTCGATCAGCAGGTTCTGGTAGATGAAGTCGGCGCGGTAAGTGTTGTTGGCCTGGATGCCACCGACC
>JANMSS010000235.1:0-2822 GCA_031389585.1 Burkholderiales bacterium | reverse complement strand
CGGCGCCGATCGCGCGCTTCATGGCCGAGCGCTTGGTTGTTGACCGCGATTGGCGCGACCGCACGGTGCGCCTGCTCGACCCCGCCGCTGGTAGTGGCGTGCTCGCGTCGGCCTTGGTCGAGGCTGTGGTGTCGTCGGCGCAGCGTCCGTCACGCATCGAATTGCAGATGTGCGAACTCGATCCTTTGATGCAGCCGCTGCTCGATGCCTGCGCCCGCGAACTTGCGGCGCTTTGCGCCCGGCATGGCGTGGCATTCGAGTGGCATGTGCAAGGCGGCGATTTCCTGCAGTCCGCGTTCGCACGATCGGGCGAGCCCAGCATCGATGCGGTGATCGCCAACCCGCCCTACTTCAAGCTCGCGGGCCATGACGAGCGCGCGCGCGCGTTCGCCCATGCCGTTCACGGCCAGCCCAACATTTACGCGCTCTTCATGGCCAGTTGCGCGTCGCTGCTGCGCGACGGTGGAGCGTTCTGTTTCATCACGCCGCGCTCATGGACCAACGGCGCCTACTTCCGCGCCCTGCGCACGTACCTGCTGAAGCAGATGGCAATCGACGGTCTGCACCTGTTCGACAGCCGCCAAGCGCATTTCCAGGCCGATGCCGTGTTGCAGGAGGCTTTGATCACCTGGGCCACTGCAGGCAAACCGCAGCGGGCCATCGCGGTGTCAACCAGTCAGGGCGCCGCCGATCTGAGCGCCGTATGCCCTGCTCGGTGGCCTGCGCAGCAGGTTCTCGGTCCAGCGCCTGAGCGCATGGTCACGATTCCCGACGCGAAGGCACAGCACGGTCTGGCGAGCCTGCCGCTGCGCCTGCATGACCTCGGCTTGAAGGTCAGCACCGGCGCCGTGGTCGGCTTTCGCGCCGCCGTGCACCTGCGACCGCAGCGCGAGTTGTCAACCGTACCGATGCTTTGGATGCCGCATGTGCGTGCCATGCAAGTCGAGTGGCCACGCCACCATCGCACCGAGCACATTGTCCACAACGACGACAGCGCCTGGATGCTGTTGCCGAACCAACCAATGGTGCTGATGCGGCGCTTCAGCCCGAAAGAAGATGCGCGGCGGATCACCGCCGCACCCTACCTTGGCGATTTGCCGGGCAGCCACATCGGGCTCGAGAACCACCTCAACGTGATTCACCCCACAACCGGCCGGCTCAGTGCCGACGCCGCGCGCGGCTTGGCCGCCTACCTGAACTCGAAGCCGGTCGACGACCACCTGCGCAGCGTGCTCGGCAGTACGCAAGTCAATGCCGTCGAGATGCGCAACCTGCCCGTGCCCAACTTGGCCGCGCTCGAAGCCATCGGACGGGCTTTGAAGTCTGCCGAATCCTTGGATGAGGCCGTGGCCGCAGCGTGCCAGTTCGTTGTTTCAGAGCGTTCGGCGCGGCATGCCTGAGCCGCACGCCGAGCCGACAGCGCCGCAGTTGCCGGCACTCGTGTCGGTCGATGAGATGCAGCGCAGGCTGGCGGCGATCTTTCCCGCGGCCTTCCCCGATCGCAGCATCCTGGTCGGCCGGATGGCCGCTCACGTGGTCTTCGTTTTCATCTACGGTGGCTTCATCGAGGGCAGCGGCCGTCTTCTGCGCCCGAGCCTGGTTTACTTCTTCACCGCCAAGCAGGCCACGCAAACAACCAACGAACAACGCTTTGCATGGCTGGCGACCGCCTTCAAGCCCGGTCATCGGCCCAGTGGAAAGCGCTGGTACGCCGACACCAGCCGCGAGTCGATACGCGACGACCTGATGCGCAACCGCCTGCTTGCGATGGGCATCATCGGACGCGAGGAAGGCGTCGCGACGACATCGAGCGCGCCGGTGTACTTCCTGCGATCGGCGTTCGCCGAGTTGTTCGATGTGTCACTGAAAGGTCCAGCACTTCACGCTGCGATAGAAGCGTGGCGCTCCACGCACCTGGCTCCGTCCACGCTCAAGCGCATGACTCTGAAAGCGCAAGGCGCATTGAGGCGCAAGGGCGACGTCTACATCGATCTGCCTGATGGCACCCGCACGCGAGTCTCCGCGGGGCCGTCGTCACCGATTCTGCAGGCGATGGTTGAGAAATTCGCGCCGCGTTGGCTGCTCAACCCAGTCGTGCTTTGGATCAGTGCCAGCGACAAGAAGTCACACCCGCAATTCGTGCAACTGGCAGCGTCGATCGGTCTGCGGTTCGAAGCAAGCAACGAACTTCCCGACCTGATCCTCGCCGACCTGGCGGACCCGGTGCGGTTCCTCTTCTGCGAGATCGTCGCCACCGATGGTCCGGTCACACCTGAGCGCAAGGCAGCCCTGACAGGGATCGCGCGCCGCTCGGGCATCGCCACCGACCACCTGCACTTCATGACCGCGTTCCAAGACCGAGAGGCCGCGGCATTCCGCAAGACGTTCAGCCGCATCGCGCCCGACAGCGATATCTGGTTCAGCACCGAGCCCGATTTGATCGTCGAGCTTCGCACCCCGACTGCAAAGCGCTGAGCGGCGTCGTTCAGCCAGCAGCCTTCACCGCCTCCACTGCCTCCAACACCGCCTCCGGCGTCGCCGGCGCCCGCAGCGGCGGATCGATCTTGTGTCCACCCACCGCCGACACCGCATCGCGGATCGCGAGCAGGGCCGAGAACGGCAGCAGCAGCGGCGGCTCGCCGACGGCCTTGCTGCGGTGGATCGTGTCGGCCGGGTTGGGTGCGTCGTAGAGCGCGACCTTGAAGTGCGCCGGCGTGTCGTTGGCGGTCGGGATCTTGTAGGTGCTCGGCGCATGCGTCAGCAGCGCGCCGGTCAACGGGTGCCAGACCAGTTCTTCCATCGTCAGCCAGCCGTAGCCCTGG
>JANMSS010000181.1:0-5853 GCA_031389585.1 Burkholderiales bacterium | reverse complement strand
AAATGCCCGATACCGTCGTAAGGGTTGCGCGCCAGAGCCAAGGTGTCGCGCAGCCAGTCGCCGAGCGGCACCCTTGCATAGCTGTAATGGCCGCCCAGCATCAGCACGCCGGCGTGGACAAAGATCAGCGCGTAGAGCAGCGGCGTGAGGGGAAAGCGCTCGCGCGTGGTCCACAGGATCAGCAGCACGACGACGACCGGCGCCACTTCCATCACCCAGGTGGTCAGGTCGAAGGGCCGCCAGCCCGACAGGGCCAGCAGCGCGATCAGGGCGGCGCTGTAGAGCGCCAGCGCACGCGCTGACAACGAGGCGGGCGACGGTTGGTGCGCGGGCATCCCCCGATCATCGCATTGCGCACCCCTGTCGCGCGATGCCGCTGCGTGCGCTCGACACAGCCAGGCGCAAGCGCGAACGCCACCCGGGGCGACCGCTCGGCCGCGCGGGTGGCATGTCGGCGCCGGGCGCCGTGCCGATCGATCAGCTGCGGACGATGATGTCGTTGCGCACGGCTACGACACCCGAGGTGTCGCGGGCCAGGCGCTCTGCCATCATGCGTTCTTCCTGGGTCTTCGCGAAGCCGGACAACTGCACGGTTCCCTTCATTGTCTCGACGGTGATCGACATCATGCTCACCGTGGTGTTCTCGGCGAACTTGGCCTTCACGCGAGTGGTCAGTGCGGCATCGTCGACATAGGAGCCGATCGATTGCTGGTCGCGCATGACAGCGCAGCCGGTGGTGGTCAACAGGGCCAGCGCGGAAACGATGGCGATAAGGGCATGACGTGTTTGCATGGAGTTCTCCAATGGTTGTTGAATCGACGGGCGGGGGATCACGAATCTGCCTTGACAGAGAGTTCGTTGTTGACACCGGTGACGCCGGTCACGGCCTTGGCCAGTTGCGACGCGCGCTCACGCGCCGCGGATGTCGGCGCCGTGCCACGCAGTGCCACGCGGCCGGCGGTCGTATCGACGTCGATGCGCAGGGCGCTCAGGCCCGGATCCTTCGCCAGCATGGCCTTGACTTCGACGGTGATCGCGGCATCGCGCACCGCGTCGGCAGTCTTGGTGCCGGCCGCGGCCACGGCGTCAGCGGCCTTTTCGCCGCCGGCGCGCACGTCGGCGCCGATCTCCTTGGCTTTCTTCTCGACCTGGGTCACGGTTTGATCCAGTACCTGACCGGCCGTGCGCGGCTCTTCCGCGCGGTTGCAGGCCACCAGCGCCACCGCGGCAACCAGCGATGCCAGCAGCGGGGTGAGGGTGAGTGAGCGTGGGTTCATCATAAAGTTCTCCTGAGAGTGGGCCCGCTATCGAGCGCGGCCCGGGTTTTCGGCGGGTGCGGCGCTCAGACCTGGCGCACGACGCCGCCGTCGACACTGACGCGGGCGCCGATGGTCAGTTCGCCAGCCTGCGCCTGCTGAAATGTCTTCACGCTGCCGTCGTCCAGGCGCACCGTGATGCGGTAGCCGGTGACGTCGCGCGCGCGGTCCTTCTCGACCTGGTGGCCGACGACGGCACCGCCCACGGTGCCGACCACGGTCGCGGCTTTCTTGCCGTCGCCGCCGCCGATCTGGCTGCCCACCGCGGCGCCGACCAATCCGCCGACCACGGCACCGACGCCGGACGTTTCGCCTTGCTTGATCACGGCTTCGATCTGCGTGATCGTGCCGCGAGTGGAACTCACCACCGCCTTGCGTTCGCTCGGTGGCGCCGCCTTCGCGCCGGTGGCGGCAGCGCCGGTCGCGACCGGGGCACCGTCCTGCGGACCGCACGCACTGAGTGCGAGCGCCGCGGCGCCGATGATCAGGGCAGGGAATTGAATTGATCTCATGCGTTCACTCCTTGGGGCACTCGGCCTGAGGACACTCGACGTGCGACTCGGCGCCGTATCGGCGTTCAGGCCATGGAGTGAATCTAGGTGCTGCGCGCGCCGGCGTCCGTCGGCGTGCGTCACATCCTTGTGTAGGAGAACGCCGCGCGCAGTGACAATGCGGCGTCCGCAACGCCAGCTCCAGCCGCGATGAAGCCGATCGGCACCCCCCTGTCCCCCCATGCCACCCGCGTCATGCTGCTCGGCAGTGGCGAACTCGGCAAGGAAGTCCTGATCGCCTTGCAGCGCCTGGGCGTCGAGACGATCGCGGTCGACCGCTACGAGAATGCGCCCGGCCAACAGGTGGCGCACCATGCACGCACGATCGTGATGAGCGACCCCGATGCGCTGCGCTCGCTGATCCTGGCCGAGAAGCCCGACTTGGTGGTACCCGAAATCGAGGCCATCGCCACCACGGCGCTCGAAGCGCTGGAGGCCGAGGGCGTGGTGCGTGTGATCCCGACTGCGCGCGCGGCGTGGCTGACGATGGACCGCGAGGGCATTCGTCGCCTGGCCGCCGAAACCCTGGCCCTGCCGACCAGCCCCTACCAGTTTTGTGATTCGCTGGCCGAATTGCAGGCGGCGATCGACGGCGTAGGTGGCAAAGCGATTGGCTACCCCTGCATCGTCAAGCCGGTGATGAGCAGCTCGGGCAAGGGCCAGAGCAAGATCGACGGGCCCGCCGACGTGAAGACGGCCTGGGACACCGCCATGGCCGGCGGCCGCGTCAGCCGCGGCCGCGTGATCGTCGAAGGCTTCATCGATTTCGACTACGAGATCACCTTGCTCACCGTGCGCGCGCTCGGCGCAAATGGCCAGGTCGAGACCCATTTCTGCGAACCGATCGGCCATATCCAGGTCAGCGGCGACTATGTCGAGAGCTGGCAGCCGCACCCGATGGTGCCGGCCGCATTGCAGCGTGCCCGCGAAGTCGCCCAGGCCGTCACCGACAACCTCGGCGGGCAGGGCTTGTTCGGCGTCGAGCTGTTCGTCAAGGGAGATCAGGTCTGGTTCAGCGAGGTCAGCCCGCGCCCGCACGACACCGGCATGGTCACGATGGCCACCCAATGGCAGAACGAATTCGACCTGCACGCCCGCGCCATCTTGGGCCTGCCGGTCGACACCACGTTGAAGAGCCCGGGCGCGAGCGCGGTGATTTACGGCGGCGTCGACGCCCAGGGCATCGTCTTCGATGGCGTTGACGAGGCATTGCGCGTGCCCGGCACCGAACTGCGCCTGTTCGGCAAGCCCGACAGCTTCGTCAAGCGGCGCATGGGCGTGGCCTTGGCGCGCGATGCCGACGTGGAAGTTGCCCGCCGCCACGCCAAACTCGCAGCGTCCAAAGTCAAGCCGCGCGCGGCAAGACCCTGATCCGCATTGCCAACCGCTCTTTCGCCGAAAGTGACACCGACATGCTGAGTGACATCGACATCGCGCAACACGCCACGCTGCGGCCGATCATTGAGCTCGCACGCGATCGCCTGGGCATCCCCGAAGACCAGCTCGAACCCTATGGCCGCTACAAGGCCAAGATTTCGCTGGCGTACCTGGCGAGCCTGGCCGACCGGCCCGACGGCAAGCTGATTCTGATGAGCGGCATCAGCCCGACGCCGGCCGGCGAGGGCAAGACGACGACCACGGTGGGCCTGGTCGACGCGCTCAACCGCATCGGCAAGGACGCCATCGTCTGCCTGCGCGAGCCCTCGTTGGGGCCGGTGTTCGGCATGAAGGGCGGCGCGGCCGGCGGCGGCTACGCGCAGGTGGTGCCGATGGAAGACATCAACCTGCACTTCACCGGCGACTTCAACGCCATCGCGCTGGCGCACAACCTGCTGGCCGCGCTGATCGACAACTACATCCACCACGGCAACGAGCTGCGCATTGACCTGCGCCGCATCACCTGGCGCCGCGTGATGGACATGAACGACCGCGCGCTGCGCGACATGACGGTCGGCCTGGGCGGCCCGGCCAACGGATTCCCGCGCCAGGACGGCTTCGACATCGTGGTCGCGTCAGAGGTGATGGCCATCCTGTGCCTGGCCAAGGACCTGCGCGACCTCAAACAACGCCTGGGCCGCATCGTGATCGGCCTGTCGCGCGACTTGAAGCCCATCACCGCCGCGCAGATGCAGGCGCATGGCGCCATGACCGCGCTGCTGCGCGATGCGATCAAGCCGAACCTGGTGCAGACGCTGGAGAACAACCCGGCAATCATCCACGGCGGGCCCTTCGCCAACATCGCGCATGGCTGCAACTCCGTGATCGCCACCCGCGCGGCGTTGAAGCTGGCCGACTATGTGGTCACCGAAGCCGGTTTCGGCGCCGACCTCGGGGCCGAGAAGTTCATCGACATCAAGTGCCGCCAGTCGGGTCTGAAGCCCGACGTCGTCGTGCTCGTGGCCACCGTGCGCGCACTCAAGTTCCACGGCGGCGCTGAGCTCAAGGCGCTGTCGACGGAGGACCTGCCGCGGCTGGAGGCGGGCATCGCCAACCTCGAGCGCCATGTCAACAACGTGCGCAACCATTTCGGCCTGCCCTGCGTGGTGGCGCTGAACCACTTCGCCCACGACACCGAGGCCGAAGTCGCACTGCTGACACGCAAGCTCGCCCACCACGCCGTGCCGCTGGTGGTGTCGCGGCACTGGGCCGAGGGCGGGCGCGGCGCCGAAGCGCTGGCGCGCGAGGTGCTGCGCATGATCGAGACCACGCCGGCCGACATGCACTTCGTCTATGAAGACAGCGACACGCTGTGGCAGAAGGCCGAGGCCGTGGCCAAGAAGATATACGGCGCCGCTGAAATCAGCGCCGACACCAAGGTGCGCGCGCAGCTACAGAGCCTGCAGGACCAGGGCTACGGCCACTACCCGGTGTGCATCGCCAAGACCCAGTACTCGTTCTCGACCGACCCGCAGGTGCGCGGCGCCCCGAGCGGCCATGTGCTCAACATCCGCGAGGTGCGGCTGGCCGCGGGGGCCGAGTTCGTGGTCCTGATGTGCGGCGAGATCCTGACCATGCCGGGCCTGCCGGCCAGGCCTTCGTCAGCCGACATTGATGTCGACGACGAGGGGCGGATCGTCGGCTTGTTCTGAAAAAGACCTGTTTTCCTGATAAAGCGCTTAGAATTGGACTCAAAGTTATCGACAAGACGACAAATTAGAGATCTATATGCGCATAGCAATGCACAAATTGAAATCCGGCCTGTCGCGCTATGTCGCCCGGGCACGCGCTGGCGAGACGATCGAGATCACGTCGCATGACAAGCCCGTCGCGCGTCTCATCGGCGTGCCGGCGGGGGGGCCAGCGGGCGTGTCACGCCTGCTGGCGCGCGGTGCTGCAACCTGGGGTGGCGGCAAACCGGCATTGGACGCCCCCGTGGTGCTGAGCGCGGGCGGCAAGGCCGTGAGCGAAATGGTGTTGGAGGATCGTGGTTGATCCTGTTCTGTGACAGCTCGGCGCTGGTCAAACTCTACTTGCAAGAAGACGACAGCGGCGCCGTTCGCTCGCAGGCGGCAGCGAGCGAGTTGCTCGCGGTTTGCCGCATCGCCTGGGTTGAGGTGATGTCGGCGCTGGCAAGGCGATCGCGCGAGCGCCCGCAAGACACAGCGGCCATTGCGACAGCGCGTGAGCGTTTCGAGGCCGATTGGCCGCGCTACCTTTGCCTCGAGCTGACGCAGGAGCTGGCGGAACTTGCAGGCGACTACGCCGACACGTTTGCTCTGCGCGCCTACGACAGCGTGCAACTCGCAGCGGCCGAGCTTGCGCGACGCGAGATGCCGGGCGAGTTGCAATTCGCCTGCTTCGATGCGCGGCTCATCA
The DNA here is from genome assembly GCA_031389585.1 of Burkholderiales bacterium. GTDB lineage: Bacteria > Pseudomonadota > Gammaproteobacteria > Burkholderiales > Burkholderiaceae_C > CADEEN01. The sequence goes on along the minus strand of JANMSS010000181.1, from coordinate 170 downwards.
AGGCGGCGAAAGTGCTGGGGATCGAGGCCGCTTGATGCAGGCACAGGCCTTCGTACGCAAGTGGGGACCCGGCGGACCCGCCTATGAGCTGAACGAGCGTGCCGGCGCGCAGGCCCATTTCATCGACCTGTGCCGCGTGCTCGGCGTGCCCGAGCCCGACGACCCGGAGC
>JANMSS010000179.1:0-9861 GCA_031389585.1 Burkholderiales bacterium | reverse complement strand
CCCGGTCTTTCTGGGCTCGGCGGGCGGCGGGATCAGCGGCAGCTTGGCGTGCGCGCGCGGCGCCTGGTTGACTTCAGGCCGCGATCCAGCAGATCGGCGCCGTGTACGTGTCGGCGCGGGTGCACGACGGCTGGGACAACGTGCCCGAAGTCAACCAGACGCCGCGCGCGCACGCCAAGCTGCCGTTGATCCCGCCTCCCTCCGACCCGCGCAAGACGGGCGGCCATGCGTTCGCCCTGGTGGGCTACAACGAGCGCGGCTTCGTGGTCCAGAACTCCTGGGGCCCAGGCTGGGGCGCGGGTGGCTTCGCCGTGCTCCCCTACGCCGACTGGGTGGCCTACGGCACCGACGCCTGGGCCGTGGCGCTGGGCGTGCCGCAAGCAGAGGCGCGTCAGCGCCACCGCATCGAGGCGCTGCGTTGGCCTTCGCGCAGCGGCCGCTCGCTGGGCTTCTTCGACTTCAGCCCGCGCAACCCCGACAACCCGCCCGACGACCCGTGGCCGATCGACCGCGAGTTCGATCACAAACCTTACCAGCCGTGGACCACGGCCCAGGCCTACAGCCACACGCTGGTGACGGGCAACGACGGCAGGTTGTGCATCACCGACGTCACCGCAGGCCTCAGTGGTGACGCCGCGCGGCTGGTGCGCGAGATCGCCTTCACGCGGCCCAAGGCCTGGTTCGCCGACAAGGCCCAGCCCAGGCTCGTGGTCTACGCGCACGGAGGCCTGAACAGCGAGGCCGAGGCGATCGACCGCATTCGCGTGCTGGCACCGTACTTCGAGGCCAACGAGATCTACCCGCTGTTCATCGCCTGGCGCACAGGGCCGCTGGAAACCCTGATGTCGATGCTGGAAGACAAGTTCCGTTCCTTCTTCGGCGTCTCGACACCCGACGAAATGCGCGCCGCCGGCTTCCTGGACGAACTCGGCGAAGCCCGCGACCGCCGCGTCGAAGAGTTCGCCCGCGTCGTGCTCAAGGGCGTCTGGTCCGAGATGCGCGAGAACGCGCAGCGGGGCGCCTTGGCCGGCCACGGCCTGGCCCTGCTGGCGCAGTCGTTGGCCGACTTGCGCAACGCGATGCGCAGCCGCGGCCTGTCCGTACACCTGGTCGGCCACTCGGCCGGCGCGATCCTGCTCGGCCACCTGCTGACGCAATTGGCGGCGCCGCCCGGCGGCGCCCAAGCGGTGGCGGTGGCGACTTGCACGCTGTATGCAGCGGCCTGCTCGCTGCCCTTTGCGGTCGACAAGTACCTGGGCGCGGCGAAAGCGATCCTGCCGAGCCGCCAGATCGAGCTGTACTGCCTCAAGGACCGCGAGGAGAAGGACGACTTCCTGGCCGGCGCAAAGGGCCTGCACCTGTATGGCAAGTCGCTGCTCTACCTGGTGAGCCGCGCCCTGGACGAAGAACACAAGATGCCGCTGCTGGGCTTCGAGCGCGCCGTGGTTGCCGGCTTCGAGCGCGACACCGATCAATGGGCCAAGTCCAAACTGCCGGCGGTGCAGCAGTGGCAGGCGCAGTTCAAGGGCGCCGTCGTGCCCGTGCCCACGTCGAGCATCCTGGTCAACAAGAAAGGCAAGACCGAGCCGGCCCAGCATGGCTCGTTCGACAACAACGTGGTCGTCGTCCAGCGCACCATCGCGCGCGTGCGCGGCGCGCCGATCGTCAAGCCGATCGAGTGGCTCGACTATTGAACCGGTTCTTCACTTGCCCGAACCGAGCATTCAATGAGCACGGCGCCGGTGTTGCCGCTGGAGGCGATCGCTCAGCGCATCGTCGTGCCGCGCGAGCAGAAGGTCTTGATCGACGCCGACCTGGCTGCGCTGTACGGTGTCGAGACGCGGCGTCTCAACGAGCAGGTGCGAAGGAACAAGGCACGGTTCCCGCAAGACTTCATCTTCGAGCTGAGCCCCGAGGAGTTCGCCCACTTGAAGTCTCAATCTGCGACATCAAGTTGGGGCGGTCGGCGCAAGCTGCCGCTGGCGTTCACCGAGCACGGCGCCATCATGGCGGCCACGGTGCTCAACACACCCTGGGCGGTCGAGGTTTCGGTGTACGTGGTGCGCGCCTTCGTCAAGCTGCGCGAGCTGGTGGGCAAACACGTACGCGTTGTGCGCCTGCGCGCCCAGCGCAAATCCGTGCACCACCAGGGCCAGCAGCTTGTCGATGCCGCCGCGCAAGTCGCTGGCGCCCAGTGCCAGCCAGATGAAGTCGATGCGAATCATTGGCCGAGCTCCCGCAAGAGAACAGCAAGTTCGCGCGTATGCGCCAGCGGCCAGTGCAGCTCGAGCCGCGCACCGCCGGCGTTCAGCTCGACGCGCACAGACGCCGAGGCGGCGCTCGGCGCCACGCGGGCAGCCACGAAGCCGCTCGGCCGGGGTGCCGGCGAGCGCCCCGCAGCAACGCCCTCAAGCTTCGCTCGCCAGCGCCCTGCGTGCGCGCACCAACTGCCCAACGTGCCCAGCGCCACGCCATGGGCCTCGGCCCATGCCTTGGCCTTCTGGCCAGAGGCCCGATACGCCGCCACCTGTTCCAGGCAGCGCTCCATCTGCTGTCGATCCATGCTCACCTCGTCCGTCTCGTTGATTGCCGAGCCGCAAGGTTCCCACCTTCAACACCGAGAAAACAGATGGGTGACCTTGCCCCCGAAAAACGTACCCCTTGCTGAGTGGTTCAATGCAAGCAAGGAGAACGGCAATGACGAAGACAGTGCGGGCGAGCTCTGCGCGCCGCGGTGCATGCCGGCCGCCGCAGCGCGCCCAGCATTGACGGCGTCGCGTTGATCGGATCAGCGCCGCTCGACCACCAGCGGCACCAGCAGCAGGCTCTCGCGCACGCGCTCGGCCGCGCGCTCGGCCTCGTCGCGGCGGGCGAACGGGCCCGCCTGCACGCGGTAGAGCGCGTTGTCGCTGAAGACCGCCAGCAGCGGCGCCAGGCTGTCCAGCGCTGCAGCGGCCTTGCGCTGCAGGTGCTCGGCGCCCTGGCGTTCGCGGTACGCGCCGAGCTGGATCCAGAAGCCGGCGCCGGCAACCGCCGGCGCAATGCCGTCGCGCTCGGACGTGCTGGTCGAGCCAACGGCAGCAGGCGTCGGAATCGCGATCGGCGACGGCGGCTCGTCGCCGTCAATCACCGGCGCGCCGGGCTGCCACGCGCCGCTGCGGATCTGCGCGGGCGTGATGCGTTCGACGCGCACGGGAGTCACACCGCCGAGCACGCCGAGCTTCAAAGCCGCGGCGTAGCTGAGGTCGATGACGCGGCCCTTGACGAACGGGCCACGGTCGTTGACGCGAACGATCACGCTGCGGCCATTGACCGGATTGCTTACGCGCGCATAGCTCGGCAGCGGCAAGGTGCGGTGCGCCGCGGTCATCGCGTACATGTCGTAGACCTCGCCATTGGCGGTGCGCCGGCCGTGGAACTTGCGGCCGTACCACGAGGCCAGGCCCTGCTCGCTGAGCGCGGCGTTGGCCGCCAGCGGCGTGTAGGCCACGCCGAACAACTCGTAGGGCTTGTTGGGCCCGCCGGGGCGGATCGGCTCCAGCGCCGGCACCGCGTCGGGCGTCTGCATCAGGTTGGGTGGCGGGTTGGCCTCGGCACCGTCGGTCTGCAGTGATGGCGGGGGCGCTCGCGTGGCGCAGCCGGCCAGCACCAGCACCAGTGCGGCAGTCAGCAGCAGCGCGCACAACGGGCGGCAGGGCGGGGCGGTCATCGCGCTCAAGCGTAGCAGCCACCGGGGTGGCTATGATCGTTGCCACATGAAGAGTCGCTCACTGCGTGCCATCGGGGCGCAATCGACGGCCACAGCCACGATTCGCGTCGAGGACATCGCGTCACACCCGGCGTTTCGCCGCCTCGATGCCATGGCCGGTATCCGGATTGACCTGCGCTACGCCGGCAACAACAACTTCGATGGCCGCGTGTTCTACGCCGGCATCGACTGCGCCTGGCTGCGCGGCGAAGCTGCGGCCGGCCTCGAAGCCGCCGTCGCCTGGCTGGTGCGCGAGCACCCCGCCCTGCACCTCGTCGTGCTCGATGCCTTGCGCCCCCAGCGGGTGCAGGAGGCGATCTGGCGCGAAGTGGCCGGCACACCGGCCGCGCTGTATTTCGCCAAGCCCGAGCGAGGCTCGATCCATTCCTTTGGCATGGCAGTCGACGTGACGCTGGCCGATGCCGAGGGGCACGAACTCGATATGGGCACCGGCTTCGACGCGATGACGCTGGCCTCGCACCCCGCGCTCGAAGCCCAGCAGCTCGCGGCAGGCGCCCTCGCGCCTGAGCACATCGCCGCGCGCAAGATACTGCGCGGCGCGATGGCCGCCGGCGGCTTCCACGGCATTCCCACCGAGTGGTGGCACTTCGACCACGGCGATCGCCATGCCGTGCGGCGCAACTTTCCCAGGGTGGTGTGACATGCCACGACAAGACTTTCGGGCGGCGCCGGGCACGCTGCTGAACATCGTCGACGCCCACCAGCACTTCTGGAATCCGCTGCTGCACTACTACCCTTGGCTCTGCGACGAGCCGCCGATTCCGTTTCGCTATGGCGACTATCGCGCGCTCCGCCGCCCCTACCTGCCGCCCGACTACCGCGCCGACGCCGCACCGTTCCAGGTCGAAGCCTCGGTCTACGTCGAAGCCGAATGGAACCCCGCCGACCCCGTGGGCGAGATGCGTTTCATCGAGGCTTTGCGGCGCGAGCATGGCTTGCCGACGGTGGCGGTCGCGCAGGCCTGGCTCGATGCCGACGACGCGGCGGCCGTGCTCGAACAGCAGGCCGCGTTCTCGTTCGTGCGCAGCATCCGGCACAAGCCGCGCGCCAATCGTTCGCCGGTTGACGCAGCGCCGGGCGGCATGACCGACGCCCGCTGGCGCGCGGGCTATGCGCAGCTCGCGCGCCATGGCCTGCGTTTCGATCTGCAGACACCGTGGTGGCACCTGCACGAGGCGGCGCAGCTGGCGACCGACTACCCCGACACGCAGATCATCCTCAACCACACCGGCCTGCCAGCCGATCGCAGCCCCGAAGGCATTGCCGGCTGGAAGCGATCGATGGGCGATTTCGCCGCCTGCCCGAATACGGCGGTGAAGATCTCCGGCCTTGGCCAGCCCGGGCAGCCCTGGACCGCAGCGTCGCAGCGCGACATCGTGCTCACCGTGATCGAGCTGTTCGGCCCGGCGCGTTGCATGTTCGCGAGCAACTTTCCGGTCGACAGCCTGTGCGCGAGTTTCGCCACCATCTTCCGCGGCTTCCAGGAGATCGTGCACGACTTGTCGGTGGCGGAACAGCGCGGCCTGTGCCGCGACAACGCGATCCGCCTCTACGCCATGGAGTGTGATGACAGCCCCAAGCTCGCTGCGCTCGCGCCCCCCGAGGGGATCTCAGGCCGCTTGGGACGGCCCGACGCTGGCCTGAGCCGATGACCCATCCTCGACTCGGATATGTCGGCGTAGGCCTGATGGGCCTGCCGATGGTCAAGCGGCTGGTCACGCTGGGCTATGCAGTCACGGCCTACGACGTGTTGCCGAAGCAGAACGCGGCTGCACTGGCCGCCGGCGCGCAGTTGGCGGCCTCGCCCGCCGAGGCCGCGCGCGGCGCCGACCTCGTGCTGCTCAATCTACCGACCACCGACGCGGTGGACGCCGCGGTGTTCGGCGAGGCGGGCGTGGCCAGCGTGCTGCAGCCGCCGCAACTGCTGATCGACTTCTCGACCATCAAGGTGGACCCGGGCCGGGCCTTTGCCGCGCGGCTGCGCGAGCGCACCGGCTGCGGCTGGGTCGACGCGCCGGTTTCGGGTGGCCCGCCGGCGGTTGCCAGCGGCACGTTGACCGTGATGGCCGGCGGCGACGAGGCGGACATCGCGCGCGTCGCGCCGCTGATGGCCGACGTGGCGGGACGCTTTACGCACATGGGCCCTTCGGGCAGCGGGCTGGTCGCCAAGATGATCAACCAGCTGATCGTCGGTTGCACGCACGCGGTGATGGCCGAGGCGCTGGTCATGGCCGAGGCCGCAGGCATCGACGCCGCGCGCATCCCGGAGTGCCTGGCCGGCGGCTACGCCGACAGCTCGCTGCTGCAAAAGGTCTACCCGCGCATGGTCAAGCGCGACTTCGCGCCGCAGGGTTATGCGCGCCAGATGTTGAAGGACCTGGAGATGCTCAACGAGCTCGCCGGTGGCATGAAAGTCCCGCTGCCGATGACCGGTGTGGCACAACAGCTGTACCGGATGCTGGTCCGTCTCGGCCACGCCGAGCTCGACGCCGCGGCACTGCTCAAGCTCTACGAGCGCGACGCACCCCACTGATCGCCCGGGGGGGGCCGTGACCCGCCGGCTGCCTACACTGGAAGCCGATGAAGCTGCTGCTCGCACCGATGGAAGGCCTGCTCGACCACAGCCTGCGCGATGTGCTCACGCGCGCCGGCGGTGTGGATCGCTGCGTCTCCGAGTTCATCCGCGTCACCGACCAGCTGCTGCCCGACCGCGTGTTCCTGCGCCTGATGCCCGAGCTGGCCCATGGCAGCCGCACGGCCGCGGGCACGCCGGTGCGTGCGCAGCTGCTCGGATCCGACGCCGCCTGCCTGGCCGACAACGCGGCGGCGCTGGCCGCGCTCGGCGCCGAAGGCATCGACCTCAACTTCGGTTGCCCGGCGCCCACGGTAAACCGCCACCGCGGCGGCGCGGTGCTGCTGGACGATCCCGAACTGGTGGGCGCGATCGTGGCTGCGGTGCGGCGTGCGGTGCCGGCCGCGCTGCCGGTGTCGGCCAAGATGCGCCTCGGCCACCGCGATGAGTCGTTGATGCTCGACAACGCGCGCGCCATCGCCGAGGCCGGCGCCAGTGAGCTGGTGGTGCACGCGCGAACCAAGCTGCATGGCTACAGGCCGCCCGCGTACTGGGAGCACATCGCGCAGATCCGCCAGGCGGTGGCGATTCCCGTGGTGGCCAATGGCGAGATCTGGACTGCCGACGATGCGCGGCGCTGCCTCGAGGCCTCGGGCTGCGACGCCCTGATGCTCGGCCGCGGCATGGTCGCCGACCCCGGCCTGGCGCTGGCCATCCGCGCCCCACATGAGCCGGCACTGAGCTGGGCCGCGCTGCTGCCGCTGGTGATGCTGTACTGGCAGCGCATTGGCGCCCATGTGCAGCCCAAGCACCGCGCCGGACGCCTGAAGCAATGGCTCAATTTGCTGCGCCGGCGCCACCCCGAGGCGCAGGTTGCGTTCGATGTCGTGCGCACGATCCAGAACCCTGCGCGCGTCAGTGACGCGCTGTTCGCGGCGGCGTGACGGGGCCCGCTCAGCGCCTGCGCATGCCCAGCCAGATCACGGTGGCCACCACGAGCAGGCCGCCACCCACCTGCACCGGCGCGATCGACTGGTCGAGCAGTGCCCACGCCAGCACCAACGCGAAAACCGGCTCGACGTTCATGATCGCCGAGTTGCCGACCACGCCCAGCCGCGGCAGCACCGTGAACATGATCGTGAACCCGGTGCCGTAGAGGAAGGTCAGCGCGGCCAGCCCCCACCAGCCGGCGGGCGCGTGCGGCAAGTGAAAGCCGCCCTGCGTGGCCACGCCGCCCAATGCGATCACGCCCGCCAGTGTCAACGTGGTGAAGGTGCGCAGGCGCCCGTCCAGGTCGCCGGCCTCGTGCTGGGTCAGCACCAGGGCCAGGCCAAAGGTGGACGCCGCCGCCAGCGCAAACGCCACGCCGCTGCCGATGCGCCCCCATTGACCGGCCACGCCCAGGCCGGAAGCCGCACCCAGCACATCGAGCGCCAGCCCCAGCCCCAGCAGCATCACGGGCATCGCGCGCAAGACGCGCGGCTCGGGTCGGTGCTGGTAGACGACGCGCGCCCACAGGGCCGTCCACAGCGGGAATGTGTTGAAGGCCAGCAGCGCCAGCGCCACCGGCAGACGCGCCACGGCCGCATAGAGGCACAGGCTCTGCACGCCGATCAGCAAGCCGATGGCCGGCAACGCACGCCGGTGGCGCGCGCCAAGTTGCACCGGCACGCGCTGGAGCACGAGCAGCAGGCCGACCACGATGGCGGTGATGACGCTGCGAAAACTTACCGCAGTGGCGACGTCTACACCGTGGTTGAACGCCACCCGCGCGGCGACATGGTTGGCGCCCATCACGAAGGCGATCAGCAGCAGCGTGGCGAAGGCGACGCGGGTGAGCGTGGCGCTGGGCGCGGCAGTGGTGGACATGCGCGCATTCTCGAGGCCGCCAGCGTGCAGGTGCGCTCCGTGTCGTTCCTGTGCGTACGAGACGGGCAGGCGGCTCCCGGCTTGAACGGGCGGTCGACCGGGGCCGACTGAACTTCAGCAATCTTGCCTGGACCGGCTGTTTGCTGCGACCGTATGGTGGGCAACAGACGACCTATCAGCGACATTCACAGGGACGAAATCGCCGCCGCGAAGCTGACTGCGGCACCAGCGCAGCCAGCCGCTGCATGAACTCCAGCGGCGACATCACCAGGTGTGCCGTGCCGTCGTGCCAGGGCGTCTTCAGCTTCAGCACCCCCTGCGCAGTGACTGGGGCGAGTGTAGAAGTGCCCTGCCGCCGCGGCCCTACTTGCCACCGTCGATGGCGATCGTCTGGCCGCTGATCCAGCCCGCACGGTCACCGGCGAAGAACAACACGCCATGGGCGATGTCCTGCGCCGTGCCCAGGCGTCTGAGCGCAATGTTCTTCAGCAAGGCCTGTTGTCCGGACGGGCCCAAGGCTTGCCACTGCCGCTCGGTGTTGGGGTTGGAGCGCACGAAGCCCGGAGCGATGCAGTTCACCGTGATGTCCCACGCGCCCAACTCGTGCCCGAGTTGGCGGGTCAGGCTGATCAAGGCCGCCTTGGCGGCAGCATAGGCCTGGATGCCGGTCAGGCTGATGCTTAAGCCGGCCCCGCTGGAGATGTTGACGATGCGGCCCGCGCGCGCCGCCTTCATGCCGGGTGCCACCGCCTGGCAGAGGTGGAACGCGGCGCTCAGGTTGACGGCCAGGATCGCATTCCACTGCGCCGGCGTGACCGCCTCCAGCGGCTGGCCGACCTGGCCCAGCACGCCGCCGGCGTTGTTGACCAGGATGTCGACCTGTCCATGCGCTTGGCAGACTTCATTGACCAGGGCCTGCACCGCATCGGCGTCGGTGATGTCGATCACGCGGGCCTGACAGCGCCCGCCGGCTTGCACGCACTGGCGCGCCGTGTCCTCGAGTTCGTCGCCGACGATGTCCAGGGCCCAGACCTGCGCGCCATGCTGGGCCAGCTCGACGCAGATGGCGCGCCCGAAGCCATGGGCTGCGCCGGTCACGATCGCGCTCTTGCCGGTCAGTTCAGGGGTCTTGCTCATTCGAGGGCGTCCTGGGGCCCCCGCGCGTGCGCGGCGTCACGACCCGCCCGTGCCGCAACGCAGGTCTCGATCAGGCGCTCGAAGGTTGCGAAGGCCATCTCGCGCCGGCCGTCCTCGATCTCGTGGATCAGTTCGACGAGGCGTCGAATCGCCGGTGTGTCCACGCCCGAGGCGCGGCCGAGTTCGGCGATCACGCCAATTTGCGGATCGATTTCGGTGGGGCGCTTGCGCACGGCCAGGTCGCGGTAAATGCCCGAGTGGGTTTTGGCGGTGTGGCGATTGAATTCGGCCAAGGCCGCGATCGAAGCGCGGGCGCCCGCGCGCGAGGCGCCCGGCGCAAAGCAGGACGGATCGAAACCGTTGAAGCCCACCGGCCAGATGCACCGCGACCTGGCCCTGTTCGAGCCCGACGCCGTCTTGACCGACAACATCTGGGGCTACCTGTGGGGCAAGCTGGCCTATGGCGCCATGTTGTTCGCTACGGCACTCACACGCGACTCGATGAGCGACAACT
>JANMSS010000157.1:0-47441 GCA_031389585.1 Burkholderiales bacterium | reverse complement strand
GTCGCTGAGCAGTCCGCTCGCCGGCTGCAGCGTGGCGGGAATCGACGGCACCGCCGCGCGGTAGCGCAGGTCGGCAATCGGGATCACGTTCGGAGGGATCGAGGCTTCGCCCATGCGGCGATTGTGCCGCGTGCGTCAGCGGGTCGTGTCGAGCAGGGTTGCTTGGCCGGCCTGGGTGGGTTCGGCCGCGCGGCGCGCCCCGGTGAATCGTTGCGCCCAATATGCGTAGCGCATGTTCTCGATGCGCACCTCGCTGCCACTGCGCGGCGAGTGGATGAACCGGTCCTCGCCGATGTAGATGCCGACGTGGGAAAAAGTCCGTTTGAGGGTATTGAAGAACACCAGATCGCCTGGGCGCAACTCGGCAAGTTCAATTGGAACCATGCCACGCGCGCTGGCCTGGTCGTCAGCGCTGCGTGGCAGTGCCACGCCCAGGCTCAAACCGAATATGTGGCGCGTGAAACCGCTGCAGTCAAAACCTTCCTCGGCGCTGCTACCGCCGTGGCGGTACGGCCTGCCGAGGAAGCTCATGGCCGTGACCACCAGGTCTGAAGTTCGGCCGTGGGGCCGGTAGGACAACGTCTCGTCGGCGGGCCCGACGCCGCGTTCGATCGGCGCAGCACTCAACGGTGCGAGCCGCGGCCCGGGAGAGGCGCAGCCCATGACGGCGGCAAGCAGGCTTGCCAGCAACCACGCGCTGTGGCGCGGCAACGGGTCGATCATTGGTTGGCCGGCGCGTCGATCATGAATGCCAGCCTAGCACGATGTGGGCACGGATGAAATGAGAAAACACTTGTATTTCAACAACTTGTAGTCTCTATTGCAGGTGAGTTCGAGGATCATTCGTGGGCCATCTGTCAGGCCCTCGTCAGTCCAGGCGTCTGCAATCTGCCACGCTATCGCTGCCACTTCAAAGGAAACTAGTCACATGTTCAGAGCCCTCGTGTTGCACAAAGACGAAGCCGGCTTTCGTGCGGGCCTAGAAGCGCTCGAAGACGCGCGCTTGGCGGCGTTGGCCGAAGGCGATGTGCTCGTCGCCGTCGAGTATTCGACGTTGAACTACAAGGACGGTCTGGCACTGACCAACAAGGGCCCAGTGGTGCGCCAGTGGCCGATGGTGCCGGGCATCGACGGTGTCGGCACGGTGATCGAAAGCCGCCACCCGCGCTGGCAGCCAGGCGACCGCGTTGTTCACAACGGCTGGGGTGTCGGTGAGACGCGCTGGGGCTGCCTGGCCGCACGCGCGGTGCTGGCTGGCGACGGCCTGGTGCGGCTGCCTTCGGCCTTCACACCACGGCAGGCGATGGCCATTGGCACGGCGGGCTACACGGCGATGCTGTGTGTGCTGGCGCTCGAGCGACATGGCGTCACGCCGGGTAATGGCGACGTGCTGGTCACGGGGGCCACCGGGGGTGTCGGCAGCGTTGCGGTGGCGCTGCTGGCGAGCTTGGGCCACCGCGTGGTTGCGGCCACCGGCAAGGCCAGTGAGGCCGATTACCTGAGCGCGCTCGGCGCGGCCGAAGTCATTGACCGCGCCACGCTGTCCGCGCCCGGCAAGCCACTGCAACGCGAGCGCTGGGCGGCAGCGGTCGACGCGGTGGGCAGCCACACGCTGGTCAATGCGCTGGCCCAGACACGCTACGGCGGTGTAGTCGCGGCCTGCGGGCTTGCGCAGGGCGCGGATTTGCCCGCGACCGTCATGCCCTTCATCCTGCGCGGGGTCACCCTGGCAGGCGTGGACAGCGTGATGGCGCCGCTGGCCCGTCGCGAGGAAGCCTGGCGTCGGCTGGCCAGCGACCTCGATGTCGCGTTGCTCGAACGCATGACCGAAGAAATCACTTTGGCGGACGCCCCGGCTCGTGCGCAGGACCTGATCGCGGGCCGCGTGCGCGGGCGCCTGGTCGTGCGCATCGACTGAACGAGAAGCAACCGCTGCAGGCAATCCTGATGACCTATGCCGACTTCTATCGCCGCTCGATCGACGACCGTGACGCCTTCTGGGCCGAGCAGGCGCAGTTGATCGACTGGCAGCGTCCGTTCACCCAGGTCTGCGACTACAGCCAGCCACCCTTCGCGCGCTGGTTCGTCGGTGGCACCACCAACCTGTGCCACAACGCGGTCGATCGCCATCTGGCGCAGCGCGCCAACCAGAACGCGCTGATCTGGGTCTCGACCGAGGTTGGCCAGGAGAAGACCTACTCGTTTGCCGAGTTGCACGATGAGGTGCAGCGCATGGCCGCGGCGCTGCTCTCGCTGGGGGTGCAGTCCGGCGACCGCGTGCTCATCTACATGCCGATGGTGCCCGAGGCGGTGTTTGCCATGCTGGCTTGCGCACGCATCGGCGCGATCCACTCGGTCGTGTTTGGCGGTTTCGCCAGCGTCAGCCTGGCCAGCCGCGTCGACGACGCCGAGCCGAAGGTCATCGTCAGTGCCGATGCGGGAAGTCGTGCCGGCAAGGTGATGGCCTACAAGCCGTTGCTCGACGAGGCGATCCGGATCGCATCGCACAAGCCGGCCAAGGTGCTGCTGGTCGATCGCGGTCTGGCACCGATGGCCCGCGTCGACGGCCGCGACGTCGATTACGCCGCGTTGCGCGAGCAGCACCACGGCACCCAAGTGCCCTGCGCCTGGGTCGAGGCGACGCATCCGAGCTACACACTCTACACCTCGGGTACCACCGGCAAACCCAAGGGCGTGCAGCGCGATACCGGCGGCTACGCGGTGGCGTTGGCCGCGAGCATGAAGCACATCTTCTGCGGTCAGGCTGGTGAAACCTATTTCTCGACCAGTGACATCGGCTGGGTGGTCGGTCACAGCTACATCGTCTACGGCCCGTTGATCGCGGGCATGGCGACCATCCTTTACGAAGGCCTGCCGATCCGACCCGACGCGGCGATCTGGTGGAGCCTGGTCGAAAAGTACCGGGTGTCAGTGATGTTCAGTGCGCCGACCGCCGTGCGCGTCCTGAAGAAACAGGACCCGGCCGCGCTCAAACGCCACGATCTGTCGTCGCTGCGCGCGCTGTTCCTGGCCGGCGAGCCGCTCGACGAGACCACCGCGCAGTGGATTGCCGATGCGCTGGGCAAGCCGATCGTCGACAACTACTGGCAGACCGAAACCGGCTGGCCGATCCTGAGCCTGTGCAACGGCATCGAGCGCACCGCCAGCAAGTTCGGCTCGCCCGGCAAGGCGGTCTATGGCTACGACGTCAAGCTGCTCGACGAGCACACCGGCGAAGAATTGAAGGGCGCGAACCAGAAGGGCGTGGTCGCCATTGCGGGCCCGCTGCCGCCGGGCTGCATGCAGACGCTGTGGCGCGACGACGCGCGCTTCGTCAGCACCTATTGGGACAGCATTCCCGGCCAGCAGGTCTATTCCACCTTCGACTGGGGCATCCGCGACGCCGACGGCTATTTCTTCATCCTCGGCCGCACCGACGACGTAATCAACGTGGCCGGCCATCGCCTGGGCACGCGCGAGATCGAGGAGAGCATCTCCAGCCATCCCAACGTGGCCGAGGTCGCGGTCGTCGGCGTCGCCGACGCGCTGAAGGGCCAGGTTGCCATGGCCTTCGCGATCCTGAAGGATCCTTCGAAGGCCGCGACCGCCGCCGATGCGCTCAAGCACGAAGGCGAGATCATGAAACTTGTCAACGATCAGCTCGGCGCCGTCGCCCGGCCCGCGCGCGTGCACTTCGTCAGCGTGCTTCCCAAGACGCGTTCGGGCAAGTTATTGCGCCGCGCGATCCAGGCGGTGTGCGAAGGGCGCGACCCTGGCGACCTGACGACAATCGAAGACCCGGCCGCGCTGCAGCAGGTGCGTGATCTCTTCGCCACCTGAGGCCAGGAAAACGCAGTTCGTCGCGAGATTGCGGTGTGCCATCGTGCGGCATTGCAGAATGCCGACCGTTGCACTCGTTGAAAGTCCTGCATGTCGCGCACCCTGTTGATTCGTGCGGTCGCTGCCGCGCTCATGGTCGTGACCGTGGTGGTGGCGTCGGCGCAGCCCGTCGCCAAGCCGCGCATCGAGAAAGCGGCCGATCTACCTCGTTTCAGCTACAAGGTCGAGGGCAAACTCGAGGACGTTGTCCGCGACGCCGCGAAGTTCGCGCCGTTCGTGACGGCGGTCCGGCGAGACACGGAATCCGTGATCGCCGGTTATGAGATTCCAGATCGCGCCACCTTGCGCGGCCTCATCACGCAATTGGCAATCGTCGACTTCCTCGATGGCCAGCACGACCGCACGCTGACCCGGCTCGAAGAAGCCAGGGCCTTGGAGGACAAGCCAGCCGACAAGCTGATGTCGGGCCTGCGGCTGCGCGCGATGGCCATGGCCGCAAAGGCTCACCCACTGAACAGCGAGGCCTATCGCAAAGCCGTCGCCGACACCTTGACCGGCGAACTCGCAGGTATGCCCTTCACCGTGATCGCCAACGACGTGCGCGAGGTCAAGATGGGTGCCGAGTTGATCGGCGAAGCGTTGATCCTGGGGCGCATTCGCGAGGTGATGCAGCCGATCGTCGACCAGAGCGGCATGCTCAGCTCCGACTTTGCGCCCGGCCTGATCGGCGCCCGCTTTCGACTGCTGGCGCAACTGCCACTGAAGCAGACGTTCATCGATGTGTTCAGCACCTACTTGGCTGCGAACCAGGTGGCCAAGGTCGACATCTGGGCTGCGCGCGATGTGGCCTTGAAGGCGAGCGAGGGCAAGGCACGCGTGAGCGTCGCGGTATGGGACAGCGGCGTCGATACCGCGCTCTTCGGGCGGCAGGTGTTGCGCGGCAAGACCGGATCGCCGCTCGTGATCGCATTTGACAAGTACAGCCGGCAGGCCACGGGGGAGTTGATGCCGATCCCGCCAGACCTGCGGGCCCGCTTGCCGCTGATGACGGCGCGGACCAAGGGCTTCTCCGATCTGCAGTCCAACATCGACAGCGCGGAGGCCAGCGAGGTCAAGTCATTCCTGTCGGGCCTGGCACCCGAAAAGTACAAAGAGGCGATCGAGGAGATAGGCCTCGCGGGCAGCTACGAGCATGGCACGCATGTGGCTGGCATCACCCTGGCAGGCAATCCGCATGCGCGCCTGATTGTCGGCCGCATCGAGTTTCAACACACCCTCAAGCCCGACCCCTGCCCGAGTCGCGAGTTCGCGCTGCGCGAGGCGCGCGCCGCGCAGGCCACTGTGGACTTCTTCAAGCGCCATGGCGCGCGCGTCGTCAACATGAGTTGGGGCGGTGACGTGAAGGGCATCGAAAACCAGCTCGAGCAGTGCGGGATCGGCAAGACGCCGGAAGCTCGCAAGGCCCTGGCACGCGGCTACTACGACATTGGGCGCAAGGCCTTGACCAAGGCGTTCGCCAGCGCACCGGGGATACTTTTCGTGACGGCCGCGGGCAACAGTGGCGACGATGCCAGCTTCGTCGAGGACATCCCGGCATCGATCGTGCTACCGAATCTGCTGACGGTGGGCGCTGTCGACCTGGCTGGCGACGAAGCGGGCTTCACCAGCTACGGCCCCACCGTCAAAGTGCACGCCAATGGCTACCAGGTCGAGAGCTTCCTGCCGGGCGGCACGCGTGTGGCGCTTTCCGGGACCTCGATGGCTTCGCCCCAGGTGGCAGGATTGGCCGCCAAGCTGCTGGCAGTCAATCCGGCACTCAAGCCCGCCGACCTGATCCGCATCATTGTTGGCACGGCCGAACGCACGGCCGATGGCCGCCGCAACCTGATGGACCCGAGGAAGGCGCTGGCGCAGGCGCGCAAGTAGCGCTCGCCCGGGGTTTGCGGGCCGCGCGCGCTACAGGATTTCGCTGGCGAAGTCCGCCAACCTGGAGCGCTCACCGCGCGCCAGCGTCACATGGCCGCCATGTGGCCAGCCCTTGAAGCGGTCGACGGCATAGGTCAGGCCCGAGCTGCCTTCGGTCAGGTAGGGTGTGTCGATCTGCGCCAGATTGCCCAGGCAGACGATCTTGGTGCCGGGGCCGGCGCGCGTGATCAGCGTCTTCATCTGCTTGGGCGTCAGGTTCTGCGCCTCGTCGATGAGCAGGAACTTGTTCAGGAACGTGCGCCCGCGCATGAAGTTCAGGCTCTTGATCTTGATCTTGCTGCGCACCAGGTCGTTGGTCGCGGCGCGGCCCCATTCACCGGCGCCGGCGTCGCTGCGCGACAACACCTCCAGGTTGTCGTCCAGCGCACCCATCCACGGCCCCATCTTTTCCTCTTCGGTGCCGGGCAGGAAACCGATGTCCTCGCCCACTGGCACGGTGACACGGGTGACGATGATCTCGCTGTAGCGGCGGTCGTCCATCACCTGGGCCAGGCCGGCGGCCAGGGTCATCAGCGTCTTTCCGGTGCCTGCCGTGCCGGTCAGGGTGATGAAATCGCACTCCGGGTCCATCAGCAGGTTGAGCGCAAAGTTCTGCTCGCGGTTGCGCGCGGTCACGCCCCACACGGCGTTCTTCTGGTGGGTGTACTCCTTCAGCGTCTTCAGCACCGCGGTCTTGCCGGTGATCTCGGTGACGCGCGCATACAGCGGCGCCGCGCCGGGGGTTTCGAGGTAGACGAACTGGTTGACCATCAACACCGGCACCATCGGTCCGGCGATGCGGTAGAAGGTGTGGCCACCCTGCTGCCAGCTCTCCATCGTTTTGCCGTGGCGCTCCCAGAAATCAGCCGGCAGCGGCAGCACGCCGGTGTAGAGCAGGTCACCGTCTTCGAGGGTCTTGTCGTTGAAGTAGTCCTCGGCGGGCAAGCCCAGGGCGCGCGCCTTGACGCGCATGTTGATGTCCTTGGACACCAGCACGACGTCGCGCGCTGGAAGTTGCTCGCGCAGGCTCATGACCACGCCCAGGATCTGGTTGTCGGCCTTGCCCTGCGGAAGTCCGGCGGGCAACTTCACGTCGAGAAGCGTGGTCTGGAAGTACAGCTTGCCACCGGCCTCGCGGCGGCCGGTCTTGGACAGCGCAATACCTTCCTTGGGGTCACGCAGACCATCGGCGGCCAGCGCGTCCAGGTCGCGGCTGACCTGGCGCACATTGCGCGCGACCTCGCTCATGCCCTTCTTGTGGCCGTCGAGTTCTTCGAGCGTGATCATCGGCAGGAAGATGTCGTGCTCATCGAAGCGGAACAGGCAGGTCGGGTCGTGCATCAGCACGTTGGTGTCGAGCACAAACAGCTTGGCTGGGCCGGTGCCCCGTGGCTTGCGCGGCTTGATCTGTGCCACCGGGGCGCGCAGCGGCGCACTGGCCCGGGGCATCGGTAGCGGCAACTTCGGCGCAGCGACTGCGGCAGCGCTGTCGTACAGGTCAAGCACGCCAACTGCCGGCTCAGCAGTGGCGTGCGATTGGCTGGACCGGGTGGCTGATTTGGGCGCGGCCTGGGCTTCGAAGTCGGCGGGGGCGAGGAGGGCGGCTTTGCGTGCGGGGGGCTTGGGCAGGGGCATTGCGAGGATTGGGGCTGAAGTGGGTCGGTCGAAAACAAAAAAGCCGCACAGTCGCCTGTGCGGCTTTCAGGGGTTGCGCGTCGCTTCTCGTCTCACGGGCATGGCCGCATTATGCGACTGGCGCGGTCAGCGCCAGTAAGCTGTAGGTGACAAGCAACAGGGGAGATCCCCGAATTTGTTGGCGGTTCAGGCGGCTTTCTTGAGCAGCTTGACGGCCTTCAGGACCTCATCGACATGGCCGGCGACCTTGATACCGCGCCACTCACCGCGCAGCACGCCTTCGGCGTCAATCAAGAAGGTGCTGCGCTCGATGCCCTTGACCTTCTTGCCGTACATGATCTTGTTCTTGACCACACCGAACATGTGGCAAAGCTTTTCTTCGGTGTCGGCAATCAACTCGAAGGGCAGTTCGAGGTTCTGCTTGAACTTTTCGTGCGAGGCCATGTTGTCACGCGACACGCCCAGTACCAGGGCGCCGGCCTTGACGAAGTCTTTGTGCCGGTCACGGAACTGCATCGCTTCAGTGGTGCAGCCCGGGGTGTTGTCTTTCGGATAGAAGTACAGCACTACTGCCTGGCTGTGGAAGGTCTGCGGTGAGATCTTCACGCCGCTGGTGGCGAGCGCTTCAAATTCCGGCAGGGCTTTGTTGAGGGCTGGCGTCATGTGTGGCGTCGTGTTCCAGAAGTAAGCTGCGGCGGCAGGTGCAGCCCGTGATTATAAGGGCGCTGGCACGGCCCTTGCGTTTAGGGGCCGCTTGCCACGAGCAGGGCGGCAACCACCGAGCGGCCTTCGCTGGCGAGCACGTTGTAGGTGCGGCAGGCCGCCGCGGTGTCCATGGTCTCGACGCCGATGCGGGCGTCGATCAGGCAGCGGTAGAGCGCCGGGGCCACAAAGCTCAAGCGTTGGCCGCTTCCGAAGATGACCAGCTCGGGTTTGAGCGCCAGCACCTGCTCGAAGTGGCCAGGTGCCAGCGCGTTGAGGGCGTCGAGCGGCCAGGTGAGCACATCGCCGCGCCAGGGCACCAGCAGGCTGTTCGCCCAGCGCAGCCCATTGACCCACACGGCACCCGGCTCGTGGCGCGAGATTGTGTTGGTGCCGGCGAGGCTGTCGGGCTGAAACTTCATGCGTGGATAATTCTAAGTTCCTGTTTTTCAGAGCGCTGCGCCTTGAAGCCCATCACCAAATCCGCCAAGCTGGCCAAGGTCGGCTACGACATCCGCGGCCCGGTGCTCGACAAGGCCCGCCAGATGGAGGACGAGGGCCACAAGATCATCAAGCTCAACATCGGCAATATCGCCGCGTTCGGCTTGGAGCCGCCCGACGAGATCGTGCAGGACATGATCCGCAACGTGCCGCATGCGGCCGGCTACACCGACAGCAAGGGCCTGTTCGCGCCGCGCAAGGCGGTGGTGCATTACACGCAGGAGAAGCGGGTCGCCGGCGTGACTGTGGACGACGTCTACCTGGGCAATGGGGCCTCAGAGCTGATTGCGATCAGCATGAACGCGCTGCTCGACGGCGGCGACGAGGTGCTGATCCCGTCGCCCGACTACCCGCTTTACACGGCCGTCGTGTCGCTGTCGGGCGGCACACCGGTGCACTACCGCTGTGACGAGGCTTCGGGCTGGCTGCCCGACCTCGAGGACATCCGCAAACGGGTGACGCCGAACACCAAGGCAATTGTCGTTATCAACCCGAACAACCCGACCGGTGCGCTCTACCCCGACGAGGTGCTGCAGGGCATCGTGGAGATCGCCCGCCAGCATCAGCTGATCGTCTTTGCCGACGAGATCTACGACAAGACGCTGTACGACGGCCACACCCACACCAGCATCGCCTCGCTGGCCGATGACGTGCTGTTCGTGACCTTCAACGGCCTGAGCAAGAACTACCGCTCCTGCGGCTACCGCGCCGGCTGGATGGTGGTCTCGGGCGACAAGCGCCATGCCAAGGACTACATCGAGGGCCTGAACATGCTGGCTTCGATGCGGCTGTGCGCCAACACACCGGGGCAGCTGGCGATCCAGACCGCGCTCGGCGGCTACCAGAGCATCAAGGACCTGGTCGCGCCGACCGGGCGGCTGTGCCGCCAACGCGATCTGGCCTACGAGCTGCTGAGCCAGATCCCCGGCGTCAGCGTGGTCAAGCCCAAGGCCGCGCTGTACATGTTCCCGCGCCTGGACCCCAAGCTGTACCCAATCGAGGATGACCAGCAATTCGCCTACGAGTTGCTGGCCGAAGAGAAGGTGTTGATCGTCCAGGGCTCGGGTTTCAACGTGCCCGACAACGAGCACTTTCGCATCGTCTTCCTGCCCAATTCCGACGACCTGAGCGAGGCGATCGGACGCATCGCACGCTTTCTCGACCTCTACCGCAAACGGCATCACACGTGAACAACTCGACGAGCTTGAATCCGATCCAGGTCGGCTTGCTGGGCATCGGCACGGTCGGTGCGGGCACCTTCAGTGTGCTGGTGCGCAATCAGCAGGAAATTCGCCGTCGCGCCGGCCGTGGCATTCAGGTCACCATGGTTGCCGATCTCGACATCGTGCGCGCCAAGGCGATCGTTGGCGACCAGGTTGAGGTCGTTGCTGATGCGAACCTCGTGATCGCCAACCCGGGCATCAACATCGTCGTCGAACTGATTGGGGGCACCACCGTCGCACGCACCCTGGTGCTGCAGGCCATTGCCCAGGGCAAGCATGTCGTCACCGCCAACAAGGCGCTGCTGGCGGTTCATGGCAACGAGATCTTTGCCGCGGCGCACGAGCGCGGCGTGATGGTGGCCTTCGAGGCCGCGGTGGCCGGCGGCATCCCGATCATCAAGGCATTGCGCGAAGGGCTGACGGCCAACCGCATCGAATGGGTGGCCGGGATCATCAACGGCACCACCAACTTCATCCTCAGCGAAATGCGTGCCAAGGGCCTGGACTTCGAGGTCGTGCTCAAGGAAGCCCAGCGCCTGGGCTACGCCGAGGCCGACCCGAGCTTCGACATCGAAGGCGTCGACGCCGCGCACAAGGTCACGATCATGAGTGCGATCGCCTTTGGCGTGCCGGTGCAGTTCGACAAGGCGCATGTCGAGGGCATCAGCACACTACAGGGCATCGACATCCGCTACGCCGAGCAGCTCGGCTACCGCATCAAGCTGCTCGGCATCACCAAACGCAGGGATCACGGCATCGAGCTGCGCGTGCACCCGACCCTGGTGCCCGCCAAGCGCCTGATCGCCAACGTCGAAGGCGCAATGAACGCGGTAATGGTGCAGGGCGACGCGGTCGGCACCACGCTGTACTACGGCAAGGGCGCGGGCGCCGAACCGACCGCCAGCGCCGTGGTCGCTGACCTGGTCGATATCACCCGCCTGGCCACCGCCGACCCCGACCACCGCGTGCCGCACCTGGCGTTCCAGCCCGACGCGATGGCCGACACGCCGATCCTGGCCATCGAGCAGGTCGTGACCGCGTTCTACCTGCGCCTGGTGGTCGCCGACGAAGCCGGCGTGCTGTCGAAAATCACCACCATCCTGGCCGAGCACGGTATCTCGATCGACGCCGTCCTGCAGCGCGAGTCGGCCGAAGGCGAGCGCCAGACCGACCTTATCATCCTGACCCACGACACCGTCGAGGGCCGCATGCGCCAGGCGCTGGCGCTGATGCAGGCGCTGCCGACTGTGCTGGCGCCGATCGTGTCGATACGCAAGGAAGAGCTGGCGTGAGGTACCTCAGCACCCGCGGCGACAGCACCGAGCGGGCCTTTTGCGACATCCTGCTGGAAGGCCTGGCCCCCGACGGCGGGCTGTACCTGCCGACGCACTACCCGCAGGTCGATGCCGCCACGCTGGCGCGCTGGCGCGGCCTGCCCTACGCCGACCTGGCGTACGAGATCCTGTCGCTCTACATCGACGACATCCCGGCCGACGACCTGCGCGCGCTGTGCCGCAAGACCTACACCGCGGCTGTGTTTGGCAGCGACGCCATCGTGCCGCTCAAGCCGCTCGAAGCCGGTGTGTCGCTGCAAGCGCTGTCCAACGGCCCGACGCTGGCCTTCAAGGACCTGGCGATGCAGCTGCTCGGGGCGCTGTTCGAGTACGAACTCGCACGCCGCGGGCAGACGCTGAACATCCTTGGCGCGACCTCGGGCGATACCGGCAGTGCGGCGGAGCATGCGATGCGCGGCAAGCGCGGCATCAATGTCTTCATGCTCAGCCCGAAGGGGCGCATGAGCCCGTTTCAGCAGGCGCAGATGTTCAGCCTGCAGGACGCCAATATCCACAACTTGGCCATCGAGGGCGTGTTCGACGATTGCCAGGACATCGTCAAGGCGGTCAGCGGCGACATGGCCTTCAAGCGCGCGCTGCATATCGGAACGGTGAATTCGATCAACTGGGCGCGCCTGCTGGCCCAGGTCGTGTACTACTTCGCCGGCTACTTTCAGGCCACGCGCCCTTCGACAAGCTCAGGGCAATCGGAACTGCCGCAGGTCAGCTTCGCCGTGCCGACCGGCAACTTCGGCAACATCTGTGCCGGTCACGTCGCTCGCAGGATGGGACTGCCGATCGACCGCCTGGTCTGCGCCACCAACGAGAACGACGTACTCGATGAGTTCTTCCGCAGCGGCAACTACCGCCCGCGAACCAGCGCCGAAACCCACGAGACCTCGAGCCCGTCGATGGACATCAGCAAGGCCAGCAACTTCGAGCGCTTCGCGTTCGATCTGCTCGACCGTGACAGCGCGCGCGTGCGCCAGCTCTTCGGAGTCGCGTTGCAGGAGCGTGGATTTTTCACCCTGACTGCCGAGGAATTTGATCGCATCGCCAGCGATGGATTTTTCTCCGGCAAGAGCAGCCATGCGGACCGCGTGGCGACAATCCGTGACACCTGGCAGCGATTCGATGTCGTCATTGACCCGCACACCGCCGATGGCCTTAAGGTCGGCCGCGAACACCGGCCGGCGGGCCAGTCCCTGTTGGTGCTCGAAACGGCGCTTCCGGCCAAGTTCGCGGCGACGATTTGCGAAGCGCTGGGCCGCGAGCCCGGCCGGCCGCCGGGATTCGACGGCATCGAGGACCTACCCAAACGCTTTGTCGTGCTGCCTGCCGACGCGAACGCGGTCAAGCGCTACCTCGAGAGCCATGTCTGAAACCCGCGCGCCGATGCTGAGCCTGGATGAGGCGCTGGTGCGGCTGGTCGCGGGCGCCGCCAACGCGGGTATCGGTGAGACGGAAACAATCGCCACTTTCGATGCCCTGGGCCGCGTGCTCGCGGCCGACGTGGTCTCGACAATCGACGTGCCGCCCGCCGACAACACGGCGATGGACGGTTATGCGTTGCGCGTGGCCGACGTGCCGCTTGCGGGCCGCATGTTGCCGGTCAGCCAGCGCATTGCCGCCGGCAGCGTCGGTGCGCCGCTGGCCGCGGGCAGCGCGGCACGCATCTTCACCGGTGCCCAGGTGCCCGCTGGCGCGGATGCCATCGTGATGCAGGAGCAGTGCGAAGCATTCGACGGCGGCGTTCGTGTCAACGCCATGCCGCAGGCCGGGCAATGGATCCGCCGCCGCGGTGACGATGTGCGCGCCGGCGCCACAGTGCTCGCGCGCGGTACGCGCCTGACACCGCAGGCGCTTGGGCTCGCGGCCGGCGTGGGTGCGGCGAGCCTGGCAGTCTGCCGCCGACCGCGCGTGGCTCTCTTTTCCACCGGTGACGAGTTGGTGATGCCCGGTGCAGTGCCGCCCGAGCGGCTGCCGCCGGGCGTCATCTACAACTCCAATCGCTTCACACTGCGCGGCCTGTTGCAGGCGGCCGGTTGCGATGTCACGGATCTGGGCATCGTGCCCGACAGGCTCGATGCCACGCGCGAGGCGCTGCGCGGTGCGGCGGCCATGCACGACCTGATCCTCAGCTCCGGCGGCGTCTCGGTCGGCGACGAAGACCATATCCGGCCGGCGGTCGCGGCCGAGGGGCGCGTCGAGCTGTGGCAGGTGGCGATCAAGCCGGGCAAGCCGCTGGCGTATGGGGCGGTGCGTCGCGACGGGGGCGGTGAGGCGCTGTTCATCGGTCTGCCAGGCAACCCGGTGTCGGGCTTTGTGACCTTCCTCATCGCCGTCGCGCCGGTGCTGCGTGCCCTGCAGGGCTTGCCCGCCTCGCTGCCAGCAGCGCTGCAGATGGTGGCGCACTTCGATTGGCCGCGGCCGGACCGGCGGCGCGAGTTCCTGCGCGTGCGGCGCAATGGCGCGGGCGGGCTCGAGCTGTTCCCGAACCAGAGTTCGGCTGTGTTGACCTCGGCGGTGTGGGCCGACGGCCTGGTCGACAACCCGCCGGGTCAGGCCATCTCGCAGGGCGACGTGGTGGCCTATCTCCCGCTCGCAGCCTTGATCGGCAGTTGAATGAAAGTCACGGTCCGCTACTTCGCTGCATTGCGCGAGGCGTTGGGCGCGCAGGAGGCGGTGCAACTCGGCGAGGGCGCCACGCTCGGCGCGTTGCGCGACCAGCTTATCGCCACCAGCCCGCGCCACGCCGACGCGCTGCGCCGCGGCCGTGCGCTGCGTTGCGCGCTGAACCAGGTGCTCGTCGACGAGAACACTCAGCTCGAAGATGGCGCGGAGGTGGCGTTCTTCCCTCCGGTGACCGGCGGCTGAGCATGAACATGCCGCGCGTTCGCATCCAGCACGAAGACTTCGACGTCGGCCGTGACGTGGCCGAGCTGCGGGCCGGCGACCCATCGGTCGGCGCGGTTGCCGCGTTCATCGGCACCGTGCGCGACCGCAGCGCAGGCGACGGACCTGCCGACACCACCGGCATGGAGCTTGAGCATTACCCGGGCATGACCGAGCGCGCGATCGAGGCCATGATCGATGTGGCGCACGAGCGGTTCAAGATCCGCGCCGCGCGGGTCATTCACCGTGTCGGCGCGCTGGCGCCGTTGGACCAGATCGTGCTCGTCGTCGTCACGTCGGCGCACCGCGGCGATGCCTTCGCGGCCTGCCAGTTCCTGATGGACTACCTGAAGACGCAGGCGCCGTTCTGGAAGAAGGAGCAGCGGCCCGACGGCACGGCCGAGTGGGTTGATGCCCGGGTCGCGGACGACGCCGCGCTCGAACGCTGGGGCTTGAAGAGCGGCAACGCGGCATGACCGGCGTACCGTTGGCACCCGCGCTGATCGCCGTGTTTGTCGGCGCCGGCTGCGGCGACGATCAGGTTTCTGACCCCCTGAGTCCGGCGGTGCCTGCGTGTAGCCGCGCCCCGAACCGCCCCCGTATAGTGCGGCGGACATGACTGACGACGACCCGCAAGCGCAGGAGACGCGTGCACTGCGCGCGGCCCTGGGCGGTTTTGCCACCGGCGTGACCATCGTCACCTGCCGCGACGCCGCGGGCCAGCCGGTCGGGCTGACCGTCAATTCGTTCAACGCGCTGTCGCTGACCCCCCCCTTGGTGTTGTGGTCGCTGCGCTTGGCCAGCCCAAGTTTGGCGGCATTCGACGCGGCCACGCATTTCGCAGTCAATGTGCTCGCCGAAGCGCAGGTTGAGGTGTCGCGCCGTTTTGCTTCGGCCCTGCCGGGCAAGTTCGACGACGGCCTGTGGGGTGAAGGCGCAGGCGGCGTGCCACTGTTGGGCGGCAGCGCGGTGACCCTCGAGTGCGAGCGTGCATCGAGCCAGACCGCCGGCGATCACCGCCTCTTCATTGGCCGTGTGCTGGTGGCACGTCCGCAGGCTGTGCCACCACTCGTGTACCACGCGGGGCGCTACCACCTGCTCGGAGAAATCATGTGATGGCCGCGCCGATCGAGGGCCCGTGGATCGCGGCATTCGTCAAGGTCCTGCTGTTGTGCGGCGTGCGGCCGGGCGACGCCTGCGCGGTGCTGGCCGAGTCGCGGTCACGGCCGGTGCTGCCGCAACTGGCTGTGCTGGCCTTGCAGCAGATCGGTGCGCGGCACTTCGAGGTCACCGTGCCGACGCCCGCGTTGTCGGCCCCGGTGCCGGTGCGCTCAACCGGTGCCACGGCAGTCCTTGCGGGCCAGCCAGCCGTCGTGCAAGCGTTGGCGCAGTGCACGCTGGTCGTGGACTGCACGGTCGAGGGCCTGCAGCATGCTGCCGAGCTGCCGCAGATCCTGGCCGGCGGCGCACGCGTGCTGGTGGTCAGCAACGAGCACCCGGAGATCCTCGAACGCTGTCTGCCGCAGGCCGACGACGAAGCCGAGGTGCGTGAGGCCATGCGGCGCTTGAAGGCCGCCAGCCGCATGCGCATACGCTCGACCGCCGGCACCGATCTGACGGTCGATCTGGCCGGCGCGCGCATCGGCGGCGTCTGGGGATTTACAGCCAAACCCGGCACGCTGACCCATTGGCCCGGCGGCCTGGTGCTGGCCTTCCCGGCAGCGGGCCGCGTCAACGGCAGCCTGGTGCTCGGCTGCGGCGACGTCAATCTGACCTTCAAGCGCTACCTGGCCGACGAAGTGCGATTGCAGATCTGCGATGACCATGTCACGGATGTGATCGGCGACTCGCCTGACGCCGACCTGATGCGCGGCTACTTCGCGGCCTGGGGCGAGCGCGCGGCCTATGCGGTGTCGCATCTGGGCTGGGGTCTGAACCGCCGCGCACGCTGGGATGCGATGACGTTCTACGACAAGGCCGACTGCAACGGTACCGAGTTGCGAGCCTTTGCCGGCAACTTCCTGTTCTCCACGGGGGCCAACGAAGTCGCCGGCCGCCACACGCTGGGCCACTTCGACCTGCCGCTGCGCCACTGCACGGTCGAACTCGACGGCCAAGCCGTCGTCCGCGACGGGGTGCTGCTGTGAGCGCGCCGGGCCGCCCCAAGCGCCACACCGCAGCGCGAAGCGCGGAGGTTGCCTGATGAGCGCGCCGGACCGTCCCAAGCGCCACACCGCAGCGCGAAGCGCGGAGGTTGCCTGATGAGCGCGCCGGGCCGCCCCAAGCGCCACACCGCAGCGCGAAGCGCGGAGGTTGACTGATGAGCGCCGCGACCTTCGTCTACAACGCGCCGCTGGCGCACCTGCGCTGGGGTCAGGGCAAGCGCGCAGTCGTCCTGCTGCACGGTGTTGGCGGCGGCCGCGAAGCCTGGGGCGACACGATCTCAGGCACCGGCCTTGCGCTGGCCGAAGCCGGCTACCTGGCCATCGCGCCCGACCTGCCGGGGTATGGCGATTCGCTGTCGATTGCGCCCTACGACATGGCCGGCTTGGCGGCCGCCGTGGTGTCGTTGATCGACTCGCTGGGTGACTCGCGCTGCGCGCTGGTCGGTCACAGCATGGGCGGCATGGTCGCGCAGGAGTTGATGGTGAACTCGCCCGACCGGGTTGACGCGCTGGTGCTGAGCGCCACTTCGCCGTCTTTCGGCAAGGCCGGCGGCGCCTGGCAGAGCGAGTTCCTGGCCCAGCGACTGGAGCCGCTCGACGCCGGTCGTGGCATGGCCCGCCTGGCGCCGGGACTGGTGCTGGGGATGGGCTCGCCGACAGCGCCGCACGACGCGGTGGCGCGTGCCGCGGTCCTGATGTCGTCCGTGCCCGAGGCCACCTACCGCCGCGCCCTGCAAGCCATCGTCGGATTCGACCGGCGTGAGGGGCTGGGCGACCTGCGGCTGCCGGTCTTGTGCCTGGCCGGCGAGCATGATCGGAATGCGCCCGCGGCCATGATGCGGCAAATGGCGTCGCGCATCGCCGGGGCCGAGTTCATGTGCCTACCCAAGGTCGGCCACCTCGCCAACATGGAGTCGCCCGCACTGTTCAACAGTGCGTTGGTTGACTTCCTGCAGCGCCGCTTCTGAATCGGGATCCGTCATGAAAGATCTGGGCGTTCCGCACATCGCAGGCAACCCCGCCGTCCTGACGGCGCAGCAGCGCGAGCTGATCGCATTGGCGGCCGAACTCGGCAAAGACAAGTTCGCACCGCGCGCCGCACGCTGGGACCGCGAGGCCAGTTTCCCCTTTGAAAACTACGACGACTTGAGCAAGGCCGGCCTGCTCGGCATCTGCGTGCCCAAGGCCTACGGTGGGATGGGTGCGGACTTCGCCACCTATGTGATGGTCGCCGCCGAACTCGGACGCCATTGCGGCTCGACCGCGCTGTCGTTCAACATGCATGTCAGCTCGACGATGTGGTCGGGCTTCATTGCCGACACGCTGGACATGAGCGCGGCGCAGCGTGCCGACCACGAACGCATCCGCGCGCTGCACTACGCGCGCGTGATCGACGAGGGCAAGATCTACTCGCAGCCCTTCTCCGAAGGTGGCGCTGCCGCGGCGGGCAAGGCCCCTTGGGGCACGCTGGCCAACCGCGCCGCGGGAGCCAGGGGCGGCTACCACGTCCGGGGCAAGAAGATCTTCGCCTCGCTGTCCGGCGCCGCTGACTACTACGGCGTGCTGTGCACTCTGGAGGACACGCCTCACGGTGGCGGCAACCTGCGCGACTCGCTGTACCTGGCGGTGCCCGCAGACGCGCCCGGTGTCACCGTCAGCGGCGAGTGGGACCCGCTGGGCATGCGCGGTACGGTCAGCCGCACCCTGACCTTCGACGATGTGTACGTCCCCGAAGACGGACGCCTGATGCCCGAGGGCCTGTATTTCCAGGCTGCGCAGCGCTATCCGCACATGTTCGCCACCCTGTCGCCGACTTACATGGGCATCGCGCAAGCGGCCTACGATTTCACGGTGGCGTACCTGCGTGGCGACATGGCGGGCATGGCGCCGGTCAAGCGACGCATGTACCCGACCAAGCAAATCACGGTGGCCGAGATGCGCATCAAGCTCGAACAGACCCGCGCGCTGTTCCTGCAAACCGCGCGCGAGGCCCAAGTCGATCCGGACAAGGACGCCCGCATGCGCCTGCTGGCCGCGCACTACACGATCATGGAAAACGCCAACGACATCTGCCGCCTGGCCGTGCGCACCTGCGGTGGTCAAGCGATGCTCAAGTCCTTGCCGCTGGAACGTCTGTACCGCGATTCGCGTTGCGGCTCGCTAATGCTGCCGTGGACGGCCGAGCTGTGTGTCGATCGGCTCGGCCGCGAGTGTCTGTACGAGTCCGGCGAGCGCGACGAAGTGATCGAGTCGTGACGATTTTCACCGGGGCCCATACTCGACGGCGATGTTCGAGTTTGACGATCTAGCGATCGAACACGCCGCCGCTGTCGAGGCGGCGGCGCTGCGTGCCGCGGGCGCCAAGGCGGGCGATTCGGTCGGTTGGCTGGCATTCAACCATCTGCGCGCGCTGGCACTGCTGCGTGCCTGCGCGAAGCTCGGCCTGCGTTACGTGCCACTGAACTGGCGCCTCGCGCCTTCAGAACTGGCTGCGATCGTGCGTCACGCCAATCTGCAACTGCTGTGGCACGATGATGCAATGCAGTCCCTGGCTGCGCAGGTATGCAGCCTGGTCACGTTGCCGCGAGCGCCAGCCCCCGGGCATCGAGTCGGCGACCTGATGCTGGTCTATACGTCGGGCACTTCGGGAACCACTGGCGCAGCCAAGGGCGCGATCCACACTGCCGCAGCGATGCAGGCCAACATCGCGGCCGCGATCGACGCCCAAGGCCTGGATGCCTCGACACGGAGCCTGGCGGTGCTGCCGCTGTTCCATGTCGGGGGCCTGTGCATCCAGGTGCTGCCCACGCTCGCCGCCGGCGGTGTGGTGCGTCTTCATGAGCGATTCGACGCCGGGGCCTGGCTGCGCGAGGTTGCTGATTGGCGGCCCAGCACCAGCCTGCTGGTGCCCGCGACGATGCGTGCGTTGATCGAGCATGCCGATTGGGCGGCGGCCGACCTGTCGTCGCTGGCCTTCATCAATACCGGCTCGCAGGTCGTGCCACGCGCCCTGATCGACGCCTTCCATGCGCGCGGCGTGCCGGTCTGCCAGGTCTATGGGGCCACCGAGACCGGGCCGGTCACGCTGGCCCTGCGGCGCGACGATGCCCTGGCCCATGCAGGCAAAGCAGGGCGGCCCGCGCTGGGTGTCGAGGTCCAGCTTGTCGAGGGCGAGCTATGGGTCCGTGGCGCCAACGTGGCGCGCGGCTACCACCGTGATCCCGACGCTGCGCCCTTCGCCGACGGCTGGTTTCGCACTGGCGACCTGGCCACCTGTGGCGCTGACGGACTCTATGAGATCGTCGGCCGTCGCAGTGACCTGATCATTTCGGGGGGCGAGAATATCCATCCTGCCGAAATCGAGAATCTGGCGCTGGCCGACCCGGCCGTGGCTGAAGCCGCCCTCGTCGGTGTGCCCGATCGTCGCTGGGGCGAAGTGCCGGTGTTGGCACTCGTGGCGCGGCCAGACGCTCGGGTTGACATTGACCGCCTGCGCCGCGAACTCGAGTCCCGACTGGCGCGCTTCAAACAGCCGCGCCACATCGTCGTACTCGAGGCATTGCCGAGAACGGCGTTGGGCAAGGTGCAGCGCGCGATGCTGGCGCATTCGCTCGGGAACCTGCCATGAGCCTGAACCGGCGCAGTGCACTGCAAGCACTGTGCGTGGCCTGCGCTGCGCCGGCCAGCCCAGCGATGGCGGCGGCGCCCGCGACGCCACCCACGGCTGGCATCAGCGCCGACTTCGCTGTGGTTGAGCTACCACGAGGGCCACGCAGCGATGACCCAGGGCCTGGTGGCCGCACTTCATGCGCATGTGAAGTTGCGACTTCTGGTTGCCAACAAAGACACCGCCGGGCGCGTGCGGGCCATGCCCTTCACTGGGCTCGAGGTGCATGCCCAGCCCGAGGACAAGCAACACTGCGTCACGCACGCGCGCCGCATGGCGGTCGAGCGCAACCGGGTCGACCGTGACTTCGCCGCACGCCTGAACCTGGCTGCACACCGTTCCCCGCTGGCCCTTGAAGGCGGTGGTGTCGAGGTGAATGGTCGCGGCCTGATGATTGCCAATGAGGAACTGCACCGCAGCCGAAATCCGGATCAGTCTCGTGCTCAGGTCAACACGGAACTGCTGCGTCTGCCTGGGATACGCAAGGTGCTGTGGCTGCCCGCCGGCCTGGCCGAAGACGTGCTGCTGCGCGCGACGATCACCGGGCCCTATGTCGCTTGGGGCGCCGGGGGTCACACTGACGAGTTCGTGCGCTTTGCTGACGAGCGCACCGTGCTGTTGGCCTGGCCCGGCGATGCCGAAGCGACGCAGCACCCAGTGGCACGCCTGAACCGCATTTGCATGCGGCGCAATTGGGACGCCCTCAAGGACGCCACCGATGCCCAGGGTCGCCGTTTGCGCGTGATCAAGGTGCCGATGCCGCGCATCGTGCAACGTCGGGTCGTCTTGTCGGACAAGGCACTGCTCGATGCGTCAGTAGAGTGGTCGATCGACTACTTCGCTCCGCAGGAGCGGCGCCGCGTCGGCGAGCATCTTTGGCAGGTGGCCACGGCGAGCTACCTTAATTTCGTGGTTGCGAATGGTGTCGTCGTGCTGCCGGACTTCGTGCCGCACGGCACCAGCCCGGCGCAGCAGGAACGGGTGCGGCGCCTGTTTGCCGAGGTCTTTACCGGCCGGCGCATCGAATTCGTCGATGGCATTTCGGCGCATTGGGTGGGTGGCGGCCTGCACTGCGCCACGTTGAACCAGCCCTAGGTTATTGGCGGGTCTGGGGCGGGCTGCCTTGAAACCTGGGCCCGCGGCCCACAGATTGTCGGTAATCGGATTGGAAGCCACACCATGCGCATCGACAAACTCACCAGCACATTTCAGCAAGCACTGGCCGAGGCCCAGAGTCTCGCGGTCGCGCGCGACAACCCCTACATCGAGCCGGCGCACCTCCTGGCGGCAATGCTGGCGCAGCCCGACGGGCCGAAGGCCCTGCTCGACCGTGCGGGCGCCAACACCATGGCTTTGAAGACAGCGATGGAGACCGCCGTGGCCGGCCAGCCGCAGGTGCAGGGCAGTGGCCAGGTGGTGCAGCCGGCGCGCGATCTGATTGCGTTGCTGCAGGCGGCGGAGAAAGAGGCCGGCAAGCGTGACGACCAGTTCGTGGCCAGCGAGATGTTTCTGCTGGCTCTGGCCGACGCCAAGACCGACCTTGGCGGCATCGTGCGCGGCCACGGTCTGACGCGCAAGGCGCTCGAGGCCGCGATCGATGCCGTGCGCGGTGGCCAGAAGGTCGACTCGGCCGATGCCGAAGGCCAGCGTGAAGCGCTGAAGAAATACACCCTGGACATCACCGAACGCGCGCGCCAGGGCAAGCTCGATCCGGTGATCGGCCGCGACGACGAAATCCGCCGCGCGATCCAGGTGCTGCAGCGGCGCACCAAGAACAATCCGGTGTTGATCGGCGAACCCGGCGTGGGCAAGACAGCGATTGTCGACGGCCTGGCGCAGCGCATCGTCGCCGGCGAGGTGCCCGAGACGCTGAAGGACAAGCGCGTGCTGTCGCTGGACATGGCGGGCCTGCTGGCCGGCGCCAAATACCGCGGTGAGTTCGAGGAGCGTCTGAAGGCAGTGCTGAAGGAAGTCGCCGCCGACGAGGGGCGCATCATCCTGTTCATCGACGAGTTGCACACGATGGTCGGCGCTGGCAAGGCTGAAGGCGCCATCGACGCCGGCAACATGTTGAAGCCTGCGCTGGCGCGCGGCGAGTTGCATTGCATCGGTGCGACCACGCTGAACGAGTACCGAAAGTATGTCGAGAAGGACGCCGCGCTCGAGCGGCGCTTTCAGAAGGTGCTGGTCGCCGAGCCGACAGTCGAGGCCACCATCGCCATCCTGCGCGGACTGCAGGAGAAGTACGAAGTGCACCATGGCGTCGAGATCACTGACCCGGCGATCGTCGCTGCGGCCGAGCTCAGCCACCGCTACATCACCGACCGTTTCCTGCCCGACAAGGCGATCGACCTGATCGACGAGGCGGCCGCCAAGGTCAAGATCGAGATCGACTCCAAGCCCGAGGCGTTGGACCGGCTCGATCGACGCCTGATCCAGCTGAAGATCGAGCGCGAAGCGGTGCGCAAGGAGAAGGACGAGGCGTCGAAGAAGCGCTTCGGTCTGATCGAAGTCGAGATCGCCAAGCTCGAGCGCGAAGTCGCCGACCTGGAGGAGATCTGGAAGGCCGAGAAGGCCGCGGCCCTGGGCTCGGCGCATGTCAAGGAAGAGATCGACCGCACCCGCCACCAGATCGAGGAGTGGAAGAGGAAGGGCAATTTCGACAAGGTCGCCGAGCTGCAGTACGGCAAGCTGCCCGAGTTGGAGAAGACGCTCAAGGAAGCCCAGGCCAAGGAGACCAAGAAGGCCAAGGCCGGCGGAGCGGCGGGTCCGCAGTTGCTGCGCACGATGGTCGGTGCCGAAGAGATCGCTGACGTGGTGTCGCGGGCGACCGGTATCCCGGTGTCGAAACTGATGCAGGGCGAACGCGACAAGCTGCTGCAGATGGAAGGCAAGCTGCACGAGCGCGTGGTCGGACAGGACGAGGCGATCACGGCTGTGGCCGACGCCATCCGCCGGTCACGCGCGGGCCTGTCCGATCCGAACCGGCCGCTCGGTTCGTTCCTCTTCCTCGGACCCACCGGCGTGGGCAAGACGGAATTGTGCAAGGCGCTGGCCGGTTTCCTGTTTGACAGCGAGGAGCACATGCTGCGCGTGGACATGAGCGAGTTCATGGAGAAACACAGTGTCAGTCGCCTGATCGGCGCGCCGCCCGGCTATGTCGGCTACGACGAGGGTGGCACGCTGACCGAAGCGGTACGGCGCAAGCCCTACAGCGTGCTGCTGCTCGACGAAGTCGAGAAGGCGCACCCGGACGTCTTCAACGTGCTGCTGCAGGTGCTCGACGATGGTCGCCTGACCGACGGCCAGGGCCGCACCGTGGACTTCAAGAACACCGTGATCGTGATGACCAGCAACCTGGGTTCGCCCATGATCATGCAGATGGCCGGCTCGGACAGCGACCTGATCCGACAGGCCGTGCTGGCCGAGGTCAAGCAGCATTTCCGGCCCGAGTTCCTCAACCGCATCGACGAGCAGGTGGTCTTCCACGCGCTGGACGAGGCCAACATCCGGTCGATTGCGGTCATCCAGTTGAAGGTGCTGGAGTCGCGCCTGGCCAAGATGGACATGCAGCTCTCGGTCTCGCCCGAGGCCTTGGCCGAGATCGCCAAGGTCGGCTTCGATCCAGTGTTCGGCGCACGTCCGCTCAAGCGCGCAATTCAGCAGCGCATCGAGAACCCGGTGGCGCGACTGATCCTCGAAGGCCGCTTTGGCCCCAAGGATGTGATCCCGGTCGATGTCGAGCGTGGCGAGTTCGTGTTCTCGCGCGTCGTCCACTGAAGCCTTGCACGGCCCGCCTGAGGGCGGCGCTCAGGCGCTGTCGCCATCGGCCAGCAACAGGTCCAGGCGCTGCAATTGCAGCCGTACCAGCGTCAGGTTGGTCAGGCCGCGATCGAGCACGCCGTGCAGGGCCAGGCCCGGCCGGTCGGGTATGGCACGCAACAGCTGGTGGTGACTGCCCAGGGTGATGGCCGCATCCGGGGCCGAGTCGCCCAGATTCAGCGCGTGGGCGGCCTCGGCCATCGAAGCCATCAGCGTCGCACCTTGGGATGCCAGGGCGGCCGGGCCGGGCCGCGCGCCTGCGTGACCGATCGTGCGTTGCGTGGCCAGCTCGAAGACACAGCAGCTGATCATGCCCTTCAACTCGCCGCACTTGCGGATGTACGTCGCCAGCGCCGGATCGGGTATTGCGGCGCTCGCAACTGCGCTGCGCAAGGTCGGCATGGGTTGCATTGGCAGCGGCGCTTTCTGCCGCAGCGGTGTGGTGGCCGACTCAAGCAGCGAGTTCGCCTTCGAACTCGATCCAGTGTCCGCGTTGGTGGCCGCAGGCACGGCCGTCGGCGGTGCCACAGGGTCGAAAATTTCGGGCAGGTGGATTGCCTTGTCGCTGAGTTGCGCGCGCAGTCTGTTCCAAGAGCCGCGCAGGTAGCTCCAGGCCTCCGAGGGGCGCGTGACCTGCGGCGTCGTGCGCACCTGCAGCACGGTGCCGATGGCCAGGTGCGCGGCCTGGTTGGCGAGTGCCGAAGCGCCGGCCAGGGGCAGCATCAATAGCTCGAGGTTCTGCCACGGGCCCTGCTTGATCGCATCGTGCAGCGGCAGCAGGGCGGTGGCCAACGCGTGCGGCGGCAATTCGCCGACGATCACGACGCCCAGTCGGCTGTAGCCGAGCAACAGGTGCGCCAGGCGGTGCCGATGCTGCGTGTCGGCGTCAATTTCGGTGGTGTACAGGCGCAGCGGCGGCAGGTCGGCTGCAATCGGCAGTTCGACGAATTCCAGCCGCGCCACGGGCATGCCCAGGCCCTGGCGGCGAATGTGCAACTGGTGCACCGGCCGGCCGGTGGCCACGGCCAGACCGGCGAGCATGCGGCGTGACGACTGGGTGCCGATGTCGTGCAATGCAATGAAGTCGGGGCGCAGCAGGTCGAACTGCTGACTCAAGGCCTCGGTCGGGTCGGACACGACAAAGAGTTCCCATTGCGACTGGCCGACTTGGCGGCCCACGTGGCGGTGGGTCTGTTCAAGGTAGTCGTCCTTGTCACGCATGATCTGCGTGGCCAGGCTGCTCTGCTGGCGCGTGGCTTCCCAGACTTCTTCATTCTGGAGGTCAAAGCCGCGCGAGGGCTGCGCCGAGGCATCCCAGGTCGACATCTCATGAATTGGTTTTGGCATGGCGTCGGACTGCACGTACGGCGTGAGGAAGTCAGGCGCAGTGTACGGCCGGCCCCGACTCGCGGCTCCTAGAATCGCCGACATGAAACACACACAGTCCACGCAAGCGCCGGTGGTGATCATTGGCGCCGGGCTGGCCGGCCTGACCGTGGCCCTGCACCTGGCCGCCGAGCGTGCGGTGGTTGTGCTGGCCAAGCGCAACCTCGACGAAGCCGCGACCGCGTGGGCCCAGGGGGGCATCGTCGGCGTGTTGGGCCAGGACGACAGCGTCGAGTCTCATGTGCGCGACACGCTGGATGCAGGCGCCGGGCTGGTTGACGAACACACCGCGCGCTTTGTTGCCGAGAGCAGTGCGCGGGCGATTGAATGGCTGGTGGCCCAGGGGGTGCCGTTCTCGGTCGATCCTGAAGGGCCGCTGGGCCTGCACCTCACGCGGGAGGGCGGCCACGCAGTGCGCCGCATTGCCCATGCGGCCGACGCGACTGGCCGAGCGATCCACGTCGCACTGCTCGACAAGGTGCTCGCCCATCCGAACATCGTGCTGCGCGAGCGCTGGATGGCGCTGGACCTGATCACGTCGAGGCACCTGAAGCGCGACGAGCCCTCACGCTGCTACGGGGTCTACGCGCTGGATATCGACCATGGGCGTGTCGAGACGATGCCGGCCTCGGCCGTGGTGTTGGCCACCGGCGGTGTCGGCAAGGTCTATCGCTACACCAGCAACCCCGACACCGCCACCGGCGACGGCATTGCGATGGCCTGGCGAGCGGGGTGTCGCGTCGGCAATATGGAGTTCATCCAGTTTCATCCGACCTGCCTGTACCACCCGCAGGAGCGCAGTTTCCTGATCAGTGAAGCGCTGCGCGGGGAAGGCGCCTACCTTGTGCTGCCGATGAAGGATAGCGACGGTATCGGCGAGCGTTTCATGCACCGCCACGACCCACGCGGCGAGTTGGCGCCGCGCGACATCGTCGCCCGGGCCATCGACTTCGAGATGAAAAAGCATGGTGTCGACCATGTCTGGCTCGACGCACGTCACTTGGGTGAAACCTTCCTGAAAGAGCATTTTCCGACCATCCATGCGCGTTGCCTCAAGTTGGGGATCGACATCGCGAAGCAGCCGATCCCGGTGGTGCCGGCGGCGCACTACACCTGCGGCGGCGTCGTCAGCGACCTCGACGGGCGCAGCGACCTGCCGGGCTTGTTCGCCGTCGGCGAGACCAGCTACACCGGATTGCACGGCGCCAACCGCCTGGCCAGCAACTCACTGCTTGAGTGTGTGGTGCTCGGCCGCACCTGTGCGGTGGCCATCGCTGCGGGCATTGCGAGTCCTGAGCCGGCGCTACCGGCGTGGGACGAGAGCCAGGTCGAGAACGCCGACGAGCAGGTGGTGATTGCGCATAACTGGGACGAATTGCGCCTGTTGATGTGGAACTATGTCGGCATCGTCCGAACCACCAAACGGCTGGAGCGCGCACTGCACCGCATCGACCTGCTGCGCAGCGAGATCGACGAGTATTACGCCAACTTTCGCGTCAACCGCGATCTGCTCGAGTTGCGTAACCTGGTCGATTGCGCCGAGCTGATCGTGCGCTCGGCCATGATGCGCCATGAGAGCCGCGGTCTGCACTACAGCCGCGACTTTCCGCAGACGCTGCCCGTAAGTTTCCCGACGGTCCTGGTGCGCGAGGTGCGGGGCAGGTAGCTGGCTGCGTTGCGCTCGGTAGTGTGCGCAGCCACCAGAGCGTGACGCCAGTGTCGCCTTAGGCGCTGCCCAGCTTGGGCACGAAGCCGCGTTGGGGCTGTGCAATGCTGGCCGGGTTGGCGGCCACGAACGCCAGCATGCGGTCGATGCAGCCGAGCGCCTGGGTCCGCGTCGGTTCTGGCACTCGGATTTCGCCGCGGCCCTGTTCGAGGCAATCGATCACCCCCTGCACCGCGTTCATGGCCATCCAGGGGCAGTGCGCACAGCTCTTGCATGTGGCACTTTGGCCCGCGGTCGGCGCCTCAAGCAGGGTCTTGCCCGGCGCGAGTTGGCGCATGCGGTGCAGGATGCCGTTGTCGGTGGCGACGATGTAGGTGCTGGCCTGGCCGTCGACGACGGCCTTGATCAGCTGCGAGGTCGAGCCCACCAAATCGGCCAGCGCCACCACGCCGGCCGGCGACTCGGGGTGAACCAGAACCTGCGCGCCGGGGTGCTCACGCTTCATCAGTTCGAGCTCAAGGGCCTTGAACTCGTCGTGCACGATGCACTCGCCGTTCCACAGCAGCATGTCGGCACCCGTTTCGTCGCGGATATAGCGACCCAGGTGGCGGTCGGGGGCCCAGAGCACCTTTTGACCCTGTTCCTTGAGATGGCGCACGATGGCCAGCGCACAGGAACTCGTGACCATCCAATCAGCACGGGCTTTCACGGCGGCACTGGTATTGGCATAGACGACGACCTTGCGCTCGGGGTGGGCGTCACAAAAGCGTGTGAACTCGTCGGGCGGGCAACCAAGGTCGAGCGAGCAAGTCGCCTCTTGATCGGGCATCAGCACGCGCTTGGCCGGTGACAGGATCTTCGCGGTCTCGCCCATGAAGCGCACGCCGGCGACGACCAGCGTCTGCGCGGCGTGGTCGCGGCCGAAACGCGCCATCTCCAGTGAATCGGAGACGCAGCCGCCGGTCTGCAATGCCAGATCCTGCAGATCGCCGTCAACGTAGTAATGCGCCACCAGCACCGCGTTGTGTCGCGCCAGCAAGGTCGCCGCATGGGCCATCAGCTGCGGGCGTTCGGCCGCGGTGGGCGTCGGCGGGACACGGGCCCAGGCCTGTGCAGTGCAACTGGCGCCCACGGCGTCCTGGCGGGTGTAATCGATCAGCACTTGGCTCATACCACCTATGGTAGCCCGCGGCCGTCTGGAAAGTACGCGGCACGCGCGAGCGCGGCGAGCCCAGGGGCCCTGTCTACGCGAGGTTGCGTTCGACCTCGGCGAGCTTGAACTTCAGCAGTGCCAGGTTCGCATGCGAACGGTCGATTCGCGCGAACAGGAACTGGTTGGGTCGCCGCTGCAGCGGCCGCACGAGGTGGCAGACGCGGCCGTCGACGATGGCGATCTCTTCCAGCGATCCCGCCAAACCCATCGTGAGGCTGGCTTGCCGATGCGCTCGCAGCACAGGGGCCAGCGCCGCGGCAGCGCGGGCCAGATCGACGCCGGCATCGCGCGATTCACCGGCCAGCAGATCGCCGTCGGTGGCGTCGACCAGTGCGCAGCCGAGCACGCCGTCGGTGTGCATCAGCGTGCGCAGCTGGCGCGCGATGGCGCGTGCTTCGAGTGCCGCGGGGTCGGCCAGCGGCTCCGCGGAGCCATGTCGGCGGTCCCATGCCGCCAGCAGCGCATTCCACACCGACGAGGTGCCGATCAACGGTTCGTCGAGGACTTCGACGCGCAAAGCAGGCGGCCAGTCGAGCCCGGCGATCGTGCTGGCGATCCAGCCGCCGCTGGGCGGCAGCAGGAAGAGCAGCGTTTCGCAGTGCCAGCTCGGCGCGCGCACGGCGGTGTGCAGCGCCTGCAGCATGGCCTCGATGTCAGACGCCAGCATCGGACCCACGATGACGGCTGTCATCTGGCTGCGCTCCATCAGCACGAACGGCACGCGAAGGCTCTCTCCTTCGGCGGCACGCAGGTCGGCATGGTAGATCTTCAGCGTGGCCTCGCCGCGCCGGGGCACGACCGTGCGCTCGAGCGTGGCCATGATGCGCAGCGTGGCCTGTTCGCGCAGGTGCAGTTTCTCGACCGGCTGGCCGGTGGCGTCGGACAGCGCCTTGATCACGCCGGGCGCCCACAGGCGCGACGGGTCGAGCAAAGTGATGGTGTGCACATCGGTCGCCGCGTCTGCCTTGGCGAAGTGCTCGCGCATGGCTTGGGCTGGCGAGCCGGTGACGAACAGGTCCTGCTGGTGGCGATCGACCATGCGGCCGTCGTCGGAGATCCGCGTGTCAGTGCTTTCGAGGACGGCGGTGGCTGCAAACGACGGCACCGGATTGCCGGGTTTGAACGTCGTCGCCGTCAGTTCGCCGAATAGGGACTTCAACATGCTCTGGACTCCCGTCCTGCCGTGGTCGGCCTCAGCCTAGCGCAAATGCGGTGCCAGTGGTTCCCACACGCTACGGCCACGGCGGACTCCGCACAGGCCGTAACGAGACTGACATCCGCACACCATTCGCCGGGCTCACGGCGCCCTGGTTACCATCACGCCATGAACATCGACATGTCGCAATCCGGTGAGCGAGCCACCCGCGTCCGCGATCTGCGCACCATCTCGCTGGTCGGTCTGGCACATGGCACCTCGCATTTCTTTCACATGCTGCTGCCACCGCTGTTCCCGCTCTTCAAGGAGACGTTCAGCGTCAGTTATGCCGAACTCGGGCTGTTGGTGACCCTGTTCTTCGCCATCTCGGGGATTGGCCAGGCACTGGCCGGCTTTCTGGTCGATCGCGTCGGTGCGCGCCCGGTGTTGTTCGCGGCGCTGGGATGTTTTTTTGCCGCTGCGCTCAGTGGTGCGCTGGCCCAGGACTATGGCGGGCTGCTGCTCGCCGCCGGGTTGGCCGGGCTGGGCAACTCACCCTTCCACCCGATCGATTTCACGATCCTGAACCAGCGCGTGTCACAGCCGCGGCTGGGTCATGCTTACGCGGTGCATGGCATCAGCGGCAACCTCGGTTGGGCGATTGCGCCGATGGTCGTACTCGGCATCAGTGGCTTGACCGGTTCCTGGCGCTGGGCCCTGGCAGCATGTGCACTCTGGGCCCTGGTCGTGCTGGCTTTGATGTTCTGGCAACAAGACTCTGTTGATGATCGCGCGAGCCCTCGGGAGTTGACTGCGCAGAACGCGGTTGCAGGCGATCCGGCGCTGGCCTTTCTGCGCCTGCCCTCGGTGTGGCTGTGCTTCTCGTTCTTCTTCTTCTCGACCTGCGCGCTGGCGGCGATCCTGAACTTTGCCGGCCCGGCCTTGCACAAGATGTATGCCTTGCCGCTGGCCACCGCCTCTTTCGTCGTCACCGGATTCATGCTCTGCGGCGTCGTCGGGCTGGTGCTGGGCGGTTTTCTCGCCGCGCGCGCGGCACACCTTGAGCGCTTGATCGGAGTCTGCCTGGCCGGCTCGGCACTTTTGTTGATTCTGGTTGGCAGTGGATGGCTGCCTGGTGGGCTGGCGATCGGTGTGGCGGCACTGGCCGGGCTGGGTACCGGGCTGGCGGGCCCTTCGCGCGACATGCTGATCAAGCGGGCGTCGCCGCCCGGCGCGACCGGGCGCGTCTATGGCACTGTGTATTCAGGACTTGACCTCGGCTTTGCTCTGGCTGCCCCCGTGTTCGGTGCGGTCCTCGACGGTGGCAACCCGGGTGGTGTGTTTTTCGGCGCCGCGCTGGCGCTGGGGCTGGGCGTGTTGTTCGCCTCAATGATCGGGCTGCGAGTGGCCATGACTCGGTCGGTGCCGGCATGACGACCCCGCGACTGGCCGGCCATGCATTGGTCGAAGCCTTGATTGCCCAGGGCATCGACACCGTATTCGGCGTGCCCGGCGAGAGCTACCTGGCGGTGCTCGATGGTTTTCACGAGCATGCTGAGCGCATCCGTTTCATTGCCTGCCGCCACGAAGGCGGCGCGTCGTTCATGGCCGACGCGCAAGGCAAGTTGGCAGGCTGGCCAGGAGTGTGTTTCGTCACGCGTGGGCCTGGCGCGAGCAATGCCGCGATCGGCCTGCACACTGCGTTCCAGGATTCGACACCGATGGTCCTGTTCGTCGGCCAGGTGGCCAGCGACCAGCGCGACCGCGAGGCCTTCCAGGAGCTCGACTACCGGCAGGTCTTCGGCCCCGGCACGCTGGGCATGGCCAAGTGGGTGGCCGAAGTGCAACATGCCGACCGCCTGCCCGAGTACGTGGCGCGGGCCTTTCATACCGCGATGCAGGGCCGGCCGGGCCCCGTCGTGCTGGTGCTGCCCGAAGACATGTTGACCACCCTGACCGCGGCGCCAGTGCTGCCGCGCGCCGTGCCCGCTCACGCCTGGCCATCGCCGGGCGCCCTGGGCCAGCTGCGTGCGATGCTGTTGCAATCTGAGCGGCCGCTGGCCATCGTCGGCGGCTCGGGATGGACCGCAGACAGTGCGCGCGCCCTGCAGCGTTTTGCCGAGGCCTGGCAGTTGCCGGTCGGTTGCGGGTTTCGCTTCCAGGACACCTTTGACAACAACCACCCGTTGTATGCCGGCGATGTCGGCATCGGCATCAATCCCAAACTGGCGGCACGGGTGCGCGAGGCCGACCTGATCCTGGCCATTGGCGTGCGGCTGGGCGAGATGACGACCGGCGGCTATGGCTTGCTGGCGGCGCCGCGTCCGACGCAAAAGCTCGTGCACCTGCATGCGGGCGCCGAGGAGTTGGGTCGCGTCTATGCGGCCGACCTGCTGGTGCAATGTTCTCTGGCGCTGGCCGGACCTGCGCTTGAGACGCTCGAGCCGCCGGCAGGTGCAATGCGCTGGGCAGGTTCGGCCGCCGCCGCACACGCCGACTACGAAGCCAACCATGAGGCGCCGGCTGTCACGCCGATGGACATGGCGCAAGTCATCAAGGCCGTGCAGCGGCTGGCGCCCGAGAACACGGTCTACACCAACGGTGCGGGCAACTTCAGCGCCTGGCTGCACCGCTATACGCGCTACTTTGCGCTGCAGCACCACGGCCGCACACAACTCGCGCCGACCTCCGGTGCGATGGGCTATGGGGTGCCGGCGGCGGTGGCGGCGTCGCTGCTGCACCCCGAGCGCACGGTGGTCAATATCGCGGGTGATGGTGACTTCCTGATGACCGGCCAGGAACTGGCCACGGCCTGCGCGCAGGGTGCCGGTACGCGGGGCGGCAAGCTGATCTCTATCGTGGTCGACAACGGCACCTTTGGCACGATTCGCATGCACCAGGAGCGCGAATACCCGGGGCGCGTGAGTGGCAGTGACTTGCGCGCCAACCCCGACTTCGCGGCGCTGGCACAGGCCTATGGCTGGCTGTCGGCGCGGGTGGTGGCGACGTCCGAATTCGAGCCGGCCTTTGCGGCGGCGCTGGCGGCCGATCATCCGACGCTGATCCACGTCAAGCTCGATACCGATGTCAGCACCCCGCGCACAACGCTGGCGGCGCTGCGCGCCGCCGCACTCAAGGGCCGCTGACTAGCGGCAGTCGCTGCTCAAAACGCCTCGCGCACGCTGCATTTCTTCTGCGCGGGCCTTGTCGTCGAGCACTTCGCGCTCGCCTTGGGCGTTGGTGCGGGTCATGCGCAGCCCGTCGTTGAGTGCAGCCAGGTGCGCGCGGGCGCGGTTGCAGTTGTCCGCTCGGACGACGTTGTCGCGGTCCAGCAGTTGGCGCTGTTGAGCGGCCTGTTCGTCCGCAGCCCGCTTTCGCCGTGCCTCGAGTTCGGGGTCGGTGCGCGCCTGGCCAATCGACGTGGGCGCCGAAGCGCCCGCGGCGGCCAGGGCGGCGGCGGCCGCGGCGCGTTGCTGCTGCAGCGTCGGGCGCTCGAGGATGTCTTTGTTGGCGACCGACAGGGGCGGTGGCAGGTCGCTGAACTGCACTTGACCGCTCGCATCGAGCCACTTCCACAGGGGTGGCAAGGGTGCCATCTGGGCGCAGACATTGACTGCGATCAGGGTGAGCGACAGGGCGGCAATGGCAGGCAGGTGGCGCATGGTACTGACGCGCGTTGCCGGTGATCGGAACGCGGCTCCCTTTGGCGCCACAGTCTAGTGCGGCTCAGCGCCTTATGGGTAACGCGCGCGTCGGAGCCCCCCAGCCGGAGGGGGTTGAATAGATCAGCGGCACTCGCTGGCGACTGCCGCCCGTGCGCGCTGCAACTCCTCGGCGATCGCTTTGTCGTCGAGGATCTCGCGCTCGCCCTGGGCGTTGGCCTTGGCAATCCGGCCGCCCTGGCTGAGCGCACCGAGGTTGGCGCGCACGCGGTTGCAATTCTCGGCGCGGGCTGCCGCCTCGCGATGCTGCTCTCGCAGCTTCTGCAGCGACTGCTCGTCTGCGGCGCGCTTGCGGCGGGCCTCGAGTTCCGGGTCGGTACCGACGGTGACGACGGGGCTTGCTGCGCCAGGTACTGCAGACGCCGCCGGCGCGGGGGCGGGCGCTCCCGCAGGGCGGCGCAGATCGGTTGGTCGAACCAGGATGTCGCTGTCTGGAACGCTGCTGGGCGGCGCCAGGTCGCTGGCAGTAATTCGTCCGTTGGCGTCGCGCCACTTCCACTGCGCGTTGGCGCTGCTGCAGGTCAGCGCAATCAGCAGCGTGGCGGTGAGAGTGGCGACGGTGTGACGCATAGTCTGCAGGGGTTCGAAGGCGACGCCTGGCAGTGTAGTGCGCCGACTGTGGTCAGGGCACGGTCGAATATCACGCTCTCTATAATCCACTTTTGCGTCTGGAGCCCTTTCCAATGCGCCTACTCGGCAAAGCGCTGACCTTCGACGATGTGTTGCTGGTCCCCGCCTATTCCCAGGTTCTGCCCCGCGACACCAGCCTTGCGACCCGCCTATCGCGCAACATCGCACTCAACCTGCCGTTGATGTCCGCGGCGATGGACACCGTCACCGAAGCCCGGCTGGCGATTGCCATTGCGCAGGAGGGCGGCATCGGGATCGTGCATAAGAATCTCACGCCGCGACAGCAGGCCGCCGAAGTCGCGCGCGTCAAGCGCTATGAGTCGGGCGTGCTGCGCGACCCGATCACCGTCGGCCCGGCCACGCCGGTGCGCGAGGTCGTGGCGCTGGCCCACCAGCATGGGATCTCCGGATTTCCCGTTGTCGAGGGCGACACGGTGGTGGGCATCGTCACCAACCGCGACCTGCGGTTCGAGACCCGCATGGACATCGCCGTGCGCGAGATCATGACGCCCCGCGAACGCCTCGTGACAGTGCCTGAAGGCGCGACCATCGACGACGGCAAGGCCTTAATGCACAAGCACAAGCTCGAGCGCGTGCTGGTAGTCAACGCGGCGTTTGAGTTGCGCGGGTTGATGACTGTGAAGGACATCACCAAGCAAACCAACTTTCCCAGCGCCGCGCGTGACAGCCACGGCAAGTTGCGCGTCGGCGCGGCGGTCGGTGTCGGCGATGGCACCGAAGAGCGCATCGAACTGCTGGCCGCGGCCGGTGTCGACGCCCTGGTCGTGGATACCGCGCATGGTCACAGCGCCGGTGTGATCGAGCGCGTGCGCTGGGTCAAGAAACATTTCCCGCACATCGATGTCATCGGCGGCAACATTGCCACCGGCGAGGCGGCGTTGGCATTGGCCGAGGCTGGCGCCGATGCGGTCAAGGTCGGCATCGGGCCGGGATCGATCTGCACCACGCGCATTGTCACCGGCGTGGGCGTGCCGCAGATCATGGCCATCGACAGCGTCGCCC
Source organism: Burkholderiales bacterium (assembly GCA_031389585.1). Lineage (GTDB taxonomy): Bacteria > Pseudomonadota > Gammaproteobacteria > Burkholderiales > Burkholderiaceae_C > CADEEN01. The sequence goes on along the minus strand of JANMSS010000157.1, from coordinate 12,917 downwards.
GCGCTCTCAAGGGCAGCGGCGTGCCGGTGATCGCCGATGGCGGCATTCGTTACTCGGGCGACGTGGCCAAGGCCATCGTCGCCGGCGCCGACAGCGTGATGATGGGCAGCGCATTCGCCGGCACCGAGGAGGCGCCGGGCGAAGTCATCCTCTACCAGGGCCGCAGCTACAAGAGCTATCGAGGCATGGGCTCGATCGGCGCGATGCAGACGGGCTCCGCCGATCGCTACTTCCAGGACAACGGCGGCAACAATCCGAACACGACCAAGCTGGTGCCCGAGGGCATCGAAGGGCAGGTGCCCTACAAGGGCTCGGTGGTCGGCATCCTGTACCAAATGGCCGGTGGGTTGCGCGCTTCAATGCACTACTGCGGCTGCACCACGATTGCCGAGATGCAGACCAAGGCGGAGTTCGTCGAGATCACCTCCGCGGGCGTGCGCGAGAGCCACGTCCACGACGTGCGGATCACCAAGGAAGCGCCGAACTACCGCATGGAGTGACGCGCTCGATGTCCACGCCCTTCGACTTGTCCGCGGCTCCGACGCGGGCGGCGATGCCATTCATCCTGGTCACCGTGCTGATCGACATGATCTCGATCGGCCTGATCATCCCGGTGTTGCCGCCGCTGGTGGGCACCTTCACGGGCAGCCAGGCCGACCAGGCCTTCTGGTTCGGCGCCGTGATGTTCAGCTTCGGGATCGCCAACTTCTTCGGCTCGCCGATTCTCGGCGCTCTGTCCGACCGCTATGGCCGCCGGCCGATCCTGCTGCTCGGCTTTGCCGGCCTGGGCCTGAGCTTCTTCGTCACTGCCGTGGCTACCGCGCTGTGGATGCTGATCGCGGTGCGGCTGTTCAGCGGCGCGTTGATGGCCAATGCGGCAGTCGCCAATGCCTACGTGGCCGACATCACGGCCCCCGCAGACCGGGCGCGACGCTTTGGCCTGCTCGGCGCAATGTTTGGACTGGGTTTCATCCTTGGCCCGGTGCTCGGTGGCCTGCTTGGCAACATCGACCTGCGCCTGCCGTTTTTCGTCGCTGGCGGCTTGTCCATGCTGAATCTGGCCTATGGCTACTTCGTCTTGCCCGAGTCACTGCCCAAAGAGCGCCGCTCTGCCTTCGAGTGGAGCAAGGCCAACCCGGTGGCGGCGCTGAAGGGCCTGGCCGAGTTGAAGGGCATCGGCTCGCTGGTCATCGTGCTGGCGCTGTCCGGCCTGGCGCAGTTTGTGCTGCACTCGACCTGGGTGCTTTACACCGCGTTCAAGTTTGGCTGGGGGCCGCTCGAGAACGGCTGGTCACTGTTTGCGGTGGGCCTGATGTCTGCGCTGGTGCAGGGGCTCTTGCTCAAGCACCTGTTGCGGCGCTTCGCGGTCCAGCGCTTGGTCGTGATGGGGTTGGTCTCCTCGTCGCTGTGTTACCTGGCCTGGGGACTGGCACCTGCGGGTTGGTTGATGATCGTCGTGATCGGCTTCAACGTGCTCGGTTTCGCGGTCACCGCGGTGATGCAGAGCATCGTCTCCAACGCCGCCGACGAGTCCACGCAGGGCCGGACCCTGGGTGCGGTGTCATCTTTGAACAGCCTGATGGCCGTGGTCGCACCGGTGATCGGCGCGGCGTTGCTTGGCTTCGTGTCGCACCTGCCCCAGGGTGACTGGCGCATGGGCGCCCCGTACTACTTCTGTGCTGCGCTGCAAGCCGCAGCCATGCTGATCGCCTTGCGCCACTTTGCCCGTGCGCGCACTTTGAAGTTGCTGCAACCCGCCCAGACATGAGCCACGACAAGATCCTGATCCTCGATTTCGGCTCGCAGGTCACGCAGTTGATCGCACGCCGCGTGCGCGAAGCGCATGTGTACTGCGAGATCCACCCCAACGACGTCAGTGACGCCTTTATCCGAGAGTTCGCGCCCAAGGGCATCATCCTGTCGGGCAGCCACGCCAGCACCTACGAGGCGCAGGAGCTGCGCGCGCCGCAGGCGGTGTGGGACCTGGGGGTGCCGGTGCTGGGCATCTGCTACGGCATGTTCACGATGACGGTGCAACTCGGCGGCGAGGTCGAGGCGTCGACACACCGCGAGTTCGGTTACGCCGAGGTGCGGACGCGCGGCCACACCCGGCTGTTCGACGGGATCCAGGACTTCGCGACAGCCGAAGGCCACGGCACGCTCAAGGTCTGGATGAGCCATGGCGACAAGGTCACTGCGTTGCCGCCGGGCTTCAAGCTCATGGCCAGCACGCCGAGCTGCCCGATCGCCGGCATAGCTGACGAGTCGCGCGGCTACTACGCGGTGCAGTTCCACCCCGAAGTCACACACACGCAGCAGGGCAGCGCCATCCTCAAGCGCTTCGTGCTCGAGATATGCGCTGCGCAACCCGACTGGGTGATGCGCGACCACATCGCCGAAGCCGTGGCATCGATCCGCGAGCAGGTCGGCAAAGAAGAGGTGATCCTGGGTTTGTCGGGCGGTGTCGATTCGAGCGTCGCCGCCGCGCTGATTCACCGCGCGATCGGCGATCAGTTGACCTGTGTCTTTGTCGACCATGGCCTGTTGCGCCTGAATGAGGCCACGATGGTGATGGAGATGTTCGCCGGCCGCTTGCACGCCAAGGTGATTCACGTCGATGCGGCGGATCAGTTCCTGGGTCACCTCCAGGGGGTGGCCGACCCGGAGGCCAAACGCAAGATCATCGGCCGCGAATTCGTCGAGGTGTTCCAGCGCGAAGCCAAGAAACTCACCAACGCCAAATGGTTGGCGCAGGGCACGATCTATCCTGACGTGATCGAGAGTGGTGCGGCAAAGACCAAGAAGGCGACGTCGATCAAGAGCCACCACAACGTCGGCGGCCTGCCCGAGACCTTGGGTCTGAAGTTGTTGGAGCCGCTGCGTGACCTGTTCAAGGACGAGGTGCGCGAACTCGGGGTCGCACTCGGCCTGCCGCACGAGATGGTTTACCGCCATCCTTTTCCAGGGCCCGGGCTGGGTGTGCGCATCCTCGGCGAGGTCCGCAAAGACTACGCCGACCTGTTACGTCGCGCCGATGCCATCTTTATCGAAGAATTGCGCTCGGCCATCGACCCCGTGTCAGGCAAGAGCTGGTACGACCTGACAAGCCAGGCCTTTGCGGTATTTTTGCCGGTGAGAAGCGTCGGTGTGATGGGTGACGGCCGCACCTACGAATTCGTGGTCGCTCTGCGGGCCGTGCAAACCAGTGACTTTATGACGGCCGACTGGGTCGAACTGCCATACGGCTTGCTCAAGCGGACAAGCGGCCGCATCATCAACGAGGTTCGCGGCATCAACCGCGTAACCTACGACGTATCAAGCAAGCCCCCGGCCACGATCGAATGGGAGTGACATGATGCCCCCGAGCTCACGAGGCTCGCTGCCGCGCAGGCGGGCGACCCGCGCCTTCCAGACGGCCGCATGGCCGCAACTGTTATGCGCATGATCTTCGGTGTGCTGTCCGTGTTGATCGCGTTGGTGATCGTCGGCACGCTGGCCAAGAAGCAGTTGCAGGCGCTTGGCCAGATCGGCACGACGACGACACGCGTGCCCACCGATCCCGCGGCCCAGGCGGTCACGGATGCCGTGATGGGCCGTACTCGTGATGGCGCTGCCACGGTGGCAGTGCCCGGCGGCATGGGTGGCATGGCCGATGCGGCGCCGGCCGTCGTCGAAGGCAGCGTGCCGATGCAGGCGCAAGCGATCCAGAACAACGTGCGCAACGCGACCAATGCTGCGCTGCAAAAAGGGGTCGATCGCAACAATGGTGCACAGCCATGAGCGACGACATCACACCGCCCCCGACGCCGGCCCAGGACGAGTACGCCATGCGTCTGGCCCTGGACCAGGCGCTGAACGCGCAACTCTCCGGCGAAGTGCCGGTCGGTGCGGTGATCATGCGCACGGTCGAGGGGGTACCTCAAGTGCTGGCCACCGGCTACAACCGCCCGATCACAACCCATGATCCGACGGCCCATGCCGAGATCGTTGCACTGCGCCATGCCGCGCAGCTGCTCGAGAACTACCGCTTGCCGGGGTGCACGCTGTACGTGACCTTGGAGCCCTGTGCGATGTGCGCGATGGCGTTGATGCATGCGCGGCTGGACCGGGTGGTCTTTGCCGCCGCCGACCCGAAGACCGGCGCTGCGGGTTCGGTCGTCAACTTGTTTGAGCAACCGCAACTCAATCACCACACGACCGTGGAGGGCGGGCTGATGGCCGAGCGAGCCGGGCAGATACTGCGCGAGTTCTTTGCCGACCGACGTGCCGCGCAACGCACCACCCGTGAGCCCGCAACCGAGGTCCTTCCGGTTCCCGAAGTCATTGAGTCCGACTTCGGGGCGCTCGGTTGAGCGGCGCCGACCGCGACCTGGTGCTGTGGTCGCCGGCTGGCGTCATCGCGCGGCCGGCCGCTGTGCGTCGCGCCGCCAAGCGGCTGGCCAGCCACGGCTTTGCCGTCCAGATCGACCCCGCCGCATTGGCACGGCATCAGCGCTTTGCCGGCGATGACGACACGCGCCTGGCGGCCCTGCACCGCGTCGCCAAGTCGGCGCCGTCGGTGGCCATGGCCACGCGTGGCGGGTATGGCCTGACGCGTCTGCTCGATCGCATCGATTGGAAGTTGCTCGCCAACAGCGTCGAGCGCGGCACGCGCTGGGTCGGCCACAGCGACGTCACATCGCTGCAGCTCGGGCTGCTGGCCCACGGCGGTGCGCGCAAGCGTCCGATCACCTGGGCCGGGCCACTGGCAGCCGAGCACTTTGGCCGCGACACTGCGCAGGGCGGTGTCGACGAAGTTACCGAGGCCTGCTTCCTCGAGGCCATGCGTGGCGAACTCGAAGCGATCGGGTTTCGCACTGAAGCGGGCTTCGACGGCCTGGATCTGCGCGGCACGCTGTGGGGCGGCAACCTGGCCATCGTCATGAGCCTGCTCGGCACGCCGCACTGGCCGCGCGTCAAGGGCGGCATCCTGTTTCTCGAAGACACCAACGTGCATCCCTACGGCGTCGAGCGCTGCCTGCTGCAGTTGCATCAGGCAGGTGTGCTCGATGCGCAAAGGGCGGTTCTACTCGGCCACTTTACGCATTGGAAGGCGTCACCGCTGGACCGCGGCTACAGCCTGAAAACAGTGGTGGCGCATCTGCGCAGCCTGACCAGGACCCCCATCCTCACCGGCCTGCCGATGGGCCATGTGCCGACCATCGTGAGCCTGCCGGTGGGCGCACGCGTGACGCTGGCCACCCAGGGGCGCGAGGCCTTCGTCGGCTGGTGAAAGCCCGACCCGGGGTGCGACCGCGGCGCAGCTAGAATCTCGCCACGCCTTGCGCAGTGGCCGTCACGAGCGGTGCTGACGCGGGGCGATTTGATTTTCAGCCGGTGCGCGCATCATCCTGCGTGGCCGGGCCAAGGAGCACCGCGAATGGGCGGATCGTCATGGTTGTGCGCTGCCACGCGAGCGGCGCTGAGTTTGTCCTTGGCAATGGCGCTCGCCGGCTGCGACAACAGTCCCTGGTCCCAGGGCGCGGCCTCGAAGAACACGGTCTACTCGGCAATGATCGAGAACACGCCGCGCCATCTCGACCCGACGGCCTCGTATTGGTCCAACGACACCCTGGTCACGTACCAGGTCTACGAGCCGCCCTACGGCTACCACTACCTCAAGCGCCCGTTCGAACTGGTGCCCAAGACGGCCGAGAAAGTTGTTGCGCCGATCTACCTCGACAAGAATGGCGCGCGGCTCCCCGACGACGCACCCGGTGAGTCGGTCGCCGAGAGCGTGTACGACATTCCGATCCGGCCGGGCATCCTGTTCCAGCCGCACGCAGCCTTTGCCCGTGACGACAAGGGCCAGTACCGCTATCACGCACTCAAGGCCGGTGAGATCGGCCAGCGCCGCGCCCCGACCGAGTTCGAGCACAGCGGCACGCGCGAGCTGGTCGCCGAGGACTTCGTCTTCGCCCTCAAGCGCCACGCCACGACGCGCATCACGACGCCGATCTTCGGCGTCTTCTCCGAGTATGTGCTGGGCCTGAAGGACTACGGCGAGCTGATCAAGCGCGAAGACGCCAAGCTGCGTGAGGGCCTGGACCCCGCCAGCCTGGACAAGCCGTTCCTCGACTTCCGTCGCTGGCCGCTGGCGGGAGCCACGGCACCTGAGAAGCACCTGCTGCGCATCCGCCTGCACGGCAAGTACCCGCAGTGGAAGTACTGGATGCAGATGACCTTCCTGGCGCCGGTGCCCTGGGAGGCCGATGCCTTCTATGCCCAGCCCGGGATGGCCGAGCGCGGCATGACGCTTGACAGCTGGCCGGTCGGCACGGGCCCCTACATGGTGAGCGCGTTCGAGAAGGACCGCCGCATCGTGATGACCCGCAACCCCAACTACCGCGGCGAGCCCTATCCCTGCGAAGGGGCGCCCGAGGACCAGGCGGCCGGCCTGCTCGCGGATTGCGGCAAGAAGACGCCTTTCATCGACACCATCGTGGCCACAGTCGAGCGCGAGGGCACGCCGCAGCGCAACAAGTTCCGCGACGGCTACTACGATCTCGAGGTCTTCGAGCGCACCGACATGGGCATGTCCTATCTGGTCGAGATGCTCGACTCGGAAGAGGTGCGGGCGGACTATGAGAAGAAGGGCTTCAACTTCCCGAAGTACGCCGACGTCAACAGCTACATCGTCGGCTTCAACATGCTCGACCCGGTGCTCGGCGGCGACACGCCCGAAGCGCGCGCGCGCTCACGCAAGCTGCGCCAGGCGATCTCGATCGCGATCGACTGGGACGAGTACTCGAAGATCTTTCCAAAGAAGGGCGGCCAGACCGCGATGAGCCCGCTGCCCGAAGGCATCCCGGGATCACGCGAAAACACGGAGCAGGGCGTCAACCCGGTGACGCACCAGTGGCAAGGTGGCAAGGCCGTTCGTCGCTCGATCGACGAGGCGAAGAAGTTGATGGTCGAGGCTGGCTACCCGCGCGGGCGCGACGCCAAGACGGGCACGCCACTGGTGCTGAACTACGACTATTACGCGCCGCCCACGCCCGAGCGCAAGCCCGAGATCGACTGGGTGGTGCGCCAGTTCGCCAAGATCGACATCCAGCTCGAGGTGCGCGCCACCGACAACAACCAGTTCCAGGACAAGGTGCGCAAGGGCAAGCACCAGGTCTTCTGGTCGGGTTGGAACGCCGACTACCCCGACGCCGAGAACTTCCTCTTTCTGATGTACGGGCCGAATTCGAAGAGCGTCTCCGACGGCGAGAACACGGCCAACTACCAGAACCCGGTCTACGACAAGCTGTTCGCGCAACTCAAGATGCTCGACGACGGCCCGCAGAAGCAGGCCGTGATCGACAAGATGGTCACCATCCTGCAGCAGGACGCGCCCTGGAGCTTCGGCTTCTACCCCTGGGCCTCGACCGCGGTGCAGGGCTGGGTGCACAACTCCAAGCCCGCCATCCTGATTCGCGACCATGGCCGTTACCTGCGGCTGGACATCCCGGCCCGCGTGGCCAGTCTGTCCGCCTGGAACAAGCCGCTGTGGTGGCCGGTGTTGCTGCTGGTGGCACTGGGCGTGGCCGCGGTGCTGTTGGCCCGCCGCAGCCTGCGCAAGCGCGAGCGCATGAACGCGCGCGGCGAGGTCATCGCCGCATGAAAGCCGCAGGAACCTCGCATCGATGCTGAACTACCTCGTTCGCCGCACGCTGTATGGCGTTCTGATCCTGATCGGGGTCAACCTGGCCACCTTCTTCCTGTTCTTCACGGTCAACACGCCCGACGACATGGCGCGCATGAACATCGGTGGCAAGCGCGTCACGCAGGAGTTGATCGAGCAGTGGAAGGGCGAACGCGGCTACAACAAACCGCTGTACTGGAACGCGGCCAAGCCGGGCGCCGAGAAGCTCAGCGAAACCATCTTCTGGGAACGCTCGGTGTCGCTGTTCACGCTCAACTTCGGACGCGCCGACAGTGAGAGTGCCGGCAATATCGGTGACGAAGTCTCACGGCGCATGTGGGTCAGCATCCAGTTGGCGCTGCCGATCTTCATCCTGCAGGTGATCGCCAGCGTCTCCTTTGCGCTGTTGCTGGTGATGTTCCGCCATACGCGGCTCGATCTGGCTGGTGTGGTGCTGTGCGTGGTGATGCTGTCGATTTCGGCGCTGTTCTACATCATCGTCGGCCAGTTCCTGTTTGCGCGCGTGCTCAAGCTGGTGCCGATCTCGGGCTACGCCGGCGGTCTGGACGCGCTGCGCTTCCTGATCTTGCCGGTGCTGCTGTCGGCGGTGGCGCGGCTGGGTACCGAGGCCCGGCTCTACCGCGCCATGTTCCTCGAAGAGATCGGTAAGGACTATGTGCGCACGGCACGCGCCAAGGGCCTGTCGGAAACCGTGGTGATGTTCCGCCATGTGCTGCGCAACGCCATGATTCCCATCCTGACCAGCGCCGGCGGCTACCTGCCCTATGTGTTCATGGGCAGCCTGGTGTTCGAGAGCTTCTTCGGCATCCCGGGCCTGGGCGCATATGTCATCGAGGCCATCGGCAAGCAGGACTTTGCGATCGTGCGCACGATGGTCTTCGTCGGCTCGGTGCTCTACATCGCCAGCTACATCCTGATCGATGTTGCCTACACCTGGGTCGATCCCCGCGTGCGGCTGGCCTGAAATGAGCCCCCCCCGAAGCGCCTGCGGCGCCTCCCCGCAGGGAGCAACGCCAGCGGCCGGGCAAAGCCCGATCCGCGGCGTTCGCTTGGATCGAACTCTTGCTTCATGCGCCGCGGGTCGCGCGCAGTGCCATACACAACTGAAGTGATGCCGAAATTCGTACTCCTCTGGACCGACGCCGCGATCTGGCTGCTGGTGGCCGCGCTGGCCGGCTATGTCTGGATGGTCTTGCGTCGGCCCTCGTGGTCGACGTCGTGGCGCAAGGTCTTCTGCGATGGGCCGGCGCTGGCGTCGTCGGTGATCCTGCTGTTGTGCCTGCTGCTCACGCTGCTCGACAGCCTGCACTACCGGGCCCTGCTGCCACCCGCGGCCGGCGTGCCCGCCGGCAATGTGGCCTACGACACCCGCACGCGTTCGCTGCTCGATGCGATGTTGCGCCACGTCGCCGATTCGCGCGAAACCACCTACTCGCAGCCGCTGGCCTACCGCAGCTTCACCAAAGAGTCTCTTGAAATCGACGGCAGACTGAGCCGCATGGCGCCGCGCTTGTTGCACGGCGGCGCGCATCTCAAGCAACCCGAGCAGCAATGGGCCGGCGACGTCGCCTGGCGCGTGGTGGCCGGGCTGGCGATCGGACTCGCCGCCAGCGCATTGATCACGCTGCTCAATGTGGCGCTGGTGGCGCGGTCCGCGCGGGTGCACTGGCGTGAGGCATGGCTGCGCATCTGGCATCTGGAAACCGCCATCCCCTGGCGCGTGGCGTTGTTCACCGTGCTGGGCGTGTCGCTGGTGGGCGGCGTGGTGGCCGCGCTGCTCGGGGCCTACCATGTCTTTGGCACCGACGTCACCGGCAATGACGTCTTCTACCAGACGCTCAAGAGCATCCGCACTGCGTTCGTGATCGGCTCGCTGGCCACCCTGGCCACGCTGCCGCTGGCGGTCGTGCTGGGCATCATGGCCGGTTACTTCAAGGGCTGGGTCGACGAGGCCATCCAGTACGTCTACACGGTGCTCTCCTCGGTGCCCAACATCCTGCTCATCGCCGCCTGCGTGCTGATGGTCCAGGTCTTCATCGACAAGCACCCCGAGCTCTTCGAGACGGGCCTGGAGCGCGCCGACCTGAAGCTGTTCCTGCTCTGCGCCGTGCTCGGCCTCACCGGCTGGGCCGGCCTGTGCCGCCTGCTGCGCGCCGAAACACTGAAGCTGCGAGAGCTCGACTACGTGCAGGCGGCGCAGGCCTTCGGCGTCGGCCCGGGCCGGATCATGGTCCGCCATGTGTTCCCCAACGTCGCCCATCTGATGCTGATCGTGACGGTGCTCGAATTCTCGGCGCTGATCCTCTATGAGGCCGTGCTCTCCTACGTGGGTGTGGGCGTCGACCCGTCGATGAACAGCTTCGGCGGCATGATCAACTTCGCCCGCAACGAGATGAGCCGCGACCCGGTTGTCTGGTGGCCGTTTGCCGCGGCGTTCACGTTCATGGTCACGCTGGTGCTGGCCGCCAACCTGTTTGCCGACGGCGTGCGCGATGCCTTCGATCCCCGCTCGCGCGCCTTCCGCGCGCGCTTGTCGACACGCAAATCCGCTGCGCCGGGAGCGGCCTGATCCATGCTCGACATTCAGGACTTGAAGGTGGCGCTCGACGGCGAGGCCGGCATCGTGCGCGCCATCGACGGGTTGCGCCTGAGCGTGCAGCGCGGCGAGACCTTCGCGCTGGTGGGCGAAAGCGGCTGCGGCAAGAGCATGACCGCGCTGGCGCTGATGCGCCTGCTGCCCGAGAGCGGCCGCATCACGGCCGGCTGCATCGAGCTCGATGGCCAGGACATGCTCGCGTTGCCCGAGGCGCAGATGCGTGCGCTGCGCGGCGGGCGCATCGGCATGATCTTCCAGGAGCCCGGCACCAGCCTGAACCCGGTGATGAAGGTCGGAGCGCAGATCGTCGAAGCGATCGAGGCGCATACCGCCCTGCGCGGCGCGGCGGCGCGCGCCAAGGCCATCGACTGGCTGGCGCGGGTGGGCATTCCCGAGCCCGAGCGGCGCATCGACGAGTACCCCTTTCGCATGAGCGGCGGCCAGAAGCAGCGCGTGATGATCGCCATGACGCTGGCCACCGAACCCGACTTCCTGATCGCCGACGAACCGACCACGGCCCTGGACGTCACGATCCAGAAGCAGATCCTCGACCTGCTGCGCGAACTGCAGCGCGAGCAGGGCCTGGGCCTGCTGCTGATCACGCACGACCTCGCTGTCGTGGCCGGCATGGCCCAGCGCGTGGCGCTGATGTACGCCGGGCAAATCGTCGAGGTGGCCAGCGCCGATGAGTTCTTCAAGTCACCAAAGCACCCCTATGCCCAGGCCTTGTTGCGCGCGCTCCCCGGGGCGGTGCGCCGCGGCGAGCCGCTGGCCGCGATCGCCGGCACCGTGCCGGCGTTGACGCAGGCGTTCACCGGCTGCCGCTTTGCGCCGCGCTGCGCCAGCGTGATGGCCGATTGCGCGACGACGCTGCCGGAGTTGACGCTGCTCGGCCCAACGCGCAGCGTGCGCTGCCTGCTTTATGCCGACGGCGGCTCGCGAACCCCCGTTCGCCCTGATGCTTCGACAGGCTCGGCACAGGGTACCTCGCTGCGCGAGGTATCGAAGGGCACGCAGGGCATCGATACCTCAGCTCGAACGGAATCCTCCGCGCCCCTGCTGTCGGTGCAGAACCTGCACGTCCGCTTTCCCATCCGCAAGGGCCTGCTACAGCGCATGAGCGGCCATTTCGAGGCCGTCGGCGGCGTGTCTTTCGACATCCAGGCCGGCCAGACCCTGGCCCTGGTCGGCGAATCGGGCTGCGGCAAAACCACCATCGGCAAGGCCATCGTGCAGTTGCTGCGAGGGCAGGCCGTCATCGAGGGCCAGGCCCTGCTCAGCGGCAGCAACCTGTTCGACATGCAGGGCGACGCCTTGAGAGCCGCGCGTGCCGGCATCCAGATCATCTTCCAGGACCCCTTCTCCTCGCTCAACCCGCGCATGCGCGTGTTCGAGATCCTCGAGGAAGGCCTGACCGCGCTGCGCCCTGAGATGGACGCCCGCGCGCGGCGGTTGCGCCTGGAGAAACTCGCCGACCAGGTCGGCCTGCGCCGCGAAGCCCTCGAGCGCTTTCCGCACGAATTCAGCGGTGGCCAGCGCCAGCGCATCGCCATCGCCCGCGCGCTGGCGGTGCAGCCCAAGCTGATCGTCTGCGACGAGCCGACCTCGGCGCTGGACGTCAGCGTGCAGGCGCAGATCCTCAACCTGCTCGAAGAGTTGCAGCGCGAGTTGGGCGTCGCCTACCTGTTCATCACCCACAACATCGGCGTCGTCGAATACATCGCCGACCAAGTGGCGGTGATGCAGGCCGGGCGCATCGTCGAGCAGGGATCCAGCGAAGCCGTGCTGCAACAGCCCCGGCACGAGTACACGCGCACTCTGCTGGCGGCGGTGCTACGGCTGGCCGCGGTGGCGGCCTGATACTCTTGAGCCTGGAGCGCGTTGCAGCCGACTGAAGGAGTACGCCATGCAAGACCTGGATCGAATCACGCAGTCACATGAGATCATGGGTGGGCGCGCATGCGTTCGTGGCATGCGCGTGACTGTGGGCATGATCGTCGGGCAGATTGCAGCGGGTTGTTCGATCGACGAGGTGCTGGCCGAGTATCCCTACCTCGAGCGAGAAGACGTCTTGCAGGCACTGCGCTACGCTGCCTGGCGGTCCCAGGAAAGGGAGCTCCCGCTCGCCGCAGCGTGAAGCTGCTTGTCGACATGAACCTGTCGCCCCGCTGGGTCGAGGCCCTGCGCGCCGCGGGACATGAGGCTGTGCACTGGTCCGCGGTCGGGCAGTGGACGGCATCGGATCGCGACATCATGCGATTTGCGCGCGACAACGACTTTGTTGTCCTCACACATGACCTCGATTTCGGCGACATTCTGGCTGCCACCGGTGGCGCAAAGCCGAGCGTCGTGCAGATTCGCGCCAGTGGACTGGGTGTCGCACGCATCGGTGCGCAGGTCATTGGCGGGCTGGCGCTGTGTGCCGAAGAACTAATTGCCGGTGCTCTGGTGACCATTGATGCCTCGCGCACACGCATCCGTTTGCTGCCGCTGCCGCTGCCATACAGGCGCCCGCTGTAGCGAGATTTGACTCGCGTCGTTTAAACCCCCCTCGCGCGGGTTCTACGACGCGAGGAGGGCCCGGCCACCATTCACCCCGCAATCGACGCATAGGCGCGCCGCCACCGCCGG
>JANMSS010000145.1:0-7155 GCA_031389585.1 Burkholderiales bacterium | reverse complement strand
GGTGACCATGAAGCCACGGCGCGGCGCCTATGTGGCCGAGATGAGCCGCGACGATGTGGCGCAGGTCTATCGCCTGCTCGCGCTGCTCGAAGCCGATGCGGTGGCCGACGTGGCGCGCCACGCCAGCGACGAACAGCTCTCCCACCTGCAAGCGCTGCACGACCTGCTCGAGCGCCAGGTGCGCCAACGCGATGCCTTCTTCGCCACCAACGAGCGCTTCCACATGGCCCTGCTCGACATTGCCGGCAACCGCTGGCGCACCCAGATCGTGACCGACCTGCGCAAGGTGATGAAGCTGAACCGCCACCACTCGCTGTTCAAGCAAGGCCGCCTGGCCGATTCGCTGGCCGAACATCGCGCGCTAATGGGCGCCATCGAGGCCCGCGAAGCCACCAAGGCGACGCGCCTGATGCGCGCGCACTTCGAGAGCGGGCTCGAAGCCGCTGCCACAACTGCCGGGTAGCATCGACATAAGCTCAACCGCAACGCAAAACGCTTGCACGCACGATTGCCGAGCCTACAATGACTGGATGGATAAACAGTTGTCGCTTCCTTTGACTGCCCCACCGATTGAGACGGCAAACCGGCGCCCGACATCTGCCCGTGTGATTCAAGGCGATGCATTCGACCTCTTCGATGAACTCGGGGCGAAGAGCGTCGATCTGGTCATCACCAGCCCGCCATACTGGGGCCACCGAGACTATGGCCTCGGCCACAACTGGGCGCTTTTCAATGACATCCCCAGCGTGCGCAAGATCGGTCCGATGACACCGGGCTATGAGTGGTACCGGCAAAATGGCGGTTTGCTCGGGCTGGAGCCTTATCCCGAGTGGTATGTGCAGCATCTGGCGGAGATTCTCGACAAGGCCCGCCGCAGCCTGAAGGACGGCGGCAGCATGTGGATCAACGTGGGCGATACCTACTTCGCCCGCTGGGCCAGCATCCGCGAAGGCGGTCGCCAGGGGCTCGGCACCGAAGAACGATATCGACGCAAGACACCACTCGGCGGCATTCGCCAGGAAAAGCAACTGCTGTTGATTCCGGCGCGATTTGCCATCGCAATGCAAGAGCGATCATGGATCCTGCGCAACGACCTGATCTGGCACAAACCGAATGCCGTGCCGCGCCCCGAAGGCGACCGGCTGCGCAACACGCATGAGCATTTCTTCCACTTCGTCAAGAAGCCATCGCAGGGGCGAGCTAAATACTTCTATGGCTTGGAACATGCCGAGCCGCGGGCGAGCGACGTGGTAACGGTCAATGTTGCCCCTGGCGAAGGTGGTCACTCTGCAACCTTCCCCTACGACTTGATCGAGCCACGCATTCGCAGTTCTTCTCCGACGGGCGGCACGGTGCTAGACCCTTTCTGCGGAACCGGCCGAGCCCTCGAGGTGGCGCAAGAATTGGAGCGCAATGTCATTGGCTTCGACGCTCAGCAAAAGTTCGCCGCCCTCACTGAATCCAAAATCAATGGCAACAACGCCCCGCGCAGCAGGCAACTACGTCAGTGAGTGGTTTGGCCAGCGTATTTATCCGACGGTGAGGCTCGATGCGGCCAGCCTTGCCGATGATCGTGTCGGCAATTGTCCGTTTCTGAGCGACGTACAACGTCGCAGCACTGCCTGCGTCAAGAGCGCCAACTCCGCCGGCGTGTGCACAGTCAGCAGCACCAGCAATGGATCCAGGCAGGACTGGCTGGTCTGTCCCTACCGTGTGATCAGTTCAGACATCGTCAGCCGCGGATGCCAATTGATCTTCGGTTTGGTCGATTCTGTCGCGCCCGTGCCTGTGTCGATCCTCGCGCAACCGGCCGAGCTGAAGCGATTCACGGATGAAGTCGCTGCGCGAGGTGCCGGCTACCTGTTCTTCCAGGACAAGCTTGGCGGTGAGATCTCGGTGCTTGGCACGCCCCGGTCGCCAGAGCTGTCGTTCGATGTCACGTTGGTCGAGATCACCGCAGACGGCCAGGGAGGGTTTGCCGCTGCCCGATTTGGCATCCTCGAAATCCAAACCATGGATTACCACGGCACCTACAAGCACGCCGTCAGCAATCTGCGAGATGGCCTGCGCCTACATCCGTCAACATTCTCTGCGACGCTCGCGGCGAATCTCGACCGCTGGGCCGGCGACAGAGTCGAAGGCCCAAACATCGCGAATGTCTTCAAGCGCACGTTCTATCAGATGCTCGTGAAGTTCAAGCTCGCGGGCGACGGCTCGGCTGCGGCAGGAACAGTTCTCGCGTTGCCGCGATCGGTATGGGATAGCTGGCAGCCCTTCCTGGGTGCGCCTGACCTCGAAGACGAAGCACCCGGCATAAAGCGTCTTCTCCGTCGGGGTAAGCAGAAGGCAGCGGCAGCGCCGCCATTGAACGCGTTCATCTGTGTCTTCGATCTCGATGCAAGCGCATCAGCGCCTGTCTCTCCGGTGCGCATAGAGCATTTCATTCGCGTGTCGCCTGAACAACTGGCCAACCATGCGTTCACTGAAGTGCCTGACACCATTCTTCACGCGATCCGAAGCGACGAGTCAGTGTTGTCTCGGATTCGCGTACGGCTCGGGCATTGGTGGCCAGCATTCGACGCCAAGACGAGACGCGAACCGACCGCGCGGCCAAGGCCCTGACGCACCTGAACGTCAGCAATCAAGGTTCAGGCCGCCGCAGCGACACGCGCCGCTCCCCGCTCGCGTGCCCAGGCATGGGCCAGGTGTTCCACTTTGGCCACAGGAACCCCGGCCCCGAGTGCGGCGCCGACGCTCTTGCCGGCCAATGCGCCGTGCTCGCGCAGCCAGAACATCAGCTTCTCGCTCGCACCGACGCTACCCAGCGCGCGGCAGACGGTGGCCATGGCTTCGCGGTCCAGGACCAGGAACGACCGGGGGTAGTACAGGCGGTTGCCGATCTTCAGCGCGCACACGTCATCGCGCCCCGCTGCCGGTGCAAGGGCTTGACGGGTGAGGCCCCACGCCTTGGCAAGCTGCTCGCCAGGGACCACGACGCCGTCCTTGACCCACTGCACACGCGCTGCCTCGCCACGCGCAGTGGCGCCGGCCAGGCCGCCAGCGGTGACGGCGCGCGGGCGTTCAGTCTGCGGGCCTGCGGCCTCCAATGGGCGCTTGCGGCCGCGCGGCGGCGCCGGCGGATGCAAGCCTTGCTTGCCCACCGCGGAGCGCAGGCGCGAGTGCGTCTTCACGCTGCCAAGCGATTCGGCAGCTTCATGTCCACCACGATCGCGGACCACGGCACATGGACTCGGCCATCTTCGGTGCGCTGCACGGCAAGCCACTCTGAAAGCGAAGCCACATCGGCATGCACGTTCTTGTAGTCCCGATCCAGCTTGCGTGCCAGCTCCGCGGTCGTCAGCGGTCCCGTCTCACGCAGCCGTGCGATCAACTCCCAGCGCTTGGGCGTAAACACCGCGAGCATTTGCCCGACTTCCGCGAAGCCGACGCCGAAGTGCGATTTGGGCGCCTTGCCCCGTTGCAATGCTTCCATGGCACTTTGCGCACGCGCCAAGCTGTGGGCGACAGACTCACCCACGGTCACATGGAGTACCGCCTTGGTCGGCACGGTCGTCGACAGCTTGCTCATTTCGAAGCCTCCACATCACGCATGAAATCCGCCAGCAGGGTCGGCACGTCGATGAATTTGTACGACTACTCTGCGGCGCCGACATGCCGGTGATCGCCCTTTGTGACAGTGAGCGGGTGGCGTTCAAGCGGGTTGGGGCTGCGGCGCCGCTGCTGGGTTGCCGCTGCCGCGCCCTCACCCCAACCCTCTCCCAGAGGGAGAGGGGGCAAGAAGCTCAGAGGCGCTCGAAGACCGCTGCGATGCCTTGGCCGCCTCCTATGCACATCGTCACCAGCGCATAGCGGCCAGCCGTGCGATGCAGCTCATAGACCGCCTTGGTGGCGAGGAAAGCACCCGAGCAGCCGATCGGGTGGCCGAGTGCGATCGCGCCGCCGTTGGGGTTGGTCTTCTTCATGTCGAGTTCGAGCCCACGCGCCACCGCGATGGCTTGCGCCGCAAAGGCTTCGTTGCTCTCGATCACGTCCATCTGGTCCAGGCGCAGACCGGCCTTCTTCAGCGCCAACTTGGTGGCCGGGATCGGGCCTTCGCCCATGACTTCGTGGGGCACACCGGCGACGGCATACGACACCAACCGCGCCATCGGCTTGTGCCCGGCGGCGGCGGCCACGGCGGCGTCTGCGAGCACGAAGAAGGCCGCGCCGTCGTTGATGCCCGAGGCGTTGCCGGCGGTCACCGAGCCGCCTTCCTTCTTGAACGCCGGCTTCATCTTGGCCAGCGTCTCCATCGTGGTGCCGGCCTTCACATGCTCGTCGGTGTCGAAGGTGACTTCACCCTTGCGGGTCTGCTTGACGATGGCCACGATCTGCGACTTGAATCGCCCTTCGGCGATCGCCACCGATGCGCGCCGGTGCGACTCCACCGCCAGCGCGTCCTGCTCCTCGCGCGTGATGCCCCACTTGGTGACCAGGTTCTCGGCCGTGATGCCCATGTGGCCGACGCCGAACGGGTCGGTCAAGGTGGCGACCATCGTGTCGATGAGTTTGGTGTCGCCCATGCGCGCGCCGTTGCGCATCGCGGTCGACAGGTAGCCGCCGCGGCTCATCACTTCCACGCCGCCGCCGACGCCGTAATCGCAATCGCCGAGCAGGATGTTCTGCGCCGTCGTCACGATGCCTTGCAGGCCCGATGAGCACAGGCGGTTCACCGACATCGCCACCGAATCCATCGGCAGCCCGGCCTGGATCGCCGCCACCCGCGCCACATACGCGAAGCGGCTGTCGGTGGGAATGGTGTTGCCCACCGTCACATAGTTGATCGCCTTCGGGTCGACGCCCGAGCGCGCAACCGCTTCCTTCATCACGGTGCCCGCCAACTCGGCCGGCTCGATGTCAGCCAGCGAGCCGCCGAAGGTGCCGATCGCCGAACGGGCCGCCCCCAGAACCACCACATCACGTTTGCTCATGTCCAGTCTCCTTTCAGCGCTTCAGCGCACGATGAGACGCGCAGCGCCGGGACGCGCCGCCACGATCTCGCCTATGTCCGCCACCGCGGCAAAGCCGTGGCGCTCGAAAATCGCGCACACCTCGGGCAGCGACGCAGCAGCGCACGACACCAGCAGCCCGCCGCTGGTCTGCGGGTCTGACAGCAGTGCTTGGTCGACGGCGGCAAAGCCGGTGGGCAAGGCAACGTCGGCACCGTAGCCAGCCCAGTTGCGACCCGACGCGCCGGTGACGAAGCCTTGCTCGGCGAGTGCGCGCACGCCGGGCAGCAGCGGCACCCGCGCCCAGTCAATCACCACGGTGGCGTTGGCGCCGCGGGCGATTTCCAGCGCGTGGCCGGCCAGGCCGAAGCCGGTCACGTCGGTCAGCGCGTGCACGCCGGGCAGCGCGGCGAGATCGGGGCCGGGGGTGTTGAGCTGGGTGGTCACCGTGATCATCTGCGCGTAGCCCTCGGCACTGAGCTGTTCCTTCTTCAGCGCCGCCGACATCACGCCCACGCCGAGCGGCTTGCCGAGCACCAGCCGGTCGCCCACCTTCGCATCGGCGTTGCGCTTGACGCGTTTCGGGTGCACCAGGCCGAGCGCCACCAGGCCGTAGATCGCCTCGACCGAATCGATGCTGTGGCCGCCGGCGATCGGGATGCCCGCCGCGCGGCAGACTGCGTTGCCGCCTTCGAGGATGCGGCCGATGGTCTGCGTGGAGAGCACGTTGATCGGCATGCCCACCAGCGCCAGCGCCATGATCGGCCGGCCGCCCATCGCATACACATCGCTGATGGCGTTGGTGGCGGCGATGCGGCCAAAGTCGTAGGGATCGTCGACGATCGGCATGAAGAAGTCTGTGGTTGCGATCAGCGCCTGCTCGTCGTTCAACTGGTAGACGGCGGCGTCATCGGAAGTTTCGATGCCGACCAGAAGTTCGGGCGGCAGCGGCATGCCGCTCATGCCATTCAGGATCTCAGACAGCACGCCAGGGGCGATCTTGCAGCCGCACCCGCCACCATGCGAGAGCGAAGTCAGGCGCGGCTCAGCACGCATCAACGGGGCGTTCATGAGAAGGAGTCTCCAACAGTCGGGCGGGCCGGTGGCGCGGCACTTTCGGCGAAATCCAGCGGTAACGCGGGCAGCATAGCCCGATTGCCGCGACCCCCTCTTCACCCGCCTGCCTGTACATTTGGCGCGCATGAGCGAGCGCGGTGGAGATGGGCTGTCAGCGCGGGACATGGCGGCGATCCTCGAGGTCACGCGGGGTCTGGCAGCGCCCTTCGATCTGAGCACCATGCTGAGCGCGGTGACCGCCGCTGCCCGGCAGGTGCTCGATGCCGAGCGCAGCTCGGTCTGGCTCTTCGATGCCGACGTCGGCGAACTGGTGCTGAAGGTGTCGAGTGACATTCGTGATGTGCGGATTGCCCTCGGCGCCGGTCTGGTCGGCGCCTGCGCACGTGAGCGCCAGGTCATCAACGTGCCCGACTGCTACGCCGACCCGCGTTTCGACCCGGCGGTCGACAAGCGCTCGGGCTTTCGGACGCGCTGTGCCCTGACGCTGCCGCTGGTCGACCACCGTGACGCGCTGGTCGGCGTGATGCAGGTGCTCAATCGCAGTGGCGGTGTGTTCGATGCAACCGACGAAGCACTTGCGACGGCACTGGCCGCTCAATGCGCCGTGGCGCTGCAACGCGTGCGCATGACCGAAGCCCTGATCGAGGGCGAAAAGCTGCGCGCCGAGCTCGAGATGGCGCGCGCGGTCCAGATGAGCACCCTGCCCGCCACCATGCCCGTGGTCCCGGGCTACGACGCCTTCGGCATCGCCCAACCCGCCGAGCAGACCGGCGGCGACACCTTCGATCTCTCAATCCTCGACGGCCGGCTGCTGGTCGTGCTCGGCGACGCCACCGGGCATGGCATCGCGCCGGCGCTCTCGGTGACCCAGATGCACGCCATGTTGCGGATGGCATTTCGCCTGGGCGCATGCGCAAGTCAACGACCGGCTCGCCGACACCCTGGCCGACGACCGCTTCATCACCGCCTTTATCGGCCTGCTGGATCCGGCGACGCACCGCATGCGCTTCGTCAGCGCCGGCCAGGGCCCGATCCTGCACTACCAGGCCGCCACCGGCGACTGGCTCGG
>JANMSS010000134.1:0-3674 GCA_031389585.1 Burkholderiales bacterium | reverse complement strand
CTGTTCGTCTACGTCAACGAGGAAGAGTCGGCACGCGCGCTGCGTGAACTGCGCAAGCAGGGCTACGACAAGCCGCTGGTCGGTGAGACCACGCTGACCGGCCAGAAGGTGATCGAGCTGGCCGGCGACGCCGCCAACGGTGCCACGGCCCACGTCGGCCTGACCGTCGATGCCCCCAACCCGTTGATGCTGGCCTTCAAGGCCAAGTTCTACAAGGAATATGGCTACTTCTGCGACCACAACGGCATCAAGGGCTACACCGGCGTGTACCTGATGAAGGCCGCTATCGAGAAGGTCGGCAAGCTCGACCGCAAGGCCGTGGCCAAGGCGCTGCACGGCCTGAGCGTCAAGGCCGCGACGCACCCCGGCGTGATCCTCGACGTGTCGATCGACGACAAGGGCGATCTCGACCGCGAGAGCTATCTTGTCGAGGTCAAGGGCGGCCGGCAGATCGTGAAGGAAGTGCTGCCGGCACTGGCCAAGAAGTAGTCAATCCCCTGGGTGCCGGACATGAGTTCGCCGGGCGGCCCCAGGCGCGACGGGCTCCGATCGGCGCCGCTGGCCGGGGCCCGTGCGCAGCGGCACGCAGCACTTCGGGTTGCGCGATGAGCATCTTCGACGAGCCCAAGATCGACTGCCACAACCATGTGCTCGATCCGGCGCGCTTCGCCTACGCCGATGACGTGGCGTATAGACCCTGCGGGCAGGAGATTGCCACGCGGTCGCAACATGTTGACGTGATGGACGCCTACGGCGTGAAGCACGCGTTGCTCGTGGGGCCCAACTCGGGCTATGGCAGCGACAACCGCTGCCTGCTCGACGCACTGGCGCACGACCGCGGGCGGTTCAAGGGCATCGCGGTGGTGCGCAACGACGTCAGCCGTGTTGAACTCGAGCGCCTGAAAGCGGGCGGAGTGATCGGCGTGGCCTTCAACCCCACCGTCAACGGCGTGGCGTACTACGCAGACGTCGCGCCGCTGCTGCGCCTGCTCGCCGACCTTGATATGTTTGTTCAGGTGCAGGTCGAGCACGATCAGCTGCTGGCATTGGCCCTGCAGTTGCAGGCCAACGGTGCGCGCATCCTGATCGACCACTGCGGTCGGCCCACGCCAGCGGCCGGCCTGGCCCAGCCCGGCTTCCAAGCGTTGCTGGCCCTGGCGCGCACCGGCCGCGCTGCGGTCAAACTCTCGGGCTTCCAGAAGTTCTCGGCTGAACCCGCGCCGCATCGCGATGCCGAGCCCTTCGTGCGCAGGCTCGTCGACGCCTTCACCCTGGACGCCTGCCTGTGGGCCTCGGACTGGCCATTCCTGAAAGCCTCACAGCGACTGGACTATGGCCCATTGCTCAAACTGGTCGAGCGCTGGTTTCCCGACCCGGCAGACCGGCGGCGCCTGCTGTGGGACACGCCACGCCGGCTGTTCGGGTTCAGCGGCCAGGTTTGAGCCTGTCTGGCTGCGACGCTGCGCACTCAATGACATGAACGACTCACCTGCAAAGTTCGACGCATGACCGACTTCTTCCTCCTCGTCTTCTCCGGCGTCGCCACCGGCAGCATCTATGCGCTGGCGGCACTCGGCTTCACGCTGCTGTGGCAGGCGTCGGGCACGATCAATTTCGCGCAGGGCGAGTTCGTGATGCTGCCGGCGTTCATGATGCTGGCGTTCATCTCGCTCGGTGCGCCGCTGCCGATTGCGTTCGCGTTGACCTGCGTGGTCGCTGTGTTCGTCCTGGGCTGGGCCTTTAAGCGAGGCATTGCCGATCCGCTGCTCAAGTTCGGCCTGATGCCGATCGTGGTGGCGACGATCGGCCTGTCGATCGCCGCGAGCAACGGCATCCGTGCCGGCTACAGTGCCGAGGCCCACCCCTTCCCGACCCTGTTCCCGAGCAGGCTGTTCGATGTCTTCGGTATCACGGTCTCGCTGTCCGACATCGTCACCCTGGTATTCGCGCTGGCGCTGGTGCTCGGCACCCAGGCCTTCCTGGCCAAGACCGTCACCGGCCGCGCGATGCAGGCCGTGGCGCAGAACACCGAGAGCGCCACCGTGCTCGGCATCAACGTGCCACGGATGATCTTCTACACCTTCGCCATCAACGCGGTGCTGGCCTGCGCCGCCGCACTGCTGGTCACGCCGACGTATCTCGCCAAGTTCGACATGGGCGCGTCGCTGGGCACGAAGGCCTTCTTTGCCGCGATCATCGGCGGCTTCAACAACAGCCGCGGCGCGCTGCTCGGCGGCGTCATCGTCGGCGTCGGCGAGAACCTCGCCGCGGCCTACATCTCGCCGGCCTACAAGGACGCGGTTGCACTGGTCCTGTTCATGGCCGTGATCATGTTCAAGCCACAGGGCCTGCTGGGCAAGAAAGTCGAGAGGAAAGTCTGATGAAGAAGACCAACCTCATCGTCGGCGCGCTGATCCTGGCCCTGCTGCTGGCGGTGCCGCCGTTCCTGAAGAACTACGGCATCTACCTGTTCAGCTACTGGCTGGTCTTCGTCATCGCGACGATGGGGTTGAACCTGACCATCGGTTATGCGGGCCAGAAATCGCTCGGCCATGCGGCTTTCTTCGGCATCGGCGCCTACACGGTGGCGATCCTGCTCAAGGCGGGCATCAGCTTCTGGCTCGGCCTGCCGCTGGCCATGCTCGGCTGCTTCGTCATCGGCCTGGCGCTGGGATTCCCGGCACTGCGCGTGCAGACCATCTACCTGGCCTTCGCGACGCTGGGCTTCAACACCGCAGTCTGGCTCGTCATGCGCAACGAGGAGTGGCTCACCGGCGGCACCTTCGGCATCAACAACATCGCACGGCCGAGCCTGTTCGGCATCGACCTGAACGGCTCGCTGGCCTATTACTATTTCATCCTGGGCGCGACGATCCTGCTCGGTGCGCTGCTCTGGAAACTGTTGTCGTCCCCATGGGGCAAGGCCTTCACTTCGCTGCGCGACAACCCGATCCGTGCCGAAAGCCTGGGCGTCAATATCCAGGCCTATACCTTGCTGTCGTTCGCGATCGGCGCCGTCTATGCCGGCATCGCCGGCGCACTGTTCGCGCCGTTGGTCGAGTTCATTGACCCGTCGCCGTTCACGGTCGCCGCGTCGATCATGATGTATTTGATGGTCGTCGTCGGTGGTGCGGGCTACTTCTTTGGCCCGCTGCTCGGCTCGGCCGTTGGCGTGCTGCTGCCCGAGTGGTTGCGCTTCGCACAGGCCTGGTACCTGTTCGTCTTCGGCACGGCGGTGGTGATGCTGATGCTGTGGCTGCCCGATGGCCTGCTCAGTATTCCCGATCGACTCAAGGCCCGCCGACAAGCCAAGGAAGCCTCGGCCGCACGCACGGCCGCCGCGGCCAAGATCGGAACTCGACCATGAGCGCCCCCCTGCTCAAGGTCACCGGCCTGAAGAAGGCCTATGGCGCGATCCAGGCCGTCGACGGCGTGTCCTTCGAGGTCATGCCAGGCGAGATCTTCGGTGTCATCGGGCCCAACGGCTCGGGCAAGACGACGATGTTCAACAGCGTGCTCGGGCAGATCGAGCCCGACGCCGGCAAGATCGAGCTCAACGGCCACGACATCACCACGCTGTCGCCGCAGCAGCTCAGTCAGAAGGGCGTTGGCCGCACCTTCCAGACCCTGCAGGTATTCGGCAAGATGAGCGTGCGTGACAACCTTCTTGTCGC
>JANMSS010000117.1:0-1678 GCA_031389585.1 Burkholderiales bacterium | reverse complement strand
GGGATCGACAGAGACAAGGGCCGCGAGCGCTCCGACTCCAGCCATGAGGCCTCGTAGGTGAATCGATGCGAGCCGCCGCGCGGCCGAGCCCATGTGCCCACGAGCTCGCCATTCATCCACACCTTGAGCTCGTTGGTCATTGAAGTCTCACCAACGCCCCTTGGTGCTCTTGTTCGTCACCTGCCGAACTTTCGTCGAAGCGGGTGACGGCGGAACGCCAGCATCTGCGCCATCGCGCAGCACCACCCCGATATTCAAAGCCGAGAGCAGTTTGAAGAGCTGATCGACACTGATCGCTGCCGGATTGGCTTCGATTTCGGCGATTCGAACCTGCCCCAGCCCGAGCAGTCGGCCCAGCTGCAGCTGCGTCAGGCCTCTGGCCTTGCGCAACGATTTCAGGTGACTCTTCAACTGATCGGGGAGCAGGATGGGGTAGTCCATGCGCGCAGTTTATAGCTCTTTCGCGATATTTTCAATAAATCGTTCCTGCGCGATTATGTGCACACATCGCTGTTATGCGATTGTTTGCGCAACTAAGTGTCGTCGAGCCAATTGAAAGTCGGCAGCGGCACGCGTCATGGATGTGCCTCATTCTGTACATAAACGCACATCTTGTATAGAATGAGATGCAGTATGCCAGCCACGGCCCCCACCACCGGAGAAACCCTCGCCGCCAGACTCCTGGCCCTGGGCGAGCAGTTGCGCGCGCAGCGCAAGCACCTGGGCGTGAGCGCCACCACCGCCGCCGAAGCGGCCGGCATGTCCCGCGTGACGCTGCACCGCATCGAGCGCGGGGAGCCGTCGGTGACGATGGGCGCCTACCTCAACGCCGCAGCGGCGCTGGGCTTGGCCTTGGGCGTCGTCGAACCACAGCCGCCGCCACCGGGCCGCAGCCAGGCAGCCAGCGCGCCCAAGCGCATCCGCCTGGCCGACTATCCCCAGCTCGCGCGCCTGGCCTGGCAGCATCAAGGCACCAGCGACGTCACCCCGGCCGAGGCGCTGAGCCTGTATGAGCGCAACTGGCGGCACATCGAGCAGGGTGCGCTGGCGCCGCACGAACGCGCGCTGATCCAGCAGCTGGTGGCGAGCCTGGGTGGGAGCCGGCTGCTTGTTTGAGCGCGAACACCACCGCCGCGTGGCCAGCGTGTTGCAGGCGCTGGACGGCGAACGGCTGCACGCCCACCAATGCCTCTTCGGCGGTGGCACCGCGCTGGCGCTGCGCTACGGCGAGTACCGCGAATCGGTCGACATCGACTTCCTGGTCTCGCACCGCGAGGGCTACAGGGCCCTGCGCCAATTGCTGTCGGGCACGGCCGGCGTGCAGGCGATCTGCCGTACCGGCGTTGACGTGGCGCCGCTGTTCAGCCAGACGCGCGAAGTGCGCGCCGACCAGTACGGCCTGCGCACGATGCTGCGCGTGGCCGATGTCGAGATCAAGTTCGAGATCGTGCTCGAGGCCCGCATCACGCTCGACGCGCCCGGTGCTGGCGACCTGGTGTGCGGCGTCGCCACGCTGACGCCGCTGGACGCGGCCGCGAGCAAGCTGCTGGCCCATTCCGATCGCTGGCGCGATGACGCGGCCCTGAGCCGCGACCTGATCGACCTGGCCATGATGGCGCCACAGAAGGCGCTGCTGCGCCAGGCGATCGCCAAGGCCCAAGGCGCCTATGGCGCCAGC
>JANMSS010000105.1:0-1687 GCA_031389585.1 Burkholderiales bacterium | reverse complement strand
ATGACCATCGGCTCGACCAGGGTCTGGCCGATCGTGAAGCGCGGGTTCAGGCTGGCATAGGGGTTCTGGAACACGATCTGGATGCGCCGGCGCATCGTCTGGCGCTCGCTGGCGCTGAGCTTGAGCAGATCCTGGCCGTCGAAGATCACCTCGCCGTGCGTGGGGTCGTGCAGGCGCAGCAGCGTCAGGCCCATGGTCGTCTTGCCCGAGCCCGACTCGCCGACCACGCCCAGCGTGTGGCCCTTGCGCAGCTTGAAGTTGACGCCTTGCACGGCCTTGAACTCGCGCTTGCCGAACAGGCCTTCCTTGATCCAGAAGCTCTTGGCCAGTGACCTGACCTCCAGAACCACCGGCGCATTGGCGTCCTTGGCCACCGCCAGCGCATGGGCATCGCGGCCGGCGATATGGTCGTCGATGACCATCAGCCGCGCCGGCGGCTTGGCCAGCGTCGGACGGCAGGCCAGCAGGGCCTGGGTGTAGGCGTCCTGTGGCGCGCCAAAGATCTGCGCCACGGGGCCCTGCTCGCGGATCACGCCATGGCGCATCACCAGCACGTCGTCGGCGATTTCGCCGACCACGCCCAGGTCGTGGCTGATGAAGAGCACGCTCATGCGGTGCTTGCGCTGCAATTCGGCAATCAGCTCGAGGATCTGGCGCTGGATGGTCACGTCCAGCGCCGTCGTCGGCTCATCGGCGATCAGCAACTTGGGCTCGCAGGCCAGGGCCATGGCGATCATCACGCGCTGCTGCTGGCCGCCCGAGAGCTCATGCGGGTAGGACGACAGACGCCGCTTGGGCTCGGGCATGCCGACCTCGACCAGCAGCTGCTCGGCGCGCTCGCGCGCGGCACGCCCGCGCAGGCCGAGGTGGCGCACCAGCGGCTCGGCCAGTTGGTCGCCGACCGTGAACACCGGGTTCAGCGAGGTCATCGGGTCCTGGAACACGCAGGCGATCTCGCGGCCGCGCAACTTCTGCAGCTCGCGCATCGGCGTTTTCAACAGGTCGCGGCCCTGCCACAGGATCTGACCGCTGCGCTCGGCGTTGTCGGGCAGCAGGTTCAGGATCGACATCGCGGTCACGCTCTTGCCCGACCCCGACTCGCCCACCAGGGCCATGGTGCGGTTCTCGGCAATGTCGAAGGACACGCCCTTGACGGCGTCGGCGCGCTGCAGCACGCCGCCCACCTTGCCCATGCGAAAGGCCACGCGCAGGTCTTTGATGGACAACAGCATTCGAATTACTCCAGCCCGCGCAGTTTCGGATCGAGCGCGTCGCGCAGGGCATCGGCCATCAGCGAGAACGCAGTCACAAAAGTGGCCATGAAGACCGTGGCGGCGGCCAGCTGCCACCAATGGCCCAGGATCAGCTCGCTCTGCGCTTCGGCCAGCATCGTGCCCCAGGACACGTCCTCGATGCCCACGCCCAGGCCGAGGTAGGACAGGATCACTTCGGCCTTGATGAAGCCAACCACGAGAAGCGACATGCGGACCAGGATCACATGGCTGATGTTGGGCAGGATGTGGCTGAAGATGCGGCTCCAGACCGAGGCGCCGATGGCCTCGGCCGAGCGCACGTATTCGCGTCCGCGGTGCTTCATGAACTCTGCACGCACCTGTCGGTACAGGCCGGTCCAGCCGGTCAGGCCCAGGATCAGCACCACCGTGCCGATGCCGCGGCCGAAGACCGC
>JANMSS010000097.1:0-13765 GCA_031389585.1 Burkholderiales bacterium | reverse complement strand
TTGGTGGCGCTTCAGGGATTCGAACCCCGGACCTGCGGATTATGATTCCGTCGCTCTAACCGACTGAGCTAAAGCGCCTGAGCCTGTGATTATAGCGAGACCGAGGCCCTGGCAAGGGCTCCGGGGCCGCCTGCGCTGCTCCCCATCCATGTTCAGTTTCTTCAGGAAGAAGGCCGCTGTCGAGCCGGTGGTCACGCAGGCCGCTGCGCCGGTCGCTGAGCCTGCGGCAGTGCGCACGCCGTGGCTGGCGCGGTTGCGCGCGGGCCTGCGCAAGACCAGCTCGGCGATGGCGCAGGTGTTCACCGGGACGCGCATCGACGACGCGCTCTACGAAGAGCTCGAGGCCGCGCTGTTGATGGCCGACGCAGGCGTCAAGGCGACGGAGTTCCTCCTCGCGGATCTGAAGCGTCGGGTCAAGGCGAACCAGGCCACCGAGCCAGCCGCCGTGAAGGCGCTGCTGGCCCAGGCCTTGACTGAGCTGTTGGCGCCGCTGCAGCGGCCGCTCGAGTTGGGCGCGGTCGCGCCGACGGTAATGATGGTCGTCGGCGTCAATGGTGCCGGCAAGACCACCACCATTGGCAAGCTGACGCGGCACCTGGCCGACGCGAACCAGAAGGTGCTGCTGGCGGCGGCCGACACTTACCGCGCTGCGGCGCGCGAGCAACTCGCCGTCTGGGCCGGGCGCAACCAAGTGGACATCGTCAGCCAGGAGGGCGGTGACCCGGCGTCCGTGACTTTCGACGCGGTCACGACCGGCCGCGCGCGCGGCCACGACGTAATCATTGCTGATACCGCAGGGCGCCTGCCGACGCAACTGCACTTGATGGAGGAGTTGAAAAAGATCAAGCGCACGATCGCCAAGGCCCAGGCGGGCGCGCCCCACGAGGTGCTGTTGGTGGTCGACGGCAACACCGGGCAGAACGCGCTGGCGCAGGTCAAGGCCTTTGACGCCGCACTGCAGCTCACGGGTCTGGTGGTGACCAAGCTCGACGGCACCGCCAAGGGCGGTGTGTTGGCTGCGATTGCGCTGTGGGCGCGTGAGCGGCGCGACGGCGCGGTGCCGGTCTACTTCATCGGGGTCGGCGAAACACTCGAAGATCTGGAGACCTTTGACGCCCGTGAGTTCGCGCAGGCCCTGCTCAGCTGAGATGCGGCCCCCACGCTCACTTCGTTCGCTGCCCCCCAAGGGGGCGTCAGTCGCCCCTTCGACCTCGCTCAGGACAGGCTTGGGGCGGCCCGGCGTCGGCTGAGTGCTTGAGCTCAGGGCCCCGGCCGCTTGGGCGCGGGTTCAAGTGGTGTCGGCCTGCTGTCGAGATCGTCGAACCATGTCGACGGCGGTGGGTCATTGCGCGGCAGGTCATCGATTGCGTCAGCGACGACCTCGGGAACGGGAATCTTGCCGCTGCCAACGTTGGCCCCGCGGTCTGCTCGAGAGGTCGGGGCCTCGTCGGGCGCCGCCGCCGGCTCCGGCACGCCGGTGCGCTGAACAATCTGCTCGCGCGCGGCCTGGGCGGTCGGGAGCGCCTGTTCGCGCCAGACGAAGGTCTTGACGCCGGCCGCTCTCATGACCCGGGTCATGCGTGCCCGGCGGCGAGCAGCGCCCTCGGTTTCCTGGGTCGCCTGCAGTGACACCGCGGCGATGACCAGCGACGCGCGGTCACAGATCAGGAAGTCGGCACTGAGGTGGCCGACGCGCGTCAGCCATTCGGCGTAAGAGTGGCGGCGCGGCACGCGGATGAAGCGCGCGAGCGGAACCTGCGCAAAAATCAGGCACTCAGGCAACGCCTTGACCAGGGTCTCCTGCGCGACGCGTTCGCCTGCGGTCAAGAGGCGGGTGACTTCGGGAGGCCACGCAGCGACTGTGTCGAGGTTGTCGCGTTCGCGCTCGCGCTTGGCCTTGGACTCGCCGTTCTGCAACGTGCGATGCCGCTGGATCCGCAGGTAAACCCCGATGCCCACCACCAGCATGGCCAGCGCCACAAGCCACAGGAGTTCGATCGACATGGTTAGTAGGCGGGTATCAGTGACAGGCGATCCAGCGCGACACCATACCCGTCATCGAACTGCGGGCCTATCCCCAAGAATGACGACGCCCCAAGGGTGGCCACGGCCTTAGCGCGGAAAACCCTTCATGCCGGCCGCGCCACCCATGCGTTTCATCATCTTCATCAGGCCGCCGCCTTTCATCTTCTTCATCATGTCCTGCATTTGCTCGAACTGCTTGAGCAGGCGGTTGACCTCCTGCACATGAACGCCGGCGCCAGTGGCGATGCGGCGCTTGCGGGTGGCCTTGATCAACTCAGGCTTGCGCTTCTCCAGCGCGGTCATCGAACAGATGATTCCCTCCATGCGCCGCACGTCGCGCTCGGCGCGGTCCATGTCGGCGGCGCCGAGATGGCCGGCCTTGGCCGTGAGTTGGCTGGGCAGCTTGTCCATCAGCGAGGACAAGCCGCCCATGTTTTTCATCTGCGAGATCTGGGCCAGAAAGTCGTTGAGGTCGAATCCGCTGCCGCTCTTGACCTTGTCGGCGAGCTTCTGCGCGGCATCGAGATCAACGCCCTTTTGCACCTCCTCGACCAGGGCCAGTATGTCGCCCATGCCCAGCACGCGGCCGGCGTGGCGTTGGGCGTCGAAGACTTCGAGTCCGTCGACCTTTTCCGACACGCCGGCAAACTTGATCGGCGTGCCCGTGACCTGCCGCACTGACAAGGCGGCGCCGCCGCGGGAGTCGCCGTCGAGCTTGGACAGTACGATGCCGGTGAGCGGCAGGGCCTCCTTGAACGCCCTGGCGGTATTGACCGCATCCTGGCCCTGCATGGCGTCGACAACAAACAGCGTTTCGACCGGGTCGAGCACCGCGTGCAGTTCGCGGATCTCCGTCATCAGCGCATCGTCAATTGCCAGCCGACCGGCGGTGTCCACCAACAGCACATCGAAGTAGTGGCGTTTGGCGTGGTCGAGCGCGGCCAGGGCGATCTCGCGCGGCTTCTGCTCGGGTGTCGAGGCAAACCACTCTGCACCCGCTTGCCGGGTCACGGTCTTCAGCTGCTCGATTGCGGCCGGACGGTAGACGTCGGCCGAGACTGTCAGGACCTTTTTCTTGCGCTTGTCGATCAGGTGCTTGGCCAGCTTGGCGGTGGTCGTGGTCTTGCCCGCACCCTGCAGGCCGGCCATCAGGATCACGGCCGGCGGCTGGGTCGCGAGATTCAGCTCGGAGACGCCTGCGCCCATCGTCGCCGCCAGCTCGCGGTGCACGATCCCAACTAGGGCTTGACCCGGGTTCAGCGAGCCGACCACCTCCTGGCCGAGCGCCTTGTCCTTGACGCGGGCAATGAAGTCACGCACGACCGGCAATGCGACGTCGGCTTCAAGCAACGCCATGCGCACCTCGCGCAGCATGTCGGCGACGTTGCTGTCGGTGATGCGCGCCTGGCCGCGCATGGTCTTGACCAGGCGTGACAGGCGATCGGATAGGGTCGAGGCCATCAAGAGCGGCGCGCGCCGAAAGTACACTGACCGCATGAGTTTAGCTTCGCACCTCTGTCGGCCATGGGCCTGACCCTGGCCTGGGCGGCGGGGCTCGTCGCGATGGCCGCCTATGCCGCCGCCGCGTGGCCGCTGGCTTCGCGCGCGCGCTGGCCCGAGGCCGCGCTGGCGCTCGGCTGGGCAGCCCATGCACTGACGCTGGTGTTGGACATCCTGGGCGTTGGCGCCGCAGTGCCCGGCGCGCGCTTTGGTTTCGCGCCGGCGTTGTCGGCCACGGTGTGGATCGTTCTGGCAGTCCATAGCGTCGAGAGCCGGTTGTTGCCGCTGCCGGCGGTGCGTCGCGTGTTGGCGTTGTCCGGCGCGGCGGTGGTTCTGTTGGCCACGGTGTTTCCGGGCGAATCCAGGCCGCATGCCGGGTCAGCCTGGTTGCCGCTGCACTGGCTGCTCGGCATGGTCTCGTACGGCCTGCTCGCGGTGGCAGTTTTGCACGCCTGGTTGCTCGACACCGCCGAGCGCCGGCTGCGCAGCCATGTCGCGGCGTCGCATCCCGCGCCGGGCACCCTGCCGCTGATGCAGATTGAGCGCCTGACGTTTCGCTTCGTGGAGATTGGCTTCGTCGTGCTGAGCACGGCGCTGTTGCTCGGCACCTGGGCCGCGCCGCACTGGCGCTGGGACCACAAGACCGTGTTGTCGCTGCTGGGTTGGGCCACATTTGCGGTGTTGCTCGGGGGCCGCCATTGGCGCGGCTGGCGCGGCAGGCTGGCGACTCGCTGGGTCTACAGCGGCGCGGTGCTGTTGCTGCTGGCCTACATGGGTTCGCGCTTCGTGCTCGAGGTCATCCTGCGCCGCGGCGCTTGAGGGGAGCACCTGTGAAACTGTTCGTTGTCTTGGCGGCGGTGCTGCTGTTGGTCTGGTTGCTGTTGGGCCGCTCACGCCGACGCGGCAAGGATTCGCCACAGGCCGGCCCGACTGCGCCACCCGCGCCCGGGCAGGTCGAAGGCATGGTCGCCTGCGCCCACTGCGGCGTGCACCTGCCCGCCAGCGGTGCCTTGCACGCCACTGGGCAGTCCTATTGCAGTTCAGCGCACCGCGACGCCGGGCCGCGTGCGTCGTGACGCGGCCATGAGCCAGCCCGCACCACCCGGCCAGACGCCGCAAGCAGGGTCGCGCCGCGAGCAGGGCAGCGCGGCCCGCGGCGAAGCGGTCGGGCCGCCCACGGTGAGTGGCGACTCGCTGTTCGACGCGCTGGGCGTTGGCCCCGATGGCAGCGGCCGCGCCGATGTGGCTGACGCCGCGGAGCGGTCCCGCTTCGTGCCGGGCTGGGGCGACAACTCCAGACCCGCCGACAGTCGGTTCCTGTCGCGCCAGGCGCGGCGCATTGTCTCGGCCAGCAGCAGCAGCACCTTCGAGCGCCTGTACCGGATCTTCGTCGGCGCCCGCGCAGCGCTCGGCGTGGCGCTGCTGATGACGCAGGCCCTTGGCAATTTGTTCGGCGCGCGCTCGCTGCTGGCATTGACGGTGTGCCTCTTGTATGCCGCGCAGGCCCTGGTCCTGTGGGTCTTGCCACGCTTTCGCATTGCAGCGCGCACGCAGACTGGGCTGACTCGGCGGCAGTGGCTGGTCACCATCGGATTCGACCTGCTGACGTTCTCGGCCCTGCACGCGCTCGAGCCCGGCACGTCCTTCAATTACGTCGCGCTGCTGGTGCTGCCGGTGCTGATGGCCGGCGTGCTGACTGCCCGGCTGCCGGCGTTGGCCACCGCCGCCGCCGTGTCACTGATGTTGCTCGCGGCGGCCTGGCGTACCGGCCTGAGCATCGGCGACCTGGCGACGGCGATGACGCCCGCGGGCCTGGCCGGCATCGGTTTTTTCGTCATCACGCTGCTGACCGGCGAGTTGGCAGGCCGCCTCGCTCGCGAGGAACTGACCGCGCGCGGCAGCCTGGAGTTGGCTCGCCAGCAGGCACAGTTGAACCGGTTGGTCATCGAGGAGATGGCCGATGGCGTGCTAGTGATTGACCGTCGCGCCCGTGTGCGCGCGGCCAACCCCGCCGCTCGACGACTGCTTGCGGTGCACGGACTGGGCCGTGCCGCGCCGTTCCAATTGCAGGACGAGTCCGCCTGGGCCGAGTTGAGCCGCGTGGTTCAGCAGGCATTCGAGGCTGGCCGCTGGCCGGTCGGCGCGCGCGACCTGACATTGCACTTCCCGGGGGGCGCGACGCGCGCGCTGCGCCTGCGCGCGCGCTTCACGCGGCCGCGTGCCGGCAACGCGCCCCACGAAGAGTCGAGCGAGGCCGCGGCGGCCAGCGAGGCCTTTTGCGTGGTCTTCGTCGAGGATCTTCGCAGCGTGCAGGCGCGCACGCGGCAGGAGAAGCTGGCGGCCATGGGCCGCGTCTCGGCGGGGATTGCTCACGAGATTCGAAATCCGCTGGCGGCCATCGCGCAGGCCAACGCGTTGCTCGCCGAAGAGGCTGTAGGCGCGGAGCAGCAGATGCTGACGGCAATGGTGGCTGACAACGTCGAGCGCCTGAAACGGCTGGTCGACGACGTGATGGAGGTGGCGCCCGGCATCGATGCCACGCCGCGCACGATCGACTTTGGCGCCGAGGTCGGCCGCATCGTGGCCGACTGGGTCCGTACCAGCCAGGTCGCCCTGGGCAACGGTGGCCGCCTGCGGGTCGACCTGCCGCGCGAGCCGCTGACCGTCCAGTTCGATCCCGAGCACCTGCGGCGCGTGCTGGTCAACCTGCTCGACAACGCGCGGCGCTACGCCAGCGACCGCCCCGGCGCGATCACGCTGCGCGCCGAGCGGGTCGATGGTGTGCAGGCCCGGTTGTCGTTGGCCAGCGATGGCGAGCCGATCCCTCCCGATGTCGAGCCCTATCTGTTTGAGCCGTTCTTTTCGACGCGCAGCCGTGGCACCGGTCTTGGCCTGTACATTTGCCGCGAGTTGTGCGAACGCTATGGCGGCAGCATCGACTACTTGCAGCACGCCAATGGCAGCACGCACCGCAACGAGTTCGTGGTGACGGCACGGGTAGCGGCTGCGACCGAACCGACGCCGAGCCAGGATCGCCTGTTGCCATGAGCCGCCGCCCTGGGCCACGACAGCGCGCCTGCCGGCCCTCAGCGAACTTTGGAGTGCGACGCACGAAGATGCCCGAATGACACCGAATGCCCCTGCCCACTTCAGTCTGCTGGTCGTCGACGATGAGCCGGATCTGCGCACGCTGTACGAGTTGACTTTGCTGCGCGAGGGCTACGACGTCGAGACCGCCGGTTCGGTCGAAGAAGCGTTGCTGTACTTGAAAGACCGCACCTACAACGCCCTTATTACCGATATGCGCCTGCCCGATGGCAGCGGCCTGGACCTGCTGGCCAAGCTTGAGCAAGGCGGGCGGCGCGAGAAAGCGATCGTGATCACCGCCTATGGCTCGGCCGAAAATGCGGTCGAGGCCTTGAAGGCCGGTGCCTACGACTACCTGACCAAGCCGGTCGATCTGCGCCAGTTCCGCGCCGTGGTCGCCTCGGCGCTCGGCCGCGCGCCGCAATCGCCCCCGACTGTCGTGCCGTCGAGCCTGCCCAGCGAAGGCGGCGCGGCACCGGCAACGGCTGCGCCGCGCACCGCAGCGCGCGAGGCGCCGCGGCCCGCGCCGCCTGACCTGACCCGCGGCGGCGCGCCGGCTGTACCGCCTGGCGCCGAGCCTGTGCCGCTTGCATTGCGCCGCCTGTCCGGCCATTCGGCCGCGATGCAGCAGGTGCGCTCCCTGATTGAGAAGGTGGCGCGCAGCATGGCACCGGTGCTCGTGCAAGGCGAGTCGGGCACCGGCAAAGAACTGGTGGCCCGCGCGATCCATGATGTCAGCCCGCGCGCCGGCCAACCGTTTATCGCCGTCAATTGCGGCGCCATTCCCGAGCATTTGCTCGAGGCGGAGTTCTTCGGCTACCGCAAGGGCGCGTTCACCGGCGCCAACGAGGACCGCGACGGTTTCTTCCAGGCTGCACATGGTGGCACCTTGTTCCTCGACGAGATCGGTGACCTGCCGCTGGCCATGCAGAGCAAGCTGCTGCGCGTGATCCAGGAGCGCTCGGTGCGGCCGATCGGTGCGGTGACCGAGGCGCCGATCAACGTGCGCGTGCTGAGCGCCACGCACAAGGATGTGGCGGGCGAAGTGCAGGCGGGGCGCTTCCGCCAGGACCTGTTCTACCGCTTGAACGTGATCCAGATCCGTGTGCCGCCATTGCGCGAGCGCGCCGAGGACCTGGCGTCCATCTGTGCCGCATTGCTCGAGCGCATCGCGCGCGATGCCGGCGTGTCGCCGGCGCCGACCTTGTCGCGCGACGCCTACGCGCGGCTGGCGCATTACGCCTTCCCGGGCAACGTTCGCGAGTTGGAGAACCTGTTGCACCGGGCGGTCGCGTTGTCGGGTGGCGACAGCATCGAACGCGATGATCTGGGCCTGGTCGATGATGCGTTCGTCGAGACCGATCACGCCGAGCTCGAAGCACGCGTCGCCGCTGCCGTGGCCGCCATCGCGCCGATCGATCCGCCCAGCCTGCCGACCGATCTGGTCAGCTACCTCGACGAGGTTGAACGCGACATCCTGACGCGTGCGCTGGAACGCCACCGATTCAACCGCACCGCCGCTGGCGCCAGCCTGAGCCTGTCGCTGCGCCAGATGCGCTACCGCATGGCCCGCTTGGGCGTCGCCGTGGCCGGTGCCGACAACGGCGAGTGAGTCTTGAAGCGCGCGGTGTGGCGGGCGGGCTGGTGGCAACGTGCGCGCCATGTGCCATCACCCAACTTTGGTCGACGCCCCCTGGGCCAGCCGATCACGCTGGCGGTCGTGCATTCGATCAGCCTGCCACCCGGCCACTACGGCGGCGCCGACGTCGAGCGCTTGTTCACCAACGGCCTTGACTACGCCGCGCATCCCTACTACGACCGCCTGCGTGGCCTGCGGGTCTCGGCGCACTTCTTCATCCGTCGCGCCGGCCAGGTCGTGCAGTTCGTGTCGTGTGACGACCTTGCGTGGCATGCCGGCGTGTCCGAGTGGGCCGGCCGCGAACAGTGCAACGACTACTCGATCGGCATCGAGCTCGAGGGCCTCGAGGGCGAACGCTTCGAGGCTGCGCAGTACGCCGCGTTGACCGGCCTGCTGCGCTCGTTGGCGCGCCGCTATCCGATCGATGCAGTCGTCGGCCACGAGCACATCGCACCCGGCCGCAAGGCCGATCCGGGGCCAGGATTTGATTGGCCCAGGCTCAATCGCGCGCTCGGCGGCCGGCCCGGCATAGCGCCACTGGTGCTGGCCGGCCATCGGGGAAGGCCCGCATACGAACACTAGCGGTAGTGGCTTGATCCGCTGTCATACCCCAGATATAGTGTCCAGCGTGATAACCTCACGCCCTCTTCCCAAGCCGCGCTGCAGCCTGTGTCTGCGAGTCAGTCGATCCAGGCGATGCCCGCAGCGGGTAGCGATGCGCGGCAATTTCACCTGCCCGCCCCCTTTGCTCGCGCCCCAGTGCCTGAAACCCCGATAGGCCCGCGGCTGCGCACTGCCACTGCTCTTTTTCGCCACTCCCGCATACAAGCGCGTCGCTCCTGTCACTCGAGCCCTGACCACGCTCTGACCTTCGCTTTCGAATAAAGGCCCCGTCCATGCAAGCCGTTACCGTTGCCACCCCCGCCGCCGCCCCTGTCATCGCGGGCGCCATGCCTGCGGCCGCAGCGGCGACCTCGGCTTACCAGGGTTACCAGATCATTCGGCGCAACGGCGCCGTGGTGGCGTTCGAGCCGAACAAGGTGGCCGTGGCGCTGATGAAGGCCTTCCTGGCCGTGCATGGCACGCAAGGGGCGGCCTCGGCCAGCGTGCGCGAGACGGTGGACGGCCTGACCGAAGCCGTGGTCAGGGCGCTGCTGCGCTCGCGACCGGGCGGCGGCACATTTCATATCGAGGATGTGCAGGACCAGGTCGAGCTCGGTTTGATGCGCGGCGGCCATCATGAGGTCGCACGCGCCTACGTGCTGTACCGCGAGCGCCGCACGCAGGAGCGCGCCAAGCAGTCCAAAGCGCGCGCTCTGCCGGCGGTGCAAGCGCTGACCGTCATCGACCGCGGCCAGCGCGTGCCGCTCGATGACGCCAAGCTGCAGGGGTTGATCGAATCGGCTTGCGCCGATCTTGGCGCCGATGTGAGGGCTGAGCCGATCCTGAGTGAGACGCGGCGCAATCTGTACGACGGCGTGCCCATCGACGAGGTCTACAAGGCTTCGATCCTGGCGGCGCGCACCCTGATCGAAAAGGAACCGGCCTACACGCGGGCCACCGCGCGACTGCTGATGCACACCATCCGCCGCGAGATCCTCGGCGACGAGGTCACGCATGGCGAGATGGCGACGCGCTACGCCGAGTATTTTCCGGGTTTCATCAAGAAGGGCGTGGACGCCGAGCTGCTCGACTTGAAGCTGATGCAGTACGACCTGCCGCGCCTGGGCGCGGCGCTGAAGGCCGAGCGCGACCTGCAGTTCGACTACCTTGGGCTGCAGACGCTGTATGACCGCTACTTCCTGCACATTGACGAAGCGCGTATCGAAATGCCGCAAGCCTTCTTCATGCGCGTGGCAATGGGTCTGGCACTGAACGAGATCGATCGCGAGGCCCGCGCAATCGAGTTCTACAACGTGATGTCGAGCTTTGACTTCATGTCGAGCACGCCCACGCTGTTCAACAGTGGCACGCGCCGCTCGCAACTGTCGAGCTGTTACCTGACGACTGTCGCCGATGACCTCGATGGGATCTACGAGGCGTTGAAGGAGAACGCGCTGTTGTCCAAGTTTGCCGGCGGTCTCGGCAACGACTGGACCAATGTGCGCGCGTTGGGTTCCTACATCAAGGGCACCAACGGCAAGAGCCAGGGCGTGGTGCCGTTCCTGAAGGTCGTCAATGACACCGCTGTGGCCGTCAACCAGGGTGGCAAGCGCAAGGGCGCGGTGTGCGCCTACCTGGAGGCCTGGCACCTCGACATCGAGGAGTTTCTGGACCTGCGCAAGAACACCGGCGACGACCGCCGCCGCACCCACGACATGAACACGGCGAACTGGATTCCGGACCTGTTCATGAAGCGGGTGATGGACGGCGGTGACTGGACCCTGTTCTCGCCCAGCACCTGCCCCGACCTGCACGATAAGTTCGGGCTGGCATTCGAGGCGGCCTACGTGGGCTACGAAGCCAAGGTCGACCGTGGCGAGTTGAAGCTTTACAAGCGCATGCCGGCGCGGGACCTGTGGCGCAAGATGCTGACGATGCTGTTCGAGACCGGGCATCCGTGGATCACGTTCAAGGACGCCTGCAACGTCCGCAGCCCGCAGCAGCATGTCGGCGTGGTCCACAGCTCCAACTTGTGCACCGAGATCACGCTCAATACCAATGAAAGCGAGATCGCAGTCTGCAACCTCGGCTCAGTCAATCTGCTGCAGCATTTGACGGACGGACCGGATGGCGTCAAGCAGGTTGACCATGTCAAGCTGAAGCAGACCGTCGCCACGGCGATGCGCATGCTCGACAACGTGATCGACATCAACTACTACGCGGTCAAGAAGGCGCGCGACAGCAACCTGCGGCACCGTCCGGTGGGCCTGGGAATCATGGGTTTCCAGGACACGCTGTACGAATTGCATGTGCCCTACGCCAGCGCCGAGGCGGTGGCGTTCGCCGACCGTTCGATGGAGGCGGTCTGCTACCACGCCTACTGGGCCTCGACCGAATTGGCGGCCGAGCGCGGTCGCTACTCGAGCTACCGCGGCTCACTCTGGGATCGCGGTGTGCTGCCCCTGGACTCGCTGAAGCTTCTGGCAGAGCAGCGCGGCGGGTATGTCGAGGTCGACACCTCGACCACGCTCGACTGGGACGCGCTGCGCGCGCGCATTGCCGAGCACGGCATGCGCAATAGCAACTGCGTGGCCATTGCGCCGACGGCGACGATCTCCAACATCATCGGCGTCGACGCTTCGATCGAGCCGTGCTTCGGCAACCTGTCGGTCAAGTCCAACCTGTCGGGCGAGTTCACCATCGTCAACGAGTACCTGGTTCGCGACCTGAAGAAGCTCGGTCTGTGGGACGACGTGATGGTCATGGACCTCAAGCACTACAAAGGTTCGCTGCGTCCGATCGACCGCGTGCCCGAGTCGCTGAAGCAACTCTACGCCACCGCGTTCGAGGTTGACGCGACCTGGCTGGTCGAGGCGGCATCGCGGCGACAGAAGTGGATCGACCAGGCGCAGTCGCTCAACATCTACATGGCCGGCGCATCAGGCAAGCGGCTGGACGAGACCTACAAGCTGGC
The DNA here is from genome assembly GCA_031389585.1 of Burkholderiales bacterium. Lineage (GTDB taxonomy): Bacteria > Pseudomonadota > Gammaproteobacteria > Burkholderiales > Burkholderiaceae_C > CADEEN01. Next base: position 1,937 of record JANMSS010000097.1, on the reverse strand, counting down.
CTGGCTGCGCGGCCTGAAGACGACCTACTACCTGCGCACGATGAGCGCCTCGCACGCCGAGATGAGCACCGTCGATCGAGGTCACCACAACTCAGTCAGCTCAGGCGGAGTGGCGGCCGGTACGGCGCTGTCTGCATTGGATATCGCGGCCGCGCAATCACGTCCGCAGATGGGCGACGGCGCGGCCACCGACATGAAGTTTTGCGCCATCGATGACCCCACATGCGAAGCCTGTCAGTGATCTGAAGTCGTCGCGATCACGAACAACGCACGATGCATGAGCGCAACAACGTGAGCGCTTCAGTGTCAAGAAATGCTTGGTGTTTGCACACAACACTCTGATAATTCAACGTACAGGAAATAGCTACATGCTGGTCTGGGAAGACAACGTCAGCAAAAAGACGACACCAACAATTCGCACCGCGCAAGAGCCTTCACGTGAGGCGCGGGCCATGGTTTCGTCACCCCCATCGTTTCAACCGTCGCCGGCTTTGCAGGCCGTTAGCGCCGTGACTGCTGTGCACGCAGCTGTCGCAAAACCGGCTGCGACGACGCGTCGGGTCAACGCGGCGGACAAGCGCATCATCAACGGCCAGACCGATGTCAATCAGCTGGTGCCGTTCAAGTACAAGTGGGCCTGGGAGAAGTACCTCTCGAGCTGCGCCAACCACTGGATGCCCAACGAGGTCAACATGTCGCGCGATATCGCGACCTGGAAGGATCCGAACGGTTTGACCGATGACGAGCGCCGCCTGATCAAGCGCAACCTCGGCTTCTTCGTCACAGCCGACTCGCTGGCCGCCAACAACATCGTGCTCGGCACCTACCGCCATATCACCGCGCCTGAGTGCCGCCAGTTCCTGCTGCGCCAGGCTTTCGAGGAGGCGATCCACACCCACGCCTACCAGTACATCGTGGAGTCGCTCGGGCTGGATGAGAGCGAGATCTTCAACGCGTACCACGAGGTGGCGTCGATCCGCGACAAGGATGAATTCCTGATCCCCTTCATCGACGCGGTGATGGATCCAAACTTCACCACCGGCACGCCTGAGAATGACCAGACCCTGTTGAAGAGCCTGATTGTTTTCGCCTGTCTGATGGAAGGCCTGTTCTTCTACGTCGGGTTCACGCAGATCCTGGCGCTGGGCCGGCAGAACAAGATGACCGGAGCGGCCGAACAGTACCTGTACATCCTGCGCGACGAGTCGATGCACTGCAATTTTGGCATCGACCTGATCAATCAGATCAAGCTCGAGAACCCGCAACTCTGGACGGCGGCCTTCAAGGCCGAGATCAAGGCCCTGTTCCTGAAGGCCGTCGAGCTTGAGTACCGCTACGCCGAAGACACCATGCCGCGCGGCGTGCTCGGTCTGAATGCATCGATGTTCAAAGGCTACCTGCGCTATATCGCCAACCGGAGGGCGACGCAGATCGGCCTGGAGGAATTGTTCCCAAACGAGGAAAACCCCTTTCCTTGGATGAGCGAAATGATCGACCTGAAGAAGGAGCGCAACTTTTTTGAGACCCGCGTCATCGATTACCAAACCGGTGGCGCACTGTCCTGGGAATAGAAGCGGCCACAGAGCCGATCGCTTGCCAGGACCTGTGAGATCAAGACCTGCGTTGTGTGAGACGAGGCCGGCAGAAGCCGAGACCACACTGCGCAACCCCGTTCACCGAACCGGGGAGCCGGCAATCCTGCCGGACAACCCTCGGTCGGTGAATCGCCGCAGTCGATCGAGCTCGATCGATGCGGTGCTCTTTGCAACTTGATCAAGGAGAATTGAAATGGCAACTGCGAAGAAGAAGGCTCCGGCCAAGAAGGCCGCTGCGAAGAAACCGGCGATGAAGAAGGCTGCGGCCAAGAAGCCGGCAGCGAAGAAGAAGGCTGCGGCGAAGAAGCCGGCGGCAAAGAAGAAGGCTGCGGCGAAGAAGCC
>JANMSS010000042.1:0-3589 GCA_031389585.1 Burkholderiales bacterium | reverse complement strand
GCCGCGGTGCGAGCCGGTCAGCATCGAGCCGGTGATCAGCTGGATGGCCGGGATGCCGGCCGAGGCCGCGCCCATCAGCTGCGCCGGCACCGTCTTGTCGCAGCCGCCGATCAGCACCACCGCGTCCATCGGCTGCGCGCGGATCAGTTCCTCGGTGTCGATCGACATCAAGTTGCGCAGGTACATGCTGGTCGGCGAGGCGAAGCTCTCGTGCAGCGAGATCGTCGGAAAGTCCATCGGCAGACCGCCCGCCAGCATCACGCCGCGCTTGACCGCCTCGAGCAGCTGCGGCGCATTGCCATGGCAGGGGTTATAGGCGCTGCCGGTGCTGGTGATGCCGATCACGGGGCGGTCCAGCGCAGCGTCGGTGTAGCCCGCGCCCTTGATGAAGGCCTTGCGCAGGAACAGCGAGAAGCCGGTGTCGCCATAGCTGGTCAGGCCCTGGTGCATACCGGTGGAGGCGTCCGGGGCGGGCGGGGGGGCGGGGCTTGCGGGGGGCTTGCTCATCAGGCGGATCCGGCGTGGGTTGAGGGCGTTGCTGCGCGGCAATTATTGATCCCGATGTGGTGGAAAGTGCGTAGCGGCGCCGGTTCCGGGGCGTGCCAGAATGAAAAGAGCCCTTGCGTCGGCACGCGGCGCGACCCCTGTTCATTGAGGAGAGACCATGAAGCGGACCTTCAGCCTGTTGCTGGCCAGCTTTGCGCTGGCACTGAGCGCGCATGCGCAAAACATCTCGATCGCCACCGGCGGCACCGGCGGCGTCTATTACCCGATGGGTGGCGGCATCGCCGCCGTGCTGTCCAAGCATGTACCGGGCATGCAGGCCACGGCCGAGGTCACCGGCGGCTCGGTCGACAACCTCAAACTCATCGGCAGCGGCAAGCCCTACGTGGCCTTCTCGATGACCGATGCGGCGTTGGACGCGGCGCGTGGCGAAGACAAATTCAAGGGCAACAAGGTGCCGCTCAGGACGTTGATGATCCTGTATCCGAACCGCATGCACGTCGTCACTGTCGAGGGCCGCGGCATCGCCAAGATGGCCGACCTGAAGGGCAAGCGCGTTTCCACCGGTTCGCCGGGCAGCGCCACCGAGGTGATGGCCTTTCGTGTCATCGAGGCCGCCGGCCTGGACAAGGACAGTGACCTCAAACGCGAGCGCCTGAGCGTGGCCGAATCGGTCAATGCCGTCAAGGACGGCAAGATCGACGCCTTCTTCTGGGTCGGCGGCCTGCCCACTGCAGGCGTGACAGACCTTGCCAACACCCCCAACACCAAGGTCAAGCTAATCGACCATGCCGACACGGTAGCGGCAATGAACAAGAAATACGGCAACCTGTATGTCGAGGACGCGATCTCCAAGGACGTCTACCGCGGCATGGACGCCGACAACAAGCAAGCCACGGTGATGAACATCCTGGTGACCCATGAAAACATGGACGACAAGACCGCCTACAACATCGTCAAGGCCATCTTCGACAAGCGCGACGACCTGATCGCCGTGCACAAGGAATCGGCCAACATCAAGCTCGACAATCAGAAGTCGGGCGCCTCGCCAATCCCGTTCCATCCGGGCGCGGTGAAGTACTTCGCCGAGAAGGGCATCAAGCTCAACTGACCCGCGCAAATCCGCCCCCCCCCAGCGCCCACGCCTGGGGGGTTTCTTTTTGCACTGACGTCAGCCAGCGCACGAGGTCCCGCAGCATGAGTGCATCCAGCCCACCCAAGAGCGAAAACGTCGTCGTCAGCGACGAGGCGCTGCACAAGGCCGAGGAATTCATCGAGGCCGAGGAAGGCGCGGCCAACAAGCTCAAAGGCTGGCTGGGCATCTTCGTGGTTGCGGTGGCCTTCGCGATGTCGGTGTTCCACCTGTACACGGCCTATGGCATCGTGCCGACGCAGACCTTGCGACCCATCCACGTGGCCTGGGTGCTCTGCCTGTGCTTCCTGGTGTTCCCGATCAGCGCACGCTTTCGCCACCGGGTGATGTGGTGGGACTGGATTGCCGCGGCGCTTTCGATCGCCGTCGTCGCCTACCTGATCCTGGGCGGCGACGATTTCACCGACCGCAACACCTCGCCGGTGCCGTGGGACATCGCCTTCGGCATCGCGCTGATCGTGCTGGTGCTCGAAGCCATGCGACGCACCAACGGCTGGATCATGCCGATCGTCATCTCGGCGTTCATCGCCTATGCGCTGCTGGGCCCCTACCTGCCCGCACCGTGGACGCACAAGGGCTACGAAGTCGGTCGCCTGGTCGGCGTGATGTACATGACACTGGAAGGCATCTACGGTGTGGCCGTCGACGTGTCCTCGTCACTGATCATCCTGTTCACGATTTTCGGCGCCTTCCTGCAGTACTCGGGTGCGGGCAAGTTCTACATCGATTTCTCGTTCGCGGCGATGGGCGGCAAGCCCACCGGCGCCGGCCGCACCGTGGTGCTGGCTTCGTTTCTGCTCGGCGGACCCTCCGGTTCGGGCGTGGCCACCACGGTCACGCTGGGTGCGGTGGCCTACCCGATGCTGGCCAAGGTGGGCTACGAAAAGAACGCCGCCGGGGGCCTGCTGGCTGCGGGCGGACTCGGCGCCATCATCTCGCCGCCGGTGCTCGGCGCGGCGGCTTTCCTGATCGCTGAATTCCTGAAGATTTCGTACCTCGACGTGCTGCTGATGGCGGTGATTCCCACCATCCTCTTTTACCTCGCGCTGTTCGTGATGGTCGAGATCGACGCGCGCAAGTACGGCATGGGCAAGACTGCCTTCCACAAAGTCGACTCGGTATGGAACCTGACGCGCCATTACTGGTACCACTTCCTGTCGCTGATCTCCATCGTGGCCTTCATGATGTGGGGCTTCTCGCCGGTGCTGTCGGTGTTCTGGGCCACCGTGGTGTCGTTTGCCACCAGCTTCCTGCGGCGCGACACGGCCCTCTTCTCCTACGACCTGTTCCAGGGCAAGGGTTCGTTCGTCAGGAACCTGTTCCAGTCGCCCTTCGTCAAGGCGATGGAGGGCGGCTCGATCGGCGTGCTCAACGTGGCGGCCACCTGTGCCGGCGCCGGCATCATCGTCGGCGTGGTCACGCTGACCGGACTGGGGCTGAAGTTCAGCACGATCGTGATCGACTACGCCGGCGGCTCGCTGCTGCTGACGGCGATCTACACCGCGCTGGTGGTGTGGATCGTCGGCCTGGCGGTGCCGGTGACGGCCTCGTACATCATCTGCGCAGTGATCGCCGCGCCGGCGTTGATCAAACTCGGGGTGGCCGAATACGCCGCGCACATGTTCATCTTCTATTACGCGGTGCTGTCCGAAGTGTCGCCGCCGACCGCGCTGTCGCCGTTCGCCGCCGCGGCCATCACCGGCGGCGACCCCTACAAGACCACGCTGCAAAGCTGGAAGTACACCGTGCCGGCCTTCCTGTTGCCGTTTATGTTCGTGCTCGACCCCAGCGGCCTGGGCCTGTTGCTGATGGGCTCGACCAAGGCCCTGGCCACCGCCAACTGGTGGTCCATCGCCGAGGTCACGCTGACTGCCGCGGTGGCCATCACTGCGCTGGCCGCGGGCTTCCAGGGTTGGGCCCTGAAGAAGACCA
>JANMSS010000013.1:0-11189 GCA_031389585.1 Burkholderiales bacterium | reverse complement strand
TTGGCACGGTGGCCGCCGATCGGCTCGACATTGATGGCTTTGGGTTTCAGCAGATTGGTTTGCATTGAGTGGTGTTCCTGTCAATACCCTCGGCTCGTTACACCGATAAGGCTGATGGATCTGCCGGGCTGGTGAATAGAGGCTTCGCGCCCGGCAAGCGAAGCCTCACAAGGGGAGGGTCGTGGCCGCAGGCCACGATCCCGCTTTACCTCGAATAGAGTTCGACGATCAGCGCTTCCTTGATCTCGGCGCCGAATTCGTCGCGGTCGGGCGACTTTGTGAACACGCCTTCGAGCTTGGTCGTGTCCACCTTGACCCACGCGGGCAGGCCAATTGACTCGGCCAGCTTGACCGAGTCAGTGACGCGAAGTTGTTTCTTCGACTGTTCGCGGACTGCGACGGTGTCGCCTGCCTTGACCAGGTACGAAGAGATATTCACAACGCCACTATTGACGGTGATGCTCTTGTGCGACACCAGCTGGCGCGCTTCGGCACGCGTGCTGCCGAAGCCCATGCGGTAGACCACGTTGTCCAGACGCGACTCGAGCAGCATCAGCAGGTTTGCGCCCGTGTTGCCCTTGCGGCGTTCGGCTTCGGCAAAGTAGCGACGGAACTGGCGCTCAAGCACGCCGTACATGCGCTTGACCTTCTGCTTCTCGCGCAACTGCAGACCGTAGTCGCTGGTGCGTGAGCCGCTGGTGCGGCCATGCTGGCCGGGCCGGGATTCGAATTTCGACTTGTCACTGATCGGGCGGCGAGCGCTCTTCAGGAACAGATCAGTGCCTTCACGGCGGGAGAGTTTGGCTTTGGGGCCGAGGTAACGTGCCACGTTGATGTCCTTCTTTCAATCTGACGCGACCTTCTTGTCGCGCGAGTCCGGCGGATGTTTTTCTAAAGTGCTCGGACGGTGGTCTTCAAGATGCCAACGTCGACAGGGCCCTTGCGAAGCCTTGCCGACGCAGCGGGAATGCTCAGATGCGACGGCGTTTTTGCGGCCGGCAGCCGTTGTGCGGCACCGGCGTCACATCGGAGATCGAGTTGATGCGAATGCCCAGCGAGGCCAGTGCACGCACGCTGGACTCGCGGCCGGGGCCGGGGCCCTTGATGCGCACGTCGAGGTTCTTGATGCCTTGCTCCTGCGCCGCACGGCCAGCGTTCTCCGCCGCGACCTGGGCCGCGAACGGCGTGCTCTTGCGCGAACCCTTGAAGCCCTGACCGCCCGAAGACGCCCACGCCAACGCGCTGCCTTGGCGGTCGGTGATCGTGATGATGGTGTTATTGAACGACGCGTGCACGTGCGCAATGCCATCCGCAATGTTCTTGCGGATCTTCTTGCTCACGCGACGCGCGGCGGTGTTCTGGGGTGCCTTGGCCATGTTCTGTTCCTTGAATCTTTAGCGACGCGCGCGGATCACTTCTTTGTGAAATGACGACTGGTCACTTCTTGACCAGGGCGCCCGACTTGCGCGGCCCCTTGCGCGTGCGCGCATTGGTCTTGGTGCGCTGGCCGCGTACGGGCAGGCCACGACGATGGCGCATACCGCGGTAGCAGCCCAGGTCCATCAGGCGCTTGATGTTGATCGACATTTCGCGGCGTAGGTCGCCTTCGATCGTCATGCGGCCGATCTCTTCGCGGATCTTCTCCAGATCAGCGTCCGAGAGGTCCTTGATCTTCTTCGAGAAGGCGATGCCCGCCTTCTCGCAGATCTTCTGCGCCGTGTTGCGGCCGATGCCGTAGATCGACGTCAGGCCGATTTCGGTGTGCTTGTGCGGCGGGATGTTGATGCCAGCAATGCGTGCCATGGTGTTCCTTCAGTGTCCTGTGCGAAAGGGCCGATTCAGCCCTGGCGCTGTTTGTGGCGCGGGTCGGTGCAGATCACGCGCACGACACCGTGGCGCCGGACGACCTTGCAATTGCGACACATTTTCTTGACCGATGCAGCGACTTTCATGGGGCTCTCCTAAAACTTCTCTAGCTCGCGCTCACGTTGCGCGGAACACGATCCGCGCCCTACTCAAGTCGTAGGGCGTCAACTCCACGGGGCCCTTGTCGCCCGGCAGGATGCGGATGTTGTGCATGCGCATCTTTCCGGAAATATGACCTTGGGCCGCGTGGCCGTTCACCAAATTCACTCTAAACGTAGCGTTGGGCAAGTTCTCGGCAATCACGCCCTGCCTCTGGATGACGCCATCCTTTGCCACGTCAACTTGCCTTGAAATTTGCCTTCTTCAAAAGCGACTCGTACTGGTGGCTCATCACGTAGCTCTGGACCTGGGCCCAGAAATCCATCGTCACGACCACAATGATCAACAGTGAAGTACCGCCGAAATAGAACGGCACGTTGTACTTCAATACCAGGAACTCCGGCAGCAAGCAGACCGCCGTGATGTAAATCGCACCGGCCAGCGTCAGGCGGCCCAGGATGCGGTCAATGTGCTTGGCGGTCTGGTCACCCGGACGGATGCCCGGAATGAAGGCGCCGCTCTTCTTCAGGTTGTCAGCCGTCTCGCGGCTGTTAAAGACGAGCGCGGTGTAGAAGAAGCAGAAGAACACGATCATCGCTGCGTACAGCAGCACATAGATGGGCTGCCCCGGTGACAGCGCGGCCGACAGATCCTTCAGCCAGCGCAGGCTCTCGCCGGTGGCGAACCACCCCACCACCGTGGCCGGCAGCAGGATGATCGACGAGGCGAAGATCGGCGGGATCACGCCTGACATGTTGAGCTTCAAGGGCAGGTGCGAAGACTGGCCGCCGTAAACCTTGTTGCCGACCTGGCGCTTGGCGTAATTGACCAGTATCTTGCGTTGGCCGCGCTCGACGAAGACCACCACGAAGGTCACGAAGAAGACCAGCGTGATGATGAACAGCGACGCAAAGATGCTCATCGAGCCCGTGCGCACCAACTCGAAGAGGCCCGCGATGGCGCTCGGCAGACCGGCCGCGATGCCTGCAAAGATCAGGATCGAAATGCCGTTGCCCAGGCCGCGCTCAGTGATCTGCTCGCCCAACCACATCAGGAACATGGTGCCCGCCACCAGGCTGACCACGGCGGTCATGCGAAATCCAAAGCCCGGCGCAATCACAAGGCCCGGCGAGCCCTCGAGCGCGAGCGCGATGCTCAGCGACTGGAACAGCGCCAGCAGCAGCGTGCCGTAGCGGGTGTACTGCGTGATCTTGCGGCGCCCCGACTCGCCTTCCTTCTTCAAGGCCTCGAGCGTGGGCACGACGTAGGTCATCAACTGCATGATGATCGACGCCGAGATGTAGGGCATGATGCCCAGCGCGAGCACCGAGAAGCGCGACAGCGCGCCGCCGCTGAACATGTTGAACAGGTTCAGGATGCCGCCACTCTGGCTATCAAACAGCTGGCGCAACTGGTCCGGGTCAATGCCCGGCACGGGAATGTGCGTGCCGATGCGGTAGACCACAAGCGCGAGCAGCAAGAACACCAAGCGGCGACGCAGGTCGCCGAACTTGCCGCTCTTGGCCAGCTGGGTGGCGTTGGTTGCCAACTCGTCTGTCCTCGATTACTCGGCCACAGAGCCGCCGGCGGCCTCGATGGCGGCCTTGGCACCGACCGTCGCGCCGACACCCTTGAGCACCACCTTGGCACTCAGCTCACCCGTCTTGATGACCTTGACGTTCTTGATCATGTCGCCAACGAGGCCGGCCTGCTTCAAGGTCAGGACGTCGACCTCGTCCATGCCGAGCTTTTGCAGATCGTTCAGCGTGATTTCGGCGTTGTACTTCAGCGCATGCGACTTGAAGCCGCGCTTGGGCAGGCGGCGCTGCAGCGGCATCTGGCCGCCTTCGAAGCCGACCTTGTGGTAGCCGCCAGCGCGCGATTTCTGGCCCTTGTGGCCGCGGCCGGCGGTCTTGCCCAGGCCGGAGCCGATACCGCGGCCGACGCGGCGGCGGTCCTTCTGGCTGCCGTCTGCCGGCTTGATGTTGTTGAGTTGCATCACAGCACCAGCACCAGGTAAGCGACCTTGTTGATCATCCCGCGCACCGCAGGTGTGTCTTCCAGCGTGCGCTGGCTGTTCATGCGCCGCAGGCCCAGGCCACGCACCGTGTCGCGGTGCGATTGCTTGGTACCGGCCACGCTCTTGACGAGCTTGACGGTCAGGGTTTTCTTCTCGGACATGTCAGTTCTCCGGCGCGGTTTCAGTTGAAGATTTCTTCAACCGACTTGCCGCGCTTGGCCGCCACCGCCGCTGGCGTGGTGGAGTTGTTCAGTGCGTCCAGGGTGGCGCGCACCATGTTGTACGGATTGGACGAGCCCAGGCTCTTGGCGACGATGTCGGTCACGCCCAGGACTTCGAACACCGCGCGCATCGGGCCGCCGGCAATGATGCCGGTACCCGGCACCGCCGGCGCCATCAGCACCTTGGCCGCACCATGCTCGCCGCGCACGTTGTGATAGATCGTGCCGTTCTTGAGGGCGATCTTCTTCAGATTGCGGCGCGCGGCTTCCATCGCCTTTTGCACTGCCACCGGCACTTCCTTGGCCTTGCCCTTGCCCATGCCGACGCGGCCATCGCCGTCTCCGACAACGGTCAGCGCCGCGAAACTCAGCGTGCGGCCGCCCTTGACGACCTTGGTGACGCGGTTTACCGCGATCATCTTTTCCTTCAGACCGTCGTCATTGGCCTCGGTCTGCGCGCGGGGTTGAAATTTAGCCATTGCTTGATTCCTCTATTGCGTCAGAACTGCAGGCCAGCTTCACGCGCGGCCTCGGCCAGCGCCTTGACGCGCCCGTGGTAAGCGAAGCCGGAACGGTCGAACGCGACCTTGTCGATCCCGGCCGCTTTGGCTTTTTCGGCAATGCGCTTGCCGACGATCGCCGCCGCTGCGGCGTTGCCGCCCTTGCCGCTGCCACCGAGTTCGGTGCGCACATCTTTCTCGGCTGTCGACGCACTGGCCAGCACCGTCGTGCCGTCGTCGGAAATGACCTTGGCATAGATGTGCAGGTTGCTGCGAAACACCGTCAGGCGCGCGACGCGCTGCGTCGCGATGCGTACGCGCGTCTGGCGCGAGCGGCGGATGCGTTGATCCTTCTTGTTGATGGTCATGTCGCCGCTCCTTACTTCTTCTTGGTCTCTTTGAGGACCACGCGCTCGTCCGAGTAACGAATGCCCTTGCCCTTGTAGGGCTCCGGCGGACGGATCGCGCGAACTTCGGCGGCAATCTGTCCCACCACCTGGCGATCAGCGCCCTTGATGATGATTTCGGTCTGGGTCGGACACGCGACCGTGATACCCGCGGGCATTTCCTTCACCACTGGGTGCGAGAAACCCACTTGCAAATTCAGCTTCGTGCCCTGGGCCTGGGCGCGAAAGCCCACACCGACCAGGTTGAGCTTGCGCTCGAAGCCTTTGGCAACGCCACTGACCATGTTGGCCACCAACGCACGCATCGTGCCGCTCATGGCATCGGCCTCGGTGCTGTCATTGGCGGCGGTGAAGCTCACCTGCCCGGCGTCGTTCTTGACGGTCACGAGCACATTGCCCTTGCGGGTCAGGGTGCCCAGGGCGCCCTTGACACTGATCTGGTCAGCCGTGATCGACACGTCCACGCCTTGCGGGACGGCGATCGGCATTTTTCCTACGCGCGACATCGCTGGTTTCCTCCCTTAGGCCACGTAGCAAAGCACTTCGCCGCCGATACCGGAAGCACGCGCCTTGCGATCGGTCATCACACCCTGCGGCGTGGTCACGATGGCCACACCCAGGCCGTTCTGCACCTGGGGAATCGAATGACGGCCCTTGTAGACGCGCAGGCCGGGGCGGCTGACGCGTTCGATGCGCTCGATCACCGGGCGGCCGGCGTAATACTTCAGCGCGATTTCGAGTTCGGCCTTGGCGTCACCCTTGATGGCGAAGTCATCGATATAGCCTTCGTCCTTCAGCACCTGCGCAATCGCCACCTTCAGCTTGGACGACGGCATCGTCACCGCGGCCTTTTCGACGGATTGCGCGTTGCGGATACGGGTCAGCATATCGGCGATCGGATCACTCATGCTCATTTGTGGATCTCCTCGTTCCGATTACCAGCTGGCCTTGACGACACCGGGGATGTCGCCCTTGAAGGCCAGGTCGCGGATCTTGCTGCGGCCCAATCCGAACATGCGGAACGTGCCACGCGGGCGCCCCGTCAGCGCGCAACGGCTGCGCTGGCGCGTCGGGTAGGCGTTGCGCGGCAGCTGCTGGAGTTCCAGGCGCGCGGCGTAACGCTCTTCGTCGGACTTCTTGGCGTTGTTGGCGGTCGCCTTGAGTTCCTTGTACTTCTTCGCGTACTTCGCAGCCAACTGTTCGCGCTTGAGCTCACGTTGGATAAGGGATTGTTTGGCCATGGGATGCCTCAGTTCTTGAACGGAAAGCGAAAGGCCGTCAGCAGGGCCTTGCACTCGTCATCGGTCTTCGCGCTGGTCGTAATGCTGATGTTCATGCCACGCAGTGCGTCGACCTTGTCGTAATCGACTTCGGGGAAAATGATCTGTTCCTTGACCCCGATGTTGTAGTTGCCACGGCCGTCGAAGGAGCGCCCCGAGATACCGCGGAAGTCGCGCACCCGCGGCAGCGCCACGGTGACGAAGCGGTCGAGGAACTCGTACATGCGCACACCGCGCAAGGTGACCATCGCACCGATCGGCACGCCTGAGCGGATCTTGAAGCCGGCGATGTCTTTCTTGCTCTTCGTGACCACTGGCTTCTGGCCGGCAATCTTGGTCAGGTCGCCGACGGCGTTGTCCATGACCTTCTTGTCCGAGACCGCCTCGCTGACGCCCATGTTCAGCGTGATCTTGGTCAGGCGCGGCGCCTGCATCACCGACTTGTAGCCGAACTTGGCCACCAGGTCGGGGACAACTTTTTCCTTGTAGAAGGTCTGCAGTCGAGCCACCGGTACGGCAGAACTAGCGGAAGCAGCGGCAGCTTGTTTCTTTGCCATGTGGTTTGCCCCTTAGGCCTTGATCTCTTCGCCGCTGGACTTGTAGACGCGCACGCCCTTGTCCTGCGTCTTGCGTGTCTTCTGCTCGGCTTCGCTCAGCAGCTTGATGCCCACGCGGTCAGCCTTGCCGGTGCCAGGGTTGTAGATCGCCAGATTGGACTGGTCGATCGGCATGACCTTGTCGACGACGCCGCCGGTGGTGCCCTTCATCGGGTTGGGCTTGACATGTTTTTTCACCACGTTGACACCATCGACCACGAGGTGGGTGTCATCAACGCGACGGGCCACGGTGCCCCGCTTGCCTTTGTCGCGGCCAGTCAGCACGATGACCTGGTCGCCTTTGCGAATCTTGTTCATGGGTGGTCCTTCCAGACAGCGCGCGTCAGAGCACTTCGGGCGCGAGCGAGACGATCTTCATGAAGCGCTCGGTGCGCAGTTCGCGCGTCACCGGGCCGAAGATGCGCGTGCCGATCGGCTCGAGCTTGGCATTGAGGAGAACGGCGGCATTGCCGTCGAACTTGATCAGCGAGCCGTCCTGGCGGCGCACGCCCTTGGCCGTACGCACGACCACGGCGCTGTAGACCTCGCCCTTCTTGACGCGCGCGCGCGGCGCGGCTTCCTTGATGCTGACCTTGATCACATCGCCGATGCCGGCATAGCGCCGCTTGGAGCCGCCGAGCACCTTGATGCACATGACGGATTTCGCGCCGGTGTTGTCCGCGACATCAAGCCGCGACTGCATTTGGATCATGTTCTTTACCCAACTTGATCAGCAACGGCCCTCAGGGGCTCGCGTGCGGTCAGTCTTGGGCCCGTGGTGTGGGCTGAGACCGAAAACGAAGCCCGCGCAACACGCGGCCGTCAGTTTCGGCGAAGTCGAGGATTGTGGCTGATAAGCGCGGTCGCTGTCAAACGACCAATGCAAAGAGTTTAGGCAAGCGCCTCTTGGGCCTGCCGCAACATCGTGTCGGCATCGCTGACCTCGAACTTGCCGGCTGCTTCGACATTGAGCGTCCTGACCACGCCATCGACGACCAGCATCGAATAGCGCTGCGAGCGGATGCCCATACCTGCCGACGTGCGATCCAGCGACAGGCCAATGGCCGTCGTGTAGGTTGCACTGCCGTCAGCCATCATGCGCACCTTGCCGGCGGTATGCTGGTCGCGGCCCCAGGCGCCCATCACGAAGGCGTCATTGACCGACAGGCACCAGATCTCGTCGACGCCCGCCGCGCGCAATGCCGCAGCTTTCTCTACATAGCCCGGCACATGCTTGGCCGAGCAGGTTGGGGTGAAGGCTCCCGGCAACGCAAAGACGGCAATCTTCTTGCCCGCAGTGAGTGCGGCCACGTCGAAGGTGTTCGGGCCCACCGAGCAGCCAGCGCCTTCGATCTCGATGAATTCATGCAATTTGCCTGCCGGCAACTTGTCGCCTACTTTGAGCAAGATAAATCTCCTGTGATCTTTCGCGTGGTTGTCATGAGCAAGCAAGTGAAAACGGCCGGCCGCCAGTGTCCCGGCGAACCGGCCGTCTTGCTGACGGCACGTTAAATCGCCTTAGACGATCGCGGCCTTTTGAACCAGCCGGGTCACCACCCAGGACTTGGTCTTGGAAATCGGCCGGCTCTCGGTGATCTCAACCACGTCGCCCATCTTGAACTCGCCATTCTCGTCGTGGGCGTGGTACTTGCTCGAGCGTCCGATGATCTTGCCGTACAGCTCATGCTTGACGCGGCGCTCGACCAGCACGGTGATGGTCTTGGAGCGCTTGTCGCTGACCACCTTGCCGACGAAAGTGCGGGTGACCTTGGTCTTGACCGGGGCTTGCGCGCTTTGCGCCTCTGCAGCGGTGTTCATTTCGCGGCTCCCTTGTTCTTCTGGGCCAGCACCGTCTTGGCGCGGGCGATGTCGCGGCGGGTCTTGCCCAGTTGCGAGTGGTTGGAGAGTTGCTGCGTCGCCTTTTGCATGCGCAGGCCGAAATGGGCCTTGAGCAGGTCGGAGACTTCCTTCTCCAGCGCCGGCACGTCTTTGGTGCGCAATTCAGATGCTTTCATCATTGGTTCCTTCAGCTCAGGCGCCGATCTGGCGGGCTACGAAGGTGCACGACAGTGGCAGCTTCGCAGCGGCCAATGTGAACGCCTCACGGGCCAGCGCTTCGGGCACGCCGTTGAGTTCGTAGAGCACCTTCCCGGGCTGGATTTCAGCCACGTAGTACTCAGGATTGCCCTTGCCGTTGCCCATGCGCACCTCGGCCGGTTTTTGAGAAATTGGCTTGTCAGGGAAGATGCGGATGAAGATGCGGCCACCGCGCTTGATGTGGCGCGAAATGGCACGGCGGGCGGCCTCGATCTGGCGCGCCGTGAGACGGCCGCGCTCGGTGGCCTTCAAGCCAAAGTCGCCGAACGACACGGCGGCGCCGCGCGTGGCGATACCCGTGTTGCGGCCCTTCTGCTCTTTGCGGTACTTGCGGCGTGAGGGTTGCAGCATGTTTATTCTCCTTTGGCGTCGCCACCGGTACCCGGGGGGGCGACGGCCTTGCGCACGCGCTTGACGGCGGGCTTGGGCGCGTCGGTGCCGCCTGCAACACTCGCCTCGGCGGGCTTGTCGCTGCTGACGACCGGCGCGCTGCTTGGACGGGGCGCCCGCTCAGTGCGGCCGCGCGGAGCACCAGCGCCGCCCGGAAAACCGCCACCGCCGGGAGCCCCTGTGCCACCAGGACGCGGACCGCGGCGTGAGCGTCGATCGTCGTCACCACCCTCGGGCTTGGCTGCCGGCGCTTCGCCAACCCCGAGCCGGTCGCCGCGGTAGACCCAGCACTTGACGCCGATGACGCCGTAGGTGGTCTTGGCCTCGGAAAAACCGTAGTCGATGTCGGCCTTCAAGGTGTGAAGCGGCACACGACCTTCGCGGTACCACTCGCAGCGAGCGATCTCGATGCCATTGAGGCGACCCGAAGACATCAGCTTGATGCCCTGCGCGCCCAGGCGCATGGCGTTCTGCATGGCACGCTTCATCGCGCGCCGGAACATGATCCGCTTCTCGAGCTGCTGCGCGATGGAGTCAGCGATCAGCTGTGCGTCCACTTCCGGCTTGCGCACTTCCTCGATGTTGACATGGACCGGCACACCCATCAGTTTCTGCAGTTGCCCGCGCAGGTTCTCGATGTCCTCGCCCTTCTTGCCGATCACTACGCCGGGCCGGGCGCTGAACACCGTGATCTTGGCGTTCTTCGCCGGGCGTTCGATAACCACTTTGCTGACGGCGGCATGCGCAAGCTTCTTCTTCAGGAAGTCGCGCACCTTGATGTCCTCGTGCAACATCCCCGGGAAGTTCTTGCTGTTCGAATACCAGCGCGAAGTCCAGTTTTTGTTGACCGAAAGCCGGAATCCCGTCGGGTGAATTTTCTGTCCCATGCTTACTCCTTGTCCCCGACCGTCACGTAGATGTGGCAGGTAGGCTTGGTAATCTTGAATCCACGCCCCTTGGCGCGCGGCATGAAACGCTTGAGGCTGGCACCCTGTTCGACATGGATGGTCGCGACCGACAGCTCATCGATATCCGCGCCGTCGTTGTGTTCGGCATTCGCGATCGCCGATTCCAGCACCTTGCGGATGATGGCGGCGCCCTTTTTCGGGCTGAAGCTGAGCAGGTTGAGCGCCTTGTCGACCGGCATGCCACGGATCTGGTCGGCGACCAGGCGGCCCTTCTGGGCCGAGAGCCTCACACCACGTAATACAGCAGAAGTTTTCATGATCATTTTTCTCCCATGCCTACTTCTTCGGCGCCGAGGAAGGCGTCACGGCGGCCTTCTTGTCGCCCGTGTGCCCCTTGAAGGTCCGGGTCAGGGCGAACTCGCCGAGCTTGTGGCCGACCATGTTCTCGTTGATATATACGGGAACATGCTGGCGTCCGTTGTGTACGGCGATGGTGAGCCCGACAAAATCGGGCAATACCGTAGAACGGCGCGACCAGGTCTTGATCGGGCGTTTGTCGTTGGATGCGCGCGCCGCTTCCACCTTCTCGATCAGGTGATAGTCGACGAACGGGCCTTTTTTGACTGAACGAGCCATAGTCTTTACCCCTTACTTGCCGTGGCGGTCGCGCACGATCATGCTGCGCGTCCGTTTGTTGCGGCGGGTCTTGTAACCTTTGGTTGGCGTGCCCCACGGGCTCACCGGATCGCGACCGGCTGCGGTCTTGCCTTCGCCGCCGCCGTGCGGGTGGTCGATCGGGTTCATG
>JANMSS010000360.1:0-20172 GCA_031389585.1 Burkholderiales bacterium | reverse complement strand
GTTCACCGCCTTGGCCGCGGCCGCCCAGGCCTGGATCGGCTCGACGCAGTCGGCGAGTTTCATCGCCGTCTCGGCGCCGATGGCGCCGCCCGTCGTCAGGCCCATGTGGCAGACCACGATGTCGGCGCCGGCCCGGGCCATATCGCGCGCGTTGTCCTGGCTGAACACATAGGGCGTGGTCAGCAGGTCCATCTTGTGCGCACGCTCGATGATCTCGACCTCGAGGCTGTAGCTCATGCCGGTCTCTTCGAGGTTGGCGCGCATCGTGCCGTCGATCAGGCCCACGGTCGGGAAATTCTGAATACCCGAGAACCCCAGGTCGATCAAGCGGCGCAGGAACTGGTCGGGGATCATGAACGGGTCGGTGCCGTTCACGCCGGCCAGCACCGGCGTGTGTTTCACCACCGGCAACACCTCATGCGCCATCTCGCAGACGATCTCGTTGGCGTTGCCATAGGCCATCAAGCCGGCCAGCGAGCCGCGCCCGGCCATCCGGTAGCGGCCCGAGTTGTAGATCACGATCAGGTCGATGCCGCCGGCTTCTTCACACTTGGCTGAGAGCCCCGTGCCGGCGCCGCCGCCGATCAAGGGCTGGCCCTTGGCGATCTTGGCGCGAAAGCGCTCCAGCAGGGGCTTGCGTTCGATGCGTGGCATAGGTCTTCTCTGTCGTCTGTAGCGCTTCAGGCGCGCCGTGCGCCGGCTGCTGGGCTGGACACGTCGTGCCAGGCAGCCACCAGCGCATCGGCGAAGGCCTCGTCGTTGATATGCAATGGCAGCCGCTGCAGGCGGTGCGCCGCGGTGGGTTTGAAGTTCTGTTCGATCGTGCTGAACAGCGCGCGGTTGGCATCCGGGTCATGGAAGGGCTGGCCGGGCTTGTCGATGGCCGACACGCCGCCTTCGGGTATCAGGAATCGCACCGGGCCGCGCATCGCGTTCAGCTTGTTGGCGATGAACACACCGATCGCGCGACACTCGTCGGCCGTCGTGCGCATCAGCGTGATCGTCGGGTTGTGGCGGTACAGATTGCGGCCCTTGAAGCGCTCGGGCACGCTGTCCCAGATGCCAAAATTCACCATGTCCAGGGCGCCGCAGGAGCCCACGTAGGGCAGCGCATGACGCGCATAGACGTCCATGCGGTTCGGCCCGGCCGAGAGCACGCCGCCGACGATCTCGTCGGCGACTTCGGTGGTCGAGACATCGATGACGCCGGCGAGCAAGCCCGAGTCGGCGAGCTTCTCCATCGACTGCCCACCCACGCCGGTGGCGTGGAACACCAGGCAGTCGAACTGATCGCCCAGGCGCTTGGTGACGGCCTGCACGCAGGGCGTGGTGACGCCGAACATGGTCAGCCCCAGCGCCGGTTTGTTGCTCGAGGTTTCGCTGATCGGGTGGGCCATCATGCCGGCCAGGGCATGGGCCGCATTGCCCAGCACCTTCTCGCTGATGCGGTTGATGCCCTGCACGTCGGTCACCGAATACACCATGCAGATGTCGCTCGGCCCGACATAGGGTCGCGTGTCACCGCTGGCGACGGTGGAGACCATCACCTTGGGCACGCCGATCGGCAGCGCGCGCATCGCCGGTGTGGCCAGCGAGGCGCCGCCTGAGCCCCCGGCGGAAATGATGCCCCCGACATCGCGCCGCGTCTGGATGTAGCGCTCGAACGCGATGGCCATCGCGCTGACCGCCTTGCCGCGGTCGTTGCTGAAGACCGCCGCTTCGCCCTCCGGATGGTGACGTGCCACTTCGCGCGAATGCACGCTTGCCGACGATGCCTTGCCCGAAGTCCCCAAGTCGACCGTGATCACGCGCAGGCCTCGCCGCTCGAGACACTGCCGCAGGTACTGCAGTTCGCGCGACTTGGTGTCGAAGGTGCCCGCGACGTAGGCCGCGCGGCCGCTGCTGGCGGCCACCGGAAATTCAAACAGTTGCGCCGAAGGAGGCGCTTTGGGAGCCTGCAGTGTGGGCGCAGCCGGTTCACGGCTGACCGGAATTCGCGCTGCGTCGGCAGTGCCCGTATTCCAGCGATTGAAGCCGCTGGTGCTGCGCGGCGCCAACGCGTCAAGGGTTGGGGCGCCGTCACCATGGGCGCGGCGCACGGTCAGCACCTGGGTCGGGGGCACTTCTGCGACAGCCGGCGCGGTCTGGGCAGCGTCCGTCTCTTCGTCGTACCCGCCCGATCGCACGCCGAGCAAGCGCCCCTGCATCTCGCGGTCGGCGCCGAGCACGGCGGCCGGCATTTGCTGCGCCAGCCGGCCATTGACCATCACGCCGATGTTGTCGGCCACGTCGATTGCCACACCCAGGTTCTGCTCGATCAGTAGCACCACGATGTCGGACTCGGTGGCCAGTTCGCGCAAGGTCCTTGCCACCTGCTCGACGATGACCGGCGCGAGGCCTTCGGTCGGCTCGTCCATCACCAACAGGCGCGGCTCGAGCAGCAGCGCGCGACCAATGGCCAGCATCTGCTGCTCGCCGCCCGAGAGTTGCCCGCCGCCGTGGCCCTTGCGCTCGGCCAGGCGCGGGAACATCGAATACACGCGGTCGATCTCGCGTCGATGCCTGGCCACCAGGCGCAAGGTCTCGTCGACGCTCAGCGACGGCCAGACGCGCCGGCCCTGGGGCACATAGGCAATGCCACGCTGGGTGATCTTGTTCGGCGCCATGCCGAGGATTTCTTCGCCGGCCAGCTTGACACTGCCCCCGGCCTTGATCAGACCAGTGATCGCGTTGCACAGCGTGGTCTTGCCCATGCCGTTGCGGCCGACGATGCCGAGCACGCCATGGGCCAGCTCGAAGCTGACGCTCTGCAAGGCATGGGCACGGCCGTAATAGACGTCCAGGCCGTCGACCACCAGCATCGGGCTGGTGCCCTTGACGCCGCTGTCGCGATCGCGCCCCAGCCGGGCCATCAGTGGTTGCTCCCCATGTAGATGGCTTGCACCTGGGCGTCGTTCTCGATCTCGTCGGGCGTGCCGTGCTTGAGCACGCGCCCGTTGTGCATCACCGTCACGCGCTCGACCACGCGCAAGGCAATGTCCAGATCGTGCTCGATCAGGACATAGCTCATGTGCGCCGGCAGCGAGCGCAGCAGCGCCACCAGCTCGCGCCGCTCGGCGGGCGACAGCCCGGCCGCCGGCTCGTCGAAGAGGATCAAACGCGGGGCGCCGGCCAGCGCCATGCCGATCTCCAGCTGACGCTGTTGGCCATGGGCCAGGTTGGCCACCACCTCGTCGGCGATATGCGTCAGGCGGGCGCGGTCAAGCAGGTCTTCGGTGGCCATGCGCGAGGCATGGCTGGTGCGCGGGCGCAGAAAACTGAAGCGGCCGTTGGCCACACCGCGCACGGCGAGGAACACATTGTCGCGAACGCTCAGCTCACGAAACAGCAGCGAAGACTGGTAGGTGCGCCGCAAGCCCTTGCGGATGCGTTCATGCGGCGCCAACTCGGTGATGTCCTCGCCGAAAAAGTGGATCCGCCCGGCAGTCGGCGGAAAGTCGCCCGTGATGGCGTTGAAGAGCGTGGTCTTGCCCGCCCCGTTGGAGCCGAGGATGGCGTACTTCTGACCCGCGGCCACCGTCACCGACACATCGTCCACGGCGCGCAAGGCACCGAAGGCGCGCGTGACATTGCTGAGCACCAACGCATCGTTGGAGGCCAGCGGCGCACGCACCCCGGCCGCGCCGCGAGGCGCGGCCGGGGCGTGTCGAGTGCCAGTCACGGAGACCACGGGTGCCTGCGTCAGGGGCAGGCGGGCACGTCGCGCGAGCCCATCTGGAAGTCTTCCTTCTTCATGCCCAGCATCTGGTCGATGTTGTCGACCTTGCGGTGTACCTTGTTGGACAGATTGCCCTGCGCGTCCTTCGTCACTTCGGTGACGAAGGTGGTGCCGATGGCCTGGCGGTTGGCGTCCAGTCGCACGTCACCGGTGGGCGTCTTCAGCACCATCTTCGACAGTGCCTCGCGGTACTTGACCTGACCACCCGACAGATCGCCGTTGACCGCGGCCAGGCCATCGAGCGCCGCCTTCATGTTCACGTAGTAGACATAGGCGAACAGGCTTGGGCTGGGGAAGCCGCCGGCAGAGACCGGGTAGGTCTTCTGGTAGTCGGCGACAAAGGCCTTCCAGTCGGCGCCGTCAAAGGAATCGGCCACAGGGCCGGCCGACAACGTGCCGACCAGCGAATCGCGCCGCTTGCCCTTGTAGTTCAGGATGTCCTGGCTGACCGTGATCGAGCCGCCGAGAATGGGCTTGTCGCCGCCGGCGTTTTCGTACTGGTTGAGGAAGTTCACGGCATCTGCGCCGCCGAGCACCACCAGCAGCGCGTCCACATCATTCGGGATCTTGGCGATCACGGAGGCGTAGTCCTTGCCACCCAGCGGCACCCAGGCCTTGGACGGCACCTTGCCTCCCAGTCTGCAGTATTCGCTCATGAAGCCCTGCACCTGCGAGTAAGGAAAGGCGTAGTCCTCGGCGATGACCATCACGCGCTTGTAGCCCTTGTCCATCGCAGCCTTGCCCAGACCGACCATCCACTGCGCCCCCTCGGTATTGAAGCGGAAGAAGTTCGCGCTCGGATTGACCAGCGTGGTGGCCTGGGCGCCGGAGGAGCCGTTGATGAAGGTCACGCCAGGCTGCGTCTTCGAGTAGTCCTTGACCGCAATGCCTTCACCGCCGGACAGCGGGCCGACCATGATCTCGACCTTGTCCTGCTCGACCAGCTTGCGCGTGGCGTTGACGGCCACGTCGGGCTTGGCGTCGCTCGAGGCCTTGATGATCTCGATCTTGCGACCGGCGACGACGCCGTTGCGTTGCTTGACCGCCAGGTCGGCGCCGCGCATGCCGTCAGCGCCGCCGGCCGCGAACGGCCCTTCGAGCGTGGCCAGCAGGCCGATCTTCACCGGCTGGCCCTGCGCCCAAGCCGTACCCATCAGCGCTGTGGCGGCGGCCGCGCCCAGAATCGAACGCACCCAGATCCGTTTTGTCTCTTTCACTTGAGTCTCCTTTGGTGGGAAGAAAGGGTCTGCTTCGCACCGAAGCGAAGCCGCAGCTTCGCCCACAGTCCGAGCAGGCCGTCGGGGGAAAACAGCACGATGGCGAGGAACACACCGCCAATCACGAGGTTGAATCGCTCGCGGTCGATCAAGTCGATGGCGAAGGTCTGCAGCAGCACGAACACGATCGCGCCGAGAAACGCGCCGATCGGGTGCTTCATGCCGCCGAGCACCGCAATCACCAGGATGTTGATCAGCCAGGAGGTGCCGATCGATCCCGGGCTGATCAAGCCGTTGTACCAAATCATCAGCACGCCGCCGACGCCGGCGATCAGCCCGGCCAGCGCATAGGCGGCCACACGATGGGCCACCACGTTGTAGCCCAGGGCTTCCATGCGCCGCGGGTTGTCGCGCACACCCTGCAAGGCAATGCCGAAGGGCGCACCGACCACCCAGTGCACCACGAAGTAGCCGGCCATCGAGCAGCCCAGGGCCATGAAGTAGTAGGGCACAGGCTCGCGGAAGTTGACGCCGAACACTGTCGGGGCATAGAGCTCGCGCAGGCCCTGGAACCCGTTGAACAGGGTGTAGTTCTGCAGCACCAGGTAGTACACGGCCACGCCGATGGCCAGCGTGATCATGATCGTGTAGATGCCTTCGGTGCGCACCGACAGCCAGCCGATCAGGGTGGCGGCCAGCGTGCTGATCAGCAGGGCCACGGGCACAGCCGCCCACCACGGCCAGCCCAGGCTGACCTCCGTGAAGCTGCTGACACCGAGCAGTGCCACGGCGTAGCCCGCGATGCCGGCCACGGTCATCTGCGCCAGCGAGACCATGCCGCCGTAGCCGCCCAGGAAAGTCAGAGACAGCGCGATCAGTCCCAGCACCAGCGACTGCGACGCCACCTGAAAAGTGAAGAAGGGTGTGGCGACGAACGGGAATGCAAGCACGAAGATCAGCACGAACACATGGCGCGGCGACAGCGTGCGCCACAGGTACTGCAGCCAGCGCGGTGCGTCGCTGTCGGATTGGGCGGCGGCAACCGGCGCGGTGACCTGCGCGCCGGGCGCTGGCACGCGCCGCGACACCGGCGTCGCGGAACTCATGGCCCGGCGCCACTCGGCGGCGCTCATGTTTCGGCGCTCATGTCGCCCTGCCCATGATGCCGCGCGGCCGGAAGGCCAGCACGAGAATCAAGATGACGGAGGTGAAGACCACGCTGTAGGTCGGCGCGTAGGTCAGCCCGAAGGTCTCGGCCAGCCCGAGCATGGCCGCACCGATGGCGGCACCGACGATGCTGCCCATGCCGCCGACGATGACCACGATCAGCGAGGCCAGCAACAGCCGGGTGTCCTCACCCGGCACCATCGACAACTCGACCGCGCCGATCACGCCGCCGAGGCCGGCCAGACCGGCGCCGAGCATGAAGGTGATGGCGAACACCAGGTTGACGTTGACCCCGGCCGCGGCGAGCATCGCCCGGTCATCGACACCGGCACGGATCATCATGCCGACCCGCGTGCGGTTGAGCAGCAGCCACAGCCCCACGCCGATGGCGATGCCAAAGCCGAGCAGGCTCAGGCGGTAGGCCGAGAAGGCCTTGATCACCGGAATGTCGCGGATCGGCCCCTGCAGCCATGCCGGTGCTTCCATCTGATGCACCTGGCCGGTGAAGGCCCAGAGCAATACGTCGGCAATCACGATCGACAGGCCGATCGTGACCATCGTCTGGCGCAATTCCTCGCCCTGCATGTGGCGCAGGATCAGCACCTGGATCAGCAGGCCGAGCAAGGCCGCGGCCAGGAATCCCGCCGCCAGCGCCAGGATCCACCAGCCGGTGCGCTCCTGCACGAAGAAGGCGATGTAGCCACCCACCAGGTACAAGGAACCATGCGCCAGGTTGACGTTGCGCATCAGGCCGAAGACCAGCGTGAAGCCGCTGGCGACGATGAAGTACAGCGACGCCAGGGTCAGCCCGTTGAGCAGGGTGAGCAGATACAGGCGCGCGTTGTCGACCAGCGCCCAGATCGAGAAGACCGCGATCGGGCCGCCGATCAGCAGCCACAGCGCGAGCCGCGTGCGTGGGCTCATAGGTGCACCCTACGCCCTGCGGCCGGTCCCGCCAAGCGGGAATGAGCCCCTTCGGGCGGCCGGGCGGGGCTCATGCCGCCCTGCCCCAGGCGCGTTGCGAGGCCACTTCGGGATGCTTCGCAAAGACCCCATCCTTCATCACCGCCAGGATGCGTTTGGGGTCGCGCAGGATCGACAGGTTCGCCAGCGGGTCGCCGTCGATCAGCAGCAGGTCGGCCAGGTAGCCTTCCTTGACCAGCCCCAAGTCGTTGGGCCGCATCATGATCTGCCCGCCGTAGAGCGTGGCCGCGCGGATCGCCTCCATCGGCGTGAAGCCCAGGTACTTGACGAAGAACTCCAGGTCGCGCGCGTTCTGGCCGTGCGGCGTGAAGGCGAATCCGTAGTCGCCGCCGGGCAGCACGCGCACACCGCGCTTGTGCATGGCCTTCAGCGACTCGAGGGCCGCGTCCCATTCGATCTGGTAGCCCATCGCGACTGCCTTGGCGTGCGTGATGCCCCAGGGCTCGGCCTCGTTGAGCATGGCGTACAGGATCGCCAATCCGGGCGCGACGAAGATCCGGTCCTTGGCTTCTTCGAGCATGTCCAGCGCTTCTTCGTCAGTGAAGCTGGCGTGGTAGATAACTTGCATGCCATGGCGCAGCGCCTGTTTGACCGAGGCCGCCGAGCGCGCATGCGCCGTGCCACGCTTGCCGCGCATGCGCACCTCTTCCATCGCCGTCGCCACTTCGGCATCGGTCATCCAGCCGGTCTCGGCCGGTGAATCGGGCGTGAAGTTGTCGCCCGACAGGTTCAGCTTGATCGAGTCGACGCCGTACTTCAGGAACATGCGCACCACCTTGCGCATATCCTCGGCGCCATTGACGTTGACGCCGAAGCTGAACTCGGGGAACGGCAGATGAGGCAGGGTCTCGTCGCCGAGCGCGCCGGGCACGGTGATCTCCTGGCTCGCCGCCAGATAGCGCGGCCCCGGGATCTGCCCGGCGTTGATCGCGTTGCGCGTCACCACATCGAGTCGCGGCTTGGCGCAGGCAGCACCGACGCAAGACGTCCAGCCGGCTTGCAGGTACTGCCTGGCGACCTTGGCACACCACAACACATGCTCTTCCACCGGCATCGTCTGGATCGCGCCCAGCGTGGCCGCGTTGTTCCAGGAGAAATGGGTGTGCGCCTCGCACATGCCCGGCATCAGCGTGGCGCCGGCGCCGTCCATGACCACTGCATCGCTTGGTGAAATAGCGGCCGTGCTGCGGCCGACCTGCAGGATGCGGTTGCCCTGCACCAGCACGCTGCCGCTGAAAGGGTTGGTGCCGCTGCCGTCGAGGATGCGCACATTGGTGAACAGGGTGCTCTTCATGTCTGTTCTCCTCAGGCGGCCCAGCGCGTGGCGTGCGCAGGCCGAACCGGGGGCGCACGGTGGAACTCACCGTCCTTCATCACCGCCAGGATGCGCGCCTTGTCCTGCAGCACGGTGATGTCGGCCAGCGGGTCACCGTCGATCAGCAGGATGTCGGCCAGATAGCCCTCGCGGATATAACCCAGCACCTTGCCCATGCGCATCATCGGGCCGCCCCAGGCGGTGGCCGACAGCAGCGCCTCCATGCTGCTCATGCCGACATGCTTGACGAAGTAATCCAGGTCCTTGGCATTGGTGCCATGCGGCGTCCAGGCAAAACCGTAGTCGCCACCGGGCAGGATGCGGATGCCGCGCTTGCGCATGGCGCGCATGCTCTCGATGGCCGCGTCGAGTTCGCGGTGGTAACCCATCTTCTTGGTGACTTCGGGCGTCAGGCCCCACGCGCTGGCGTGATGCGAGGTGTTGATCAGCCAGGCCAGACCTGGAGCGACAAAGTGCTCCATCTTGTGCGCCTCGAGCATGTCCAGCGCTTCTTCGTCGGTGAAGCTGGCGTGGTAGATGACCTCGATGCCCTGCTTGACGCACTGCTTGATCGACCAGCATGAGCGCGCATGCGCGGCCACGCGCTTGCCCCAGGCCTTGGCCTCCTGCACGCACACGATGATCTCTTCTTCAGTGAACTGGCTCATCTCCCCGGGCATGCCGGTGATCGACTCGCCCGACAGATTGATCTTCAGCGAGTCCACACCGTACTTGGCGAACATGCGCACGCAGCGGCGCATCTCCTCGGCGCCGCTGACGATGGCGCCGAAAGCGAACTCATGCTGCGGCAGGTGCGGCAGGGTGGAGTCACCCAGGCCGCCGGGCACGGTGATCTCCTGGCTGGCGGCCAGGTAGCGTGGGCCAACGATGGTGCCGTCGTTGATGGCATTGCGGATCACCACATCGAGCCGCGGCTTGGCCGCCGCGGCGCCGACGCAACTGGTCCAGCCCATGTCGAGATAGCGCTCGGCGATCTGGGCGCACCACAGGATGTGCTCCTCGGGCGGCATGCGCTGGATCGCATCCAGGCTGGGTTGGTCGTTCCAGGAGAAGTGCGTGTGCGCCTCGACCATGCCCGGCATCAGGAAGGCGCCGGCGCCGTCAATCACCTGCGCACCCATCACCGGTGGCGAGCGCATCCCATAGCCGGTTTTCACGACACGCGAGATCTTGTTGCCCTGCACCAGCACGTCGCCGGTGAAGGGCGCTTCGCCGCCGCCGTCGAAGATGCGCACGTTGGTGAACAGGGTGTCCGACATCCTCAGCTCCTTTGCGCAGCGAGAAAGTCGCGCAGCTCGCGCTGGCATTCCTCGGGCCGCTCGATCGGGGTCCAGTGGCCGCAGCGCGGCAGCACCACCACCCGCGTGCTGCGTGCGGCATGCAGCTTCTCGGCCATGGCGCGCACGGCCTGCGGCGGCGCCACGCCGTCCTCGTCGCCCGTGACCAGCAGCACCGGTACTTCGATGCGCTCGACGGCCGCGGCGCTGGCATCAGCCAGCGCCTCGCAATTGCGCCCATAGGCCTCGCCGTCCTGGCGCATGAGGCTCTCGCGCACAAAAGCCACTGCCAGCGGCAGGCGCTGGCGCGTGTCGGCCGAAAGGGCAACGCCCAAGAGGGCCTGCGTGATGTCGTGCATGCCGGCCGCGCCTTCGGCCTGGGCCTTGGTCGCGCGGGCGCGCAGCGCCGGGCGTGCGGCGTCGGCCGGCACGATCAGCGGGCCGAACAGGGCCAGGCTGGCCACCAACCGGGGCTGCGCGAGGGCCAGATGCTGGCAGACGATGGTGCCCATCGAGTGCCCGACCCAATGCGCCTGCGCCACGCCCAAGCGCGTGCACATCGACAGCAGGGCCTGCACGAAGCGCTCGATCGACAGCGGCCCCTCGGCCCGCTGCGAGCGCCCGCTGCCCGGCAGGTCGACGCGGATCACGCGCTGGCGTGCCAGCGCCGGCATCAGCGGTGTGAAGGTGTTGCTGCTGCCGCCCAGACCGTGCACGCAGACGACAACCGGGCCGTCGCCCTCGTCTTCCACCACCATGCGATCGATCTGGTGCAGCGCCATGGCCTACTCGAAGCGGTTCTCGATGGCACCGAGGCCATCGATCTCGATGCGCACGACGTCACCCACCCCGAGATAGCGCGGCGGCGTAAAGCCCATGCCCACGCCGGCCGGCGTCCCCGTGGCGATCACGTCGCCCGGCAGCAGCGTGATGGCGCGCGAGCAGGTTTCGATCAGCGTCGGGATGTCGAAGATCAGGTCGCGGGTGTGGCCGTCCTGGCGCAACTCACCGTTGACCCAGCCGCGCACCCGCGTGTCGCGGCCGTCCACTTCGTCGGCGGTGGTGATCCAGGGGCCCATCGGGCAGAAACTGTCGAAGCTCTTGCCCAAATCCCACTGCTGGTGGCGCACCTGCACGTCGCGTGCGGTGACATCGTTGACCACCGTGTAGCCAAACACATGGTCCATCGCGCGACTGCGAGCAATGTCGCGGCCACCACGGCCGATGACCACCGCCAGTTCGGACTCGTAGTCGATTTGCACTGACACCGCCGCGCCCGGCAGCCGCACCGCGTCGTACGGGCCGATCACGCACTCGGCGAGCTTGGTGAAGACGATCGGCCAGGCGTCTTCCTTGGGCATGTGGCTGCCGAAGACGCTGCCGGCCAGTTCCGCCGCGTGGGCGCGGTAGTTGCGCCCGACGCAGAACAGGCCGCGCCGTGGCTGCGGCAGTGGCGCGCGCAGGGTCAGTACCTCCACAGGCAGGCGGGCGCCCACTGCAGGCGGCAGGCTGTCGCCACGGGCCAGCGCCTCGATCAGACCCAGCACGCCGCGCTGCGGATCGGCCACCGCCAACGGCGTGGCTTCACGGCCGCAGGCCGAGATGCTGCCGGCGTGGTGGCGGCCGCCCCAACTCCAGCTGGCAAGGCGCATGGCGCGAGTCTCCGTGGGCTCGCAGTCGCGCGGGACGGTGCCCTGGCGCTGCGAGTTGATGGCCCGAATTGAATGGATATGAGACTTGCGTCTCAAATCGGGATGAGTGCATCATACGGGCGGGATTGTCTCGCTCACAAGGCGCTGTTCCCACAAATGACCTCCGGAAATACCCGCATGCCCCGCGTCAAACACAAGCTCAGCGAAGCCCCCAAAGCGCCCGAGAAGGGCGTCAAGGCGGCGACCTTCCACTTGCTGCTCGACACAGCCATGGAGCTGATTCGCACCGGGGGGCATATCCCTTCGGTGGCCGAGGTCGCGGTGCGCTCCAAGGTCTCTCGCGCCACGGCCTACCGCTACTTCCCCAGCCGCGGCGCGCTGATCACGGCGGTGATCGGGTCTTCGCTCGGGCCGGTGCGCAGCCTGTCTTCCGACAACCCCGATGGTCGCGTGCGCGTGCGCGAGTTGTTCACAGAGACCTTCCCACGCTTCAAAGAGTTCGAACCGCAGTTGCGCGCCGCAGCCCAGCTCTCGCTCGAGCAATGGGCGCTGGAGCGCGCCGGCCTGCTGGAGGAGCCGCCCTTCAGGCGCGGCCACCGCATCCGCATCCTCGAACATGCGATTGCGCCGCTACCCTTGCCGCCCACCCTGCGCCAGCGCCTGCACCGGGCCTTGTCGGTCGTCTACGGCATCGAGCCTTTCGTGATCCTCAAGGACATCTGGGGCCTGCCCGACCGCGAGGTGGAAAGCATTGCGCTTTGGATGGCCGACGCGCTGATCGACACCGCATTGCGTGAAGCGCAGAACTTGCCCGCGAAGAAGTCGCCCGGCGCTAGCGCAGCCACGGCCGCGAAGCGTTCCGCTCCGAAGCGCACCCGATAGGACGCAGCGCAATCGGTGTCGCCGACTCTGCGCTGAGTTCAAAGTTCGATCACGGTCTCGCCGCCTTCGTCGCACGCACGTAAGCAGCACAGGATCACGCGCTGTTCGCGTTGCGCTGCGCTGAGCACGAAGTCGCAGTGCTCGATGGCGCCGGAGGCCGCGACGTCAAAGGGCGTCGAGCAGACGCCGCACAGGCCGTCACTGCACTGGGTGTGGATGCGCAGGCCGGCCTCGTTCAGCACATCGGTGGCCGAGCGATCCGCCGGTACCGCCAGCGTGCGGGCGCTGCGGGCCAGGCGCAGCACAAAACCCATGTTCACCCAGTCGGGCGCTTCGGGCACGCTGAAATACTCGCGATGCAGCGCGTCTTCGGACCCACCCTTGGCGGCGGCGGCGTCGAACACCGCATCCAGCTGGAACGGCTGGCACAGCGCACGCCTGGAGGTCAAGGCGAGCAGCGTCTCAGGGGCGGGATGGGCGTCGAGGCCCTGCGGGATTCGGGCGCCTCGCGGGCTGAATTCCGGATGCCGGCCAGCCGCCGCGGTTGAGCGCAATGCGCGGCCTGCGGCGGCAAGCTCTACGGTCGGCTGACCCGCCAGGCCACCGCGTGGATTCACCCCGCCTTGCGCGGCGCCCGGCCCTGCTTCACTTCGATCTCTCTCACCGCCAGCATGGTCTTCAGCACCGTGTCGGGCGTCAGGCTGATGCTGTCGATGCCGAGTTCGACCAGGTAGCGCGCGATCTCAACATGGTCCGACGGCGCCTGGCCGCAGATGCCCGAATGGCGCCGGTTGCGCTTGGCGCCTTCGACGGCGAGTTTGAGCATCTTGAGCATGCCCGGGTCGCGTTCGTCGAACGACTCGGCGACGATGGCGCTGTCACGGTCGACCCCGAGCGTCAGCTGTGTCAGGTCGTTCGAGCCGATCGAGAAACCATCGAACAGCTCGGCGAACTCGTCGATCAGCAGCACGTTGTTCGGTATCTCGCACATCACATAGACCTGCAGGCCGTTCTCGCCGCGCTTCAGGCCGTGGCTGGCCATCGCCGCCAGCACGCGGCGCGCTTCGTCCAGGCGGCGGCAGAACGGGACCATCACTTTCAGGTTGGTCAGGCCCATGGTCTCGCGCACACGCTTGAGCGCCTGGCATTCGAGTGCAAAACCCTCGGCGTAGTCGGGGTGGATATAGCGCGCCGCACCGCGAAAACCGAGCATCGGGTTTTCTTCATGCGGCTCGAAGTCGCGCCCGCCCATCAGCGCCGCGTACTCGTTGCTCTTGAAGTCGGACAGCCTCACGATCACCGGGCGCGGGTAGAACGCCGCGGCGATCGTGCCGACGCCCTCGGCAAGCTTCTCGACGAAGTAGCTCGCGCCGTCGGGGTAGCCGGCCCACAGCGCCTGCACCCGCGCGCGCTCGGCTTCGTCGGCGATACGCTCGGGGTGCAGCACCGCCATCGGATGGACCTTGATGTGCTCGTTGACGATGAACTCCATGCGCGCCAGCCCGACGCCGTCGCAGGGCAGCAGGCTGGTCTGGAAAGCCAGCTCGGGGTTGCCCAGGTTGACCATGATCTCGGTGGCCGGCCGCTGCAGCCCGGTGACATCGGTCACCTGCTTGTGAAACTTGACCTCACCCTCGTATACCTTGCCGATGGCGCCTTCGGCGCATGACACCGTCACCGTCTCGCCGTTGCGCAGGACTTCAGTGGCATGTTCGGTGCCCACCACCGCCGGAATGCCCAGCTCGCGCGCCACGATCGCCGCGTGGCAAGTACGCCCGCCGCGATTGGTGACGATGGCCGCGGCGGTTTTCATCACCGGCTCCCAATCGGGCGAGGTGGTGTCCGAGACCAGCACCTCGCCCGGCTTGAATGCGTGCAGCTGACTTGAATCGGTCACGCGCCGTACCTTGCCAGTGGCCACTCGCGCGCCCACTGCACGGCCTTTGGCCTTGACGGTGCCGCTGCCGTCGAGCACGTACTCCTCGAGCTGGGTGGTCGAGCGGCGCGAGGCCGCCGTCTCGGGCCGCGCCTGCACGATGTAGAGCGCGCCCTCGGGCCCGTCCTTGGCCCACTCAATGTCCATCGGCCTGAATTCGCCCGCCTGGCGGCTGTAGTGGTCTTCGATCTTGATCGCCGCTTCGGCCAGCTCGAGCACGTCGGCATCGCTGAGGCAGTAGCGCGCGCGGTCGGCTTTGGGCGTCGGGCGGTTGATCACCGGCTCGCGAGTGCGCCCCGGCGCATAGACCATGCGCACCTGCTTATCGCCCAGGGTGCGGCGCAAGACGCTGCGAAAGCCTTTGCGGAACGTCGGCTTGTGCACATAGAACTCGTCGGGGTCGACCGTGCCCTGCACGACGTTTTCGCCCAGGCCCCACGCGGCGGTGATGAACACCACGTCGGGGTGCCCTGACTCGGTATCGATGGTGAAGATCACGCCGCTGCTGGCCTGGTCGCTGCGCACCATCTGCATCACCGCCACCGACAGCGAGACCTTGAAATGGTCGAAGCCGTTGTCGGTGCGGTAGGAGATCGCGCGATCGGTGAACAGCGAGGCCTGGCAACGCTTGACCGCGTCGAGCAGCATCTCCTCGCCATGGATGTTCAGGTAGGTATCGTGTTGCCCCGCAAAGCTGGCGGTCGGCAGGTCCTCGGCGGTGGCCGAGCTGCGCACCGCCACGCTGAGGTCTTCGCCGAGCTGCTCTCTCAGCGTGCGCCAGGCCTGGCGGATACCGCTCTCGACGGCCTTGGGCATCGGCGCGGCGTAGACAATTTCGCGGGCGCGCGCACCCGCGCGCGCCAACGCCTTGGTGTCGCTCTTGTCGAGCTTGTCGAGCTGGCTGTGCAGTTCGTCCCAGCATTCGCCCTGGTCCAGAGCCGCACGGTAGGCGGGCGCCGTGATTGCAAAGCCCTCGGGAATGCGCACGCCCAGCGGCGTGAGCTGCTGCACCATTTCACCCAGCGACGCGTTCTTGCCGCCCACCAGCGGCAGATCTGCCATCGACAGATCACGAAACCAGCGGATGTAGTCTGGCGCGTTGTCGCGATGTCGAGTCATGTCACCACCTCGTTCCGTCGTCGGCCTTGATCTCGTCAATGCTGCGACCGAGTCGAGGGTCAGCGATTGATCGGCGTCAATGGCCGGCAGCGGCGATCGGTCGCAGGAGGCAGACAATCAGACCCTGCTGACCGGCCACTGATGCCAGTCGACCCCCCCGCGAACGGCGACGATCACGCCGGCGCACCAGCCTGAAGGAAACCGATGCAAGTGTTGTTGAATACCGATCCGAACGTCGATGGACGCGTGCAGATGTCTGAACATCTGCAGGCCGTGGTGAAGGACGCGCTCGGCCGGTTCGGCGATCAGATCACCTGTGTCGAGGCCCATCTGGCCGACGCGAACAGCAACGCGAAGACCCATGCCGACGAGATCCAGTGCACGCTGGAGGTGCGCTTGAGGGGCCGCGATCCGCTGGTCGTGAAAGACCATGCCGGCACCGCGCATCAGGCGATCAGCGGCGCAGTCGGCAAGCTCAAACGTGCGGTCGCCACCGCGCTCGCGAAGCACGATCCCCGCCGCAGCGATGGGCTGAGCGAAGCCCTGCCCGTCGATCCAGCATCGGAGCCGACGGGCAACCCATCGACGTGACGTTGGTGGTGCGCGCGTTCTGCACCTGCGTCGGCCGGGAAGGCCTACGTGACATGAAGGTGTGGTTCGTGCTGTTCGTCGCCGCGTTACTGTCGCAGCCGCTGCTCGCGGCCGATGGCGCCGCCTTGTACGCACAGAACTGCGCCGCCTGTCACGGCGACCAGGGCAGCGGCGGGATCGGGGTGCCGCTGGCGATGGCGTCCGCAAACGGCCTGATGTCCGACGACTACTTGCGCAAGACCATTCGCCATGGCCGTCCCGGTCGCGTCATGCCGACGTTCGCCACGTTGGGCGACATCGATGTCGAGGCCATCGTGCGCAGTTTCCAGAGCGAACCGGTATCCGGCAGTGCCACCCTCCTCGCTGTGGAGCAGCCGGCGATCGTCGTGGAGTCCCCCTACGACCTGCCGACGACGGTGACCAGACTCAAGCAGGAAATCGGCGGCAACAATTTCGTGTTCATCCGCGAACAGAAGCTCGACGACGGCCTGGTGCTGGCGGGCCAGGAGGACCCACGCCGACACAGCGTCTCCTTCTTCAATTTCGGTCTGTTGAGCGAGGCCTTGCGCACCGATCCGCGCGTGGGCCTCTTCTTGCCGTCCCGCATCACGGTGGTCGAGCAAGGCGGCAAGGTCAGGATGATGGCGGCCAACCCGCAGCGATTGAGCCAGCTGTTCAACCACTCCGAGTTGAACCGGATGTGCGACGAAATGTCCCGCATGTACCGCACGCTCATGGACGACGCGACGCTATGAAGGCGTTGACCCGCCTGTCCTTGTGCATGGCCGCTTTGGCAGGCCTGCCTGCCGCGACGCTGGCCGACGAGATGCTCATCGTGCGCTCCGGCCGAGACTTTGAGGACACGATGACCACCCTGCAGGGCTCGATCACCGCGCGCGGCTACTAGGTCACGCGCGTGCAGAGGGTCGACGCCGGGCTCGAGGCCAAGGGCTGCAAGACCGACAAGTACCGCGTGGTGTTCTACGGCAAGGCCGAGGAGATCGCGAGGCTTGCCGATGGCCATCCCGAGCTGATCCCCTTCCTGCCACTGAGCGTGGCGATCTTTGCCGAGGGCAGCCAGACCTTGATCACGACCCACCGCCCGCGCGCGCTCAAGGCCTTTTTCCCCGCCCCCGAACTCGGGCCGACTTTCGACCCGTGGGAGAAGGATCTGGTCAGCGTCTTCGAAGTGATCCGGCACGAGCGCTGACAGGCGCTGCCTGTCTGAACGCGTCACGACCCGGTCACGATCCGAATAGGACAAACGACCCCACATCGCTGCTGAGCCGTGGGTCCTGCTGGTAGGCCGTGTTCGGATCGAACCAACGACCAAAGGACTATGCCGATGCCGCGATGTACCGCACCAAGCGGCAGCAGAGCGGGCTGCTTCGATTGGGCAGTGGTCGCGCGCTGAGAGGCTGCGGATCGCGTAACGCATGTAGGACTTCAACTACAGCGACACGCGAAGCCGTCCGCTGTGCGCGGCGCGGCTGCCTGGCGACACTCGCCTGCATCCACTCCAGACCGTCGCGAAAAAGCTGCCATGAACATCCTCGCCCTGGCCATTGCAGTCGCCTGCGCACTTGCCGCGGTCGGCATGGCGGCCTGGACGCAGCACGCGGTGGCCGCGATGGACGCCGACTTGCGCGCCTTGCTCGGTCCCGCCTACGTCCCGTTCGACCACTAAGCCGCGTCGCTCACCCGCTCACCCACAAGGATTGCCATGAACAAGACCCTCACGCTGAAGGCTACGATCGCATTCGCCGCTCTGCTGGCGCTTCCGCTGGCGCAGGCCGCGACGATGAGCAAGCCCGACTACAAGACCGCCAAGGCGCGCATCAGCGCCGACTACAAGGCCGACAAGGCGGCCTGCGCATCATTCAGCGCCAACGCCAAGGACATCTGCGTCCAGCAGGCCAAGGCCAAGGACAAGGTCGCGCTCGCTGAGCTCGAATTCGGCTACACCGCCAAGCCCGCCGACCAAACCAAGATCCTGGTGGCGAAGGCCGAATCGACTTACGCTGTGGCCAAGGAGAAGTGCGACGACCAGGCCGGCAACGCCAAGGATGTCTGCGTCAAGGAGGCCAAGGCGGTTGAGGTCAAGGCCCTGGCCGACGCCAAGATGGGCCAGCAGATCGGCGAAGCCAAGACCGACGCCAGCGACGCCAAGCGCGATGCCGACTACAAGGTCGCCGCCGAGAGGTGCGAAGCCCTGGCCGGCGACTCCAAGGGCGCCTGCATCGTCGGCGCCAAGGCGCGATTCGGCAAGACCTGAGCCACGGCGACATGCAGCGCATTTCGACCGGCCCGCTTCAAGCCGCAGCACCTACACCTACGGAGTCCCCCTTTCGATGATCACGCAACTGCAAGCGCCGGCAGCGGCAGGCTTTTTCGAAGGCGCGTCCAGCGCGCCCGCCGATCCCGAGCGCGCAAGACCCTGTTCGATGCGGCTGCAGGCCGTGCGCGAGCGTGGCCGTGTGGTCGATTTCGTCTGGCGATCGGCCAGCAATGCCGCGGCGCACCTGTTGCATTGCGACCCCTATGATTTGATCGGCGAACGCCTGCGCGATGTCGAGGCGGCCGGCCCGCTCGGCCAACCGGCACTGATCGAGCGCTACCGGCACGTGCTGGAACAAGGCCACGCGCTGTCGTTCGAGCAGGTGCATGTGGTCGCTGGCCGGCAGGAGGTGGTGATTCACCGCGTCGTGCCCGAACGCGACGGGGTCACCGTGACGCTGACGAACCTCAGCGTCAACCGCCGGGCGCAGATCGCCCGCCTGCAGATCAACGCCTTGCTGGCCAGCCAGTGCCGCCAAGCCCAATGATCCACGCCGCAACCGCGCCCCACCCGTTGCCGGCGCTGCCCTATGCGCTCGACGCATTGGCGCCGGTGATTTCGGCGCAGACCCTGAACTGCCATTACGGCAAGCACCACCAGGCCTACGTCGATGGGCTGAACCAGCTGGTGGCCGGCACGCCGTTCGCCGCGATGACGCTGGAGCAGGTCATCGCCTCGACCGCCGGCCAGGCCGCGAACGCCAAGATGTTCAACTGCGCGGCCCAGGTCTGGAACCACAACTTCTACTGGCGCAGCCTGCGACCGGGCGGCGGCGGCGAACCGCCGGCCCTGCTGAAGCCGCTGATCCTGGCTCACTTCGACAGCCTGGCGGCCTGCAAGGCCGCGCTCGCGGCAGCGGCCACGTCGCGCTTCGGCAGCGGCTGGGTCTGGCTGGTGCTCGAAGGCGGCAAGCTCGCCGTGATCGACAGCGCCAATGCCGACACCCCCTTGACGATGCCGGGTTGCCGACCGCTGCTGGCGATCGACGTCTGGGAACACGCCTACTACCTCGACTACCAGGAGCGCCGAGTCGAGCATGTCGAGGCGGTGCTCGATAAGTTGATCAACTGGGGCTTCGCGGCCGACAACCTCGGCTAGCTGCGCGCCTGCCGACCGGCGGCGGCGGCGAGGCGAGCGCTATGTGCTGCAGCGCACAGACGCCCGCCCGCAGAGCGCGTCTACTGCGCCCTCTCTGCCTCTCGTGAACGAGACATGTCGGCACAACTCCGTTCCGCTGAGGCGGCGGTTCGCAGCACTGACGCGGATCATCACGTCGCCGCGCTACGGGCCTTGGCCGCCCTCGAGACGCCCTCGGCGCCGGGCTTCGATGCCCTGGCCCATGTGGCCGCACATGCCTGCGCGGCGTCGATCGCCATCGTCAGCCTGATCGACGGCGAGCGGGTCTGGTACCAGTCGGTGCATGGCATCGACGCCAGCGCCCTCGACCCCCGCCAATCCCTACTCTGCGGCGAGACCGCCCGCTCGCGGCTGGTGATCGAGATCGCCGATGCGCAGCTCGACCCGCGCTTTGCCAACGGCCCGCTGCTCGGCAACGCGCCGCGCATGCGCTACGGTGCTGGCGCACCGATCCGCTACCAGGACCGCACGATCGGCACGATCTGCGTCTTCGACCCGGTGCCGCACCGCGGCTCGCCCGCGTCGCTGCGGGCGCTCGAAGGCTTGGCGACGATCGCCACG
Source organism: Burkholderiales bacterium (assembly GCA_031389585.1). GTDB lineage: Bacteria > Pseudomonadota > Gammaproteobacteria > Burkholderiales > Burkholderiaceae_C > CADEEN01. Next base: position 197 of record JANMSS010000360.1, on the reverse strand, counting down.
GCGCTGCTGCGGGCTCGCATCGAGGCCTTCGTCTTCTTCTCCGCCACGCACTAGCGGCATCGCGGCGCCGGGCGACAACGGGCTGCGCGGACGGCCATGCCGCGATCGTCCGGCATGGCATTGATGGCGGAGGGCTTGGCATCGCTGCACGGCATTCCCCGGCCGCGCAGCGCGCGGCCTGACCCGCGCCGCGTACC
>JANMSS010000347.1:0-3325 GCA_031389585.1 Burkholderiales bacterium | reverse complement strand
CGTGCAATTCATCGGCGCCGTGCCCAACGCGCGCCTGCCCGAGTTGGCGCGGGAACTGGCACTGCCGATGCGACCCTTCGAACTCTCCTTCGGCCGTGCCGGGCATTGGCCCAAAGGTCTGGCCGTGCTGTGCCCCGATGCGGCGCGAGCAACCCGGTGTTCCTGGCCAGGTTGTCGGCGCTGAATCTCGGATGGTCGCGCCGGCGGTCCTTGAGCAGCAGCGCGTCGAGCGTCTTCAGCGTGGCCGTGAGGAAGCCGCGACCGAGCGGCGAGTAGGCCATGAAGCCGACGCCGAGCTCGCGGCAGGCGGGCAGGATCTCAGTCTCGACGTCGCGGCTCCACAGCGAATATTCCGTCTCCAGCGCCGTGATCGGGTGAACCTGGTGCGCACGGCGCAGGGTCTGCACGCCGGCTTCGGAGAGCAGCAGGTAGCGCACCTTGCCCTGCTCGACCAGCCGCTTCATCGCACCCACCGTATCCTCGATCGGCACCATCTTGTCCATGCGGTGCAGGCCATAGATGTCGATCACGTCCACACCCAAATTCTTCAAGCTCTTCTCGCAGGCCTGCACCACATAGTCCGGGTGCCCGCCGGTCAGCGCCGGGGCCGAGCTGGCGCCGTCGCGCGCCGCCAGCGCCAGGTTGCCGAACTTGGTGCAGATCAGCACGTGATTGCGCCGGCCCTTGATGGCCCTGGCGACCAATTGCTCGTTGACGCCGTTGCCGTAGGCGTCGGAGGTCGCGAGCAGGTTGACGCCGAGGTCGATCGCACGGTGGATCGTGGCGATCGACTCCTCGTCGTCTGGCGCGCCGTAGGCGATGCTCATGCCCATGCAGCCCAGGCCCAGCGCCCCAACCAGCGGCCCGTTCTTTCCCAGCTTGCGTTGTTGCACTGCGCAGCTCCGTTCAATACGCGCGGTAGATGGATCGCCTGCGGTGCCGTCTGGGTAGCTAGCTCTTGTAGCGCACGACGAGGTCGCCGACGCCCTCGACATGGCCCTCGAGCTTGTCACCAGCCTTGATCGGGCCCACGCCGGCCGGCGTGCCCGAAAAGATCAGGTCGCCGGGTTGCAGCGTGATCAAGTTCGACAGGTAGGCAATCTGCTCGGGAACGCTCCAGATCTGCATCGCCAGGTCGCCGCTCTGCTTGAGCTGGCCGTTGACCTTGAGCGTGATCGCACCCTTGGCCGGGTGGCCGATTTCGGTGGCCGGGCGCAGCGCCGAGATCGGCGCCGATTCGTCGAAACTCTTGCCCATCTCCCAGGGCCGGCCCAGCTTCTTGGCCTCGCCCTGGATGTCGCGGCGCGTCATGTCCAGGCCCACGGCGTAGCCCCAGACATGGTCGAGTGCCTTGTCCACCGCGATGTCCTTGCCGCCCTTGCCGATCGCCACCACCATTTCGATCTCGTGGTGGACATCTTTGGTGCCCACCGGGTAGGCAATCGTGGCGTGGTTCTGCACGATCGAGTTGGCCGCCTTCATGAAGAAGAACGGCGGCTCGCGGTCGGGGTCATGCCCCATCTCGCGGGCATGGTCGGCGTAATTGCGACCGACGCAATAGATGCGGCCGACCGGAAAGCGTGCGTCGCTGCCCGCCACCGGTACTGAGGGCACAGGCCCGATTTCGATCACGTAGTTGGGGTTGCCCATGTCGTCACTTCCAATAGGTTCTGTGCTGGTCAATCGAGTTTGATGCCGAGTGCTTTGGTGATCGTCACGTACTTGGTGACCTGGCCGCGCTGCATGTCGCGGAACTCTGCAGGCGACTTGCTGGACACCGGTTCGGCGCCGTTGGCGTCCATCGCGGCCTTGAATTCGGGTGTTGCGACGATGGCGGTGAGTTCCTTGTGCAGGCGATCGACGACCGGCTTGGGCATGTTGGCCGGGCCCATGATGCCCAGCCACAGCGCGGCCTCGAAGCCGGCATAGCCCTGAGCGGCCACGGTGGGCACTTCGGGCAGCGCGGGCGAGCGCGCCGCCGTACCCACAGCCAGCGGGCGCACCTTGCCCGCCTTGGTGTTCTGCAGCAGCGCCGGCATCGACCCGAAGATCGCCTGCACTTCGCCGCCGAGGATCGCCAGGTCGGCCGGCCCATTGCCCTTGTACGGGACATGGAGCAGGTCGATCCCGGCGGCGTCCTTGAGCATCTCCATCGCCAGGTGCGTGGCGGTGCCATTGCCCGCCGAGGCGTAGTTGAGCTTGCCCGGCTGCGACTTGGCCAGGGCCACGAACTCGGCCAGGTTGTTGGCCTTGACCTGCGGGTTGACCACGAGCAGGTACGGCGTGATCGCCACCAGCGAGATCTGGGTGAAATCCGCGACCGGGTCATAAGGCAGCTTCGAATACGCGCCCGCCGAAATGGCGTGCGTGCTGGTCGTGCCCAGCGTGAGCGTGTAGCCGTCGGGAGCGGCCTTGGCGGCCATGTCGGCGCCGATCGTGCCGCCGGCGCCGGCCTTGTTGTCGACCACCACGGTCTGGCCGAGCCGCTCGCCCAGGCGCTGCGCCACGATGCGCCCGACGATGTCGGTCGAGCCGCCGGGGGCGAAACCGACGATGAGCCGGATCGGCTTGTTGGGGTAGTCGGCCTGCGCGCTCGCTGGCGTCCAAGCCAGCGCCAGACCCAGCGCGGCGGCAATCACTGCGGCAATCGGAGCGGGACGTTTCATGACCGACTTTCGAGGTTGTGAATTGATTCTAGGGCCCGGCCTGCGCATCGACGAGCAGGCACTGTCGTGTTCCGCCTGACCGAACGCGCCGCGATGAGGCGCGTTGCTGCGCTCACCAGTCGTTGCGCAGCTGGCGCAGCTTGACGAACACGGCACGCGCGTCGGGTTTGTCGGGCAGATCCGGGAACACCGCGCGCAGCTGCGCGATCACGCTCGGGCTGCTCAGTCGAAAGAAGGTGTTGACCTGCATTTCCGTGGCCAGCGTCGAGACATAGGCTTGCGCCGGGTCCTGGCCCGTCAGCTGCTCGAGAAGGGCCTGGGCCTGGGCATTGTCGGGCTCGCGGTCGAGCGTGAAACGCAGGTTGTTCTCGATGTAGTCGTGCCCTGGGTAGACGCGCGTCGTCGGCGGCAATTGCGCCAGCTGCTCGGAGAAGGACTTGAACAGCGTGTCCGGGTCGCCGCCGTTGTGGCAATTGCCCGCGCCGGCGTTGAACAGGGTGTCGCCCGAGAACAGCGCCGGCTGCTCGGTGTGCGACTTCAGGCAGATGTGGCACATCGTGTGGCCCGGCGTGTCCATCGCCTCGAGCTCGACCGTCTTGCCCACCTTCACCACATCGCCCGCGGCCAGGCCGCGCGACATGCCGGGGATCTTGCCGCCG
>JANMSS010000313.1:0-4150 GCA_031389585.1 Burkholderiales bacterium | reverse complement strand
ATGCTGACGAGTTGGAGCGGCTGGCCGCTCGCCTGACACGCCACGCGGCGTTGCGCGCTGCGCCGTGCGAGAAGTGATCAGCCCGCACCCGGCGCCTCAAGCTCGCGCGCCGTCAGCCACAGCCGCGTATCGAATTCGAGTTGGTGGTATGCGGGCTCCATGTGCGCGCACAGCGCGTAGAACGCCTTGTCGTGCTCGCGCTGCTTCAGGTGCGCGAGCTCATGCACCACGATCATATTCAGGAATGGCGCGGGCGCCTGCTTGAACAGGCTGGCCACGCGGATCTCGCGCTTGGCCTTGAGCTGGTTGCCCTGCACACGCGACACTGATGTGTGCGTGCCCAGTGCGTTGCGCACGATGTGCAGCTTGGCGTCATAGGCCACCTTGGCCAGCGGCGGCGCGCTGCGCATGAACTGGCGCTTCAGCGCGGCGACATACTCGACCAGCGCGCGGTCGCTGCGCACATCATGGCCGTCGGGGTAGCGCGCGGCGATCGTCTGGCCCAGGCGGCCCTGCGCCAGCAGTGATGCCACCGGGGCCCGCAGCGCGGCCGGGTAGCCGCTCAAGTACTTCATCGGCGGAATTGTCGCGCCAGCTGCGAACGCGGGCGACGGATCACCGACACGGATCACCGCCGCCCGGCACGGACTTCAGTTCACGCTGATCGGATCGGCCGTCTCCGACTTCGGCGCGACCACGCTGTCCACGCTCAGCGGGTCGGCGCGCTCGTCGGCGCCGAGCGAGCCGACATACATGCTGTAGGCCTCGGGCGAGGCCGTGGCGCTGGCCGGCACTTCGTTGGCTGCCGGCGCATCAGCGGGGCTTGCGCCCCCGCCGCCGCAGGCCGCCAGCAGCAACAGCAGCGCCGCTGCACCCATCCCGTGTTTGGCATTCATGGCGTGCTCCTTAACGGCTGCCGGGAATCGGCGTGTTGAGGTACGGGAAGGCGCCCAGCAGCGGCACCACGGCCTGATCAACCGCGTCGTGCAGCCTGAAGGCGGTCGAACCCAGGGGCACCGCCGACGGGTTGCACGCGGCGCCGAAGCCGAGCGCATTGGTGTTGCCGTTGGCCATGCACAGGCCGCCCATCATCGCCACCAGTGAGATGTCGACGACATCGTCCTTCGGGCGTCGGCCATTTGGGTAGCCCGCGTTGTCGCTGCCGCCGGCCAGGATGTTGCCGACGATGCCCAGCCGGTTCTGCTGCGCAAAGGGCACCGGCGCGATCGCCGTGTTCAGGCGCAGCATCTCCGAGGCCCGCACATTGCGTGGCTGGTTCACACCCTGGATGCCGGTCAGGAAAGTGGTGACCAAGTCGGTGCGCGGGAAGTTGGTCGGCGCAATGCCGGGCAGGTTGAGCGCCACTTCGAGCAGGGCCGGCAGCGTCGGGTTCGTCACGTAGTCGGCGAACTGCGCGTCGTCGGACGGCCTGGAGGCGTTGAACTTGTCCTTGTCCTTGAGGCCGATGACGACCTCGTTGACCAGCGGCATGCCCAGCCGCGACACCTGCACCCAGGCGCCACCGGCTTTCTCGCTGGCCTGGTGGCCCGACTTCGGGTCGCCATTGAGCAGGCGCGCCTGGCGCATGCTGGCCGTGGTCCAGCCGCCGATGACGTCGTCACCGTTGGTCAGGCAGCTCTTGTGCAACTCGAGCGAGATCGTGGTCACGTTCTTGTCGCCCAGGGTGTTGGGCACGGCATTGATCAGCGCAGGGTCCGTGATCACCGACACCGGTGCATTGACGAGGTCGAAGATCGTGCCCAGGTTGACCGCGAACGGGTCTTGCCGCTGGCCGACGAACATGCGCCCGGGCACATTGCAGCCCGGGACGTTGACGGCGTGGATGTGGCGGGCGGCGTAGCCGGCGTAGTCAGGGATCGTCTTGACACCGATGTTGTCGACCGGCTTGTCGAAGCTCGCGCTGCCGCTGGCGGCATTCGTGACGGCCTGCGTGCCGCCCTTGCGGCGGTCGCCGCGCATGACGCTCACGCTGTAGGTCTCGGCGACCTGCAGGTTGGCGTCCTTGACGTTGGCGACCTGGCCGGCCTGGATCAGTGGAATGCCGACCGACTTGCCGCCGATGTTCAGGCTGATGCCCGCGCCGTTGCCGGCCAGCGTGTTGTTGAAGCGAAATTGAAAGCTCAGGTCTTCGCGGGCGTCGCCGTTGTTGTCGACGTGGATTTCGTACAGCGCGTTGGGGTCCATCGAGAAATAGTTCGGGCCGGCGTAGGCGTCCTGCAGCGGTTGGTAGTTGGCAATCAGCGTCACGTAGTCGCTGCGGTTGGCCTCGTAGCTGCGGAACATGTAGAAGTCCGTCGCATCGACCTTGGGCGCGGTGGTGATGAACGGCGCTTCGCGGTGGCTTGCCGCGGCGGCAATGCCGGCGATCACGGCCAGGGCCAGGGGGACGGCAGCGAGCGCGCCACCGTAGCGTTTCTGAGTCTTCATAGTCGGGCTCCTTCAGGTTGTGGGGCCCGGCGCGATGCACCGGGCTGACACCGCAACCGCGGCGTCTGGCCCCACTTACGCAGTCCGCAGCCGATCGGATGCGACAGCGTTCACGCGCGAAGGCGCAGCTCAGATCTGCAGCTTGCCGACCGAGACGATCGGCCCGGTGGGGGCGCCGGTGGGTGAGCCGCCGGTGGGCTCGACGCTGACCGCGAAAGCCGCGGTGTCGCGCAACAGTTGCGCGCGTATCAAGGTGGTGGCCCCGGCCGCCTGCACCAGCCCGAGCGAGCGAGGCGCGCCCTGCGCCGGCACGGCCCACAGCTCCAGCGCCCGCCCCGGTGTCAGGTTGAGGTCGTTGATCGGCCGCAACACCAATGCCCGGCCGTCGGCGCTGACGCTGGCGACGAAGCTGGCGTTCAGGGCTTGTGCCGCCTCGGGGTTGGCGCCGAGCACGACCACGATCGGCGCCTGCGGCGCCGGCACCTGGCTGGCGACCATGAACATCGCCACCGCCGCCGCGGTGGCCAGGCCGCTGATGCCGCGCCACAGCGCCAGGCGCTGCCACCAGCCGGCCGGCGCCGCAGCCTGCGACGAGCGAGTGGCGAACAGCTGGTTCTCGATGCGCGGCCAAACATGCTGGGGTGGCGTCACCGGCGGCACGCTGGTCGACAGCGGCGTCAGCCGCTCCTGCCACTGGGCCACCGCCTGTCGCAGTGCCGGGTGGGCGGACAGCAGCGCCTCGAAGCGCCGCCGTGCAGGCGCACGTAACGTGCCCAGCACGTATTCGGCGGCCAGGCGATCGGCGAGTTCGGGGCGGCTGTAGTCCATCTCAGGCCTTCGCGTCCCGGTCTTCGCGCTGCTGGCCCAGACAGCCCTTCAGTGCGATCAGCGCGCGGCGCACCCAGCTCTTCACGGTACCCAAAGGCTGGGCCATGTGGGCTGCCACTTCCGAATGAGACAGGCCCTGGTAATACGCCAGCGCGATGCACTGCTGCTGCTCGGCCGACAGCGCCTGCACGCAATCCGTGACCTCGCGTTGCTGCGCGGCCTGCAGCAGCAGCTCGAGCGGGCCCGCGGCGTCGCTCGGCAGTGTGGCCAGCAGGTCCGTGTCTTCGTCGTCATCGTTGCCGCGCAGGTGCACGCTGGCCGTCACGACTTCGGTCTTGCGCCGGCGCAGGCTGTCGATGGCGCGATTGCGCGCAATGCTGGTCAGCCAGGTCATCGGCTGGGCCCGCGCGGCGTCGAAGCCCTGGGCTGCGCGCCAGATGTTGACGTAGATGTCCTGCAAGAGATCCTCGGCTTGTGCTCGATCGGAATTGATACGCACGATGACGCCGAAGAGATGCGCGCTGGTGGCCTGGTAGAGCGTGGCAAAAGCCGCACGATCGCCCAGCGCGACGCGGCCGAGCGTCTCGGCGAGCGCTGCGCTACGGTCTGACCAGGTGTCTTGCGGGGCAACCACGGGCATTCGTGTCAAGGGATGGCGCCGAAGTGTATGCCGCAGTGCTCACGCCCTCGCGTGCGCCGCGCGCGCGTCACTGCACGGCGTGAACGACCTCGACCGCGTCGACCCGCGGCATGGCCTTGCCGATTTCCAGGCCCAGCGAAAACACCAGCAGCAGGTTGTTGGCCGGCATCGCCACGCGCTCGCGCAACTGCAGGCCGGCGTCTGCGGCGGTCTGCACCACATCGGCCAGGCGGC
>JANMSS010000286.1:0-2398 GCA_031389585.1 Burkholderiales bacterium | reverse complement strand
CAGGGCTCAGCGTTCATCGCGACCCCTGCTGCTCCATCAGCAGATAGGTGTTGTAGGCGTTCATGCGGTTGACCGCCTTGAACAACGGCACTTGCTCGAAGCGCGACCAGTCGGTCTTGGCATAGGCCTCGTCGAAAGGCTCGAGGTCGCGCGCCGCATCGCCCATGGACTTGCGCAGGTGCACCAGATAGTCGCGCGTCAGGGCCAGGTCGGCGGCCGGGTCGGTGGACACCGGTCCGTGGCCGGGAATCACCAGACGCGCCTTGATGCCCTGCAGTTGCGTCAGCGAGGCGATCCATTGCCGGCTGTCGGCCTGGCCGACGAAGGGGATGCGGCCCTGGGACACCAGATCGCCCGCAAACAGAACGCCGCGCTTGGGCACGAACACGACCAGGTCCTCCGTGGTGTGCGCGGGCCCGACATGGCGGATCAGGAAGTCGACGCCGCCGACGCGCAAGGTCGTCTGCTCCGCATCCAGCCAGCGGTCGGCCGGGGTGACGCGGGTCGTCTCGTCGATCCACGGGAACAAGTCCTGCCGGCTCGCTTCGAGGCGCAGGCGCGCCGTATCGGAAGTGATGTACTCGCGCCCCGCCTGGTGGGCCACGATCGTCGCGCCAACGGCCTTGAAGGCCTGCAGGCCGTAGATGTGGTCGGCGTGGTAATGGGTGACGATCACGTAGCGGATCGGCTGCGCCGTGACGCGGCGAATCTCGGCGATCAACTCCTCGGCCAGCGTCGGCGAGCCCAGCGCATCGATCACCACGACACCGTCGCTGGTGACGACGAAGCCGGCATTGGAGATGAAATTGCGGTTCGCCGCCGAGCCCATCGCCGCCTCGCCCTGGACATACCAGACGTCGGGCGCGACGTTCCTGGCCAGCGGCTTGTCGCCCTGCGCCGCTGCCAGGCTCGTCATGGCCGCGAGCAGCAGTGCAGCGAGTGCGCGCAAGGCTGAGGATCCCGCCATCAGGGCTTGATGTAGGCGGCGCCCTGCTTCTGCAGCTTGGCCAGGCGCACCACCCCTGACGGCGTGAATTCGGCCTCCTGGATGAACTGCTCCTTCTTGATGTTGCGGTTCTTCAGGGTGATTTCGCAGACCTGAAACTTAACGCCGCGCGCCGTCAGCGCTGCCACGGGGCCGGCAAAGGCGCTACCGTTGACGTCCTTGGCACCTTCGAGCAGGAAGTCAACGCCCAGCGCATGCGTGACGACGGTAATCTTGGCCGTGGGGTCCACATCGAGGTGGTTGCGGATGTTGCGCAGGCCCTTGAGCGCCTGCTGCGACATGTCGTCGATGTGATAGGCCACCATGTCCTGCGCCGAGGCCGCCGCGGCGGCCAGTCCTAACAGCAAGACGGCGGCGAGTCGAGTGAATTTCATGGCTTGGTCCCTTCGGCTTAGAGGGCAACGATGCGACGAGCGGGTTCTAGTAGTCCGTTTCACCAAAACCACTACATGAAATCGCGTCTTTTTCCGCCATGCGTCGTTGCATCCCCTTGCCGCACAAATAGTGCGGCTGCGGGTCTGCGCCTAGCCTGGCGAAAAAATCCATCGATTTCATTTAGTAATGCTTTTGGTGAAACGGACTACTAGTTTGCGGCTTCGGCGCGCAGGTAGGCGCGGTTGACATTGACGCGGTGCAGTTGCTCGTAGTTGGCGAGCGCGGCAAAGGCCGGTGCGTTGCCGAGCTCAGCCAGCGCCGCCTCGACGCCAGCCATCTCCTTGGCATGGCGCGCGACGCCGGCCGTGACGAAGCGCAGATAGGCGCCAGTTTGCGCCTGCGCCACGTCAACGTTGGTCGGCGCGCCATGGCCGGGCACGATCTGCGCCGGCGCGAGTGCCGCCAGGCGATCAAAGGCCTGCAGCCACGACGGCCCGTTCGACAGCGGCGCCAGACTGAGCAGGCGCTCGACATACACCACGTCGCCGGCAAATGCGATCTTGGTGGCAGGCAACCAGACGACAACATCGCCCGGGAAATGCGCATCGCCGAGGTCGAGCAGTTCGAGGCGCACGCCACCCAGCGTGATGTCAGCGCGCGCGCCATCCACAATGCGATCGGCATGCGCCGGCATGGTGCCGTCGAAACGATCGCCGAGCAGGGCTCGCAACTCCGCCGTCTGCGCGCCGGCCAGCGAACGCTGAGTCTGCGCAGTTCGCGCATGGGCAATCACCTGCGCACCGCCCTTTCGCAACTGCTCATTGCCGAACCAGCGGTGGTGCTGGCTGCCGGTGTTGATCACCCAGCGCACCGGCTGGCCCGTCAATTGTTGCGCCCTGTCGGCCAGCAGCCGCGCGCCCTGTGCCGCGGCGCCGCTGTCGATGAGGATCGTGCCTTCGGGCGTGGCGATGACGCCATACGTGGCATTGAGTGCATGGTTGTCGCGGCTCGGCCCGC
>JANMSS010000281.1:0-8246 GCA_031389585.1 Burkholderiales bacterium | reverse complement strand
CGCGCGGTAGCCGCGCTCGATCAAATGCTCGGCCATCGCGCGGCCGACCTGTTCATGGTCGAAGCCGATCTGGGTGAAGCTCTCGGCGCCGGGCTCGGGGTGGTGGTCCCAGATCTCGATCACCGGCGTGCCGCGCGACTGCGCCTGGCGCAGAAGGGCCAGGGCGCCGGGCGTGTGCTGGCGGCCGGTGACGACCAGCGCGCTCGGAAACCAGCCCAGCAACGCGCGCAGTTGTTCCTCTTCGCGCTCGGCCGAGTAGCCGGTCGAGGCCAGCAGCAGTTCGCAGCCTGAGCCGTGGAGCGCGTCGGCCAGGCCCTGCACGGTCTCGGCAAAGATCGAATTGGCGATGCTCGGGATCAGCGCGGCGACCATCCGGGCGCCGCTGGCGGGCGCATTCGCTGCACTGGCCAGCACGCCAGCCTGCTTGTTCGGCAGGTAGCCGGTGGCGAGCAGTGCGGCGGCCACCGCGCGGGCGGTGCCGGGCGCAACGCGGTGCGGCTGGCGCAGATAGCGCGAGACGGTGATCGCGGTCACTCCGGCGGCGGCGCCCACGTCGGCCAGCGTCGCGCGGCCATGGCCGCGGCGCGGCTGGCGCATGGCGGGCAAGGCTGTGCCGGAGGGTGGTGAGGTGGGTCGGTGCATGCGGGTTTGCGTGGATGGTCGGGCGTCGGCGTTGGCATTAATGTTAGCGGTAACACGAAGAATCGCGATCCTCGAAATCCCTCCCCATCGATGACAAAGAAAACGCTCGCCGAGTTGCGCAGCCGGCGCTGGTTTGCTGCCAGCGACATGCGCGCGTTCTCGCACCGCCAGCGCGTGCAGCAGATGGGCCTGCGCCGCGAGGACGTGCTCGAGCGACCCTGCATCGCCATCGTCAACACCTGGAGCGATCTGTCGCCCTGCCACGCCCACCTGCGTGAGCGCGCCGAGGCGGTCAAGCGCGGCATCCTGATGGCCGGTGGCGTGCCCTTCGAGTTGCCGGCCATGAGCCTGGGCGAGGTGATGGTCAAGCCCACGACCATGCTCTACCGCAACTTTCTGGCCATGGAAGTCGAGGAGTTGCTGCGCTCGTTGCCGATCGACGGCGTCGTCCTGCTGGCCGGCTGTGACAAGACCACGCCGGGCACCGTGATGGGCGCCATCAGCATGGGCGTGCCGGCGATCTTCTGCGCCGCCGGCCCGATGCTCAACGACCGTTACCTCAAGCCCGGCCAGCCCGAGCGCCAGGTCGGCGCGGGCACCCACACGCGGCTGTTCTGGGACGAGTACCAGGCGGGCAAGGTCAGTCCAGCCGAGTGGATCGAGCTTGAAACCCACATGACGCGCAGCCCCGGCACCTGCAACACGATGGGCACGGCCAGCACGATGACTTCGATCGTCGAGGCGCTGGGGCTGGCGTTGCCGGCGAGCACGGCGATCCCGGCCATGGACGCCGGGCACACCCGCATGGCCACCACCTGCGGCGAGCGCATCGTGCAGATGGTCTGGGACGACATCACGCCGCAGTCAATCCTCACGCGTGGCGCGTTCCTCAACGCGGCGGCGGTGCAGATGGCCCTCGGCGGCTCAACCAACGCCGCGGTGCACATCCTGGCGATGGCGCGCCGCGCCGGCGTCGACCTCACGCTCGACGACCTCGACGCGGTCGGTCGCAAGGTGCCGGTGCTGGCCAACCTGTTCCCCAGCGGCCAGGGGCTGATGGAGGACTTCCACTATGCCGGCGGCCTGCCCGCGCTGATGACGCGGATCACCGCCCACCTGTCACTGACCGAGCGCAACGTCAACGGCCGCACGCTGGGCGAGAACCTCGAAGGCGTGCGGGTGCTCGACGACGAAGTCATCCGCCCGCTGGCCAAACCGGTCAGCGCCAACGGCGCCCTGGCGGTGTTGCGCGGCAACCTGGCGCCCGAGGGCGCGGTGATGAAGGCCAGCGCCGCCAGCCCGAAGTTCTTCAAGCACCGCGGCCGCGCCCTGGTCTTCGACAACCCGGCCGAGATGAACACGGCCTGCGCCGACCTGAATCTGGACTGCGACGAGAACACGGTGCTGGTGTTGCGCAACGCCGGCCCGGTGGGGGCTCCGGGCATGCCCGAATGGGGCGCCCTGACGATCCCGAAGAAACTGCTGGCGCTGGGCGTGCGCGACATGGTGCGCATCTCCGACGCGCGCATGAGTGGCACCCACTACGGCACCTGCATCCTGCACGTCAGCCCCGAGAGTGCGGTCGGCGGGCCCTTGGCGCTGGTGCGCAACGGTGACGAGATCGAAGTTGACATCGAAGGGCGCAAACTGCATATGCATGTGTCCGAGGTCGAATTGGCAAGCCGCCGCGCCGCCTGGCGGCCGGCGCCCGCGCCCTATGCCCGGGGTTTCGCGCGGTTGTACCGTGAGCATGTGACGCAGGCCCATGAAGGCTGCGACTTCGACTTCCTGCAGGGCGCAGCGACCACGCCCGAGCCGGTCATTTACTGAGGAACGACCGCATGAACCCGCTACGCCAACTGCTGAAGTCCGCCGGCTCGCATGCGCCCCTGGGCACCTGGATCATGTCGGCCAGCCCGCTGGTCACCGAGGCCATGGGCCACGCCGGCTTTCAGTGGGGTGTGATCGACATGGAGCACACGCCGCTGGACATGATGGAGCTGATCCATCTGCTGCAGGCCGTGGGCAATACCAAGATGGTGCCGATCGTGCGCGTGCCGTGGAACGACACCGTGGTGATCAAGCGGGTGCTCGACGCCGGTGCGCAGACGCTGCTGATTCCGTTCGTGCAGAACGCCGAGGAAGCCCAGCGTGCGGTGGCCGCCACGCGCTATCCGCCGCAGGGCAATCGCGGCCTTGCCGGGATGAGCCGGGGCTCGAAGTTCGGCACCGTGCCCGACTATGCCAATACGGCCAACAAGACCGTCGGTGCGGTACTTCAATTGGAAACGCCGGCGGCGATTGCGCAGCTCGAAGCCATTGCCGCGGTACCGGGTGTCGACTCGCTCTTCCTCGGCCCGGGCGATCTGTCGGCGGCTCTCGGTCACGCGGGCAACACCGCGCATCCCGACGTGATGAAGGCGATGGGCGACGCCGCGCGCCGCTGCAAGGCCTTGGGCATGCCGGTGGGTACGGTCGGCGGCACGCCCGAGATGGTGGTGCAGTACCGCGCGATGGGATTTGACTATGTCGCCATCGGCAGCGACCTCGGCCTGCTGATGCGCGGCGCGCAGGCGGCTGTCAAGGCGTTGACCACGCCCGATGGCGAGACCCATGTGCACACCCTCGCGGGCGGCACTCAGACCTCGCAACAACCTGGGGGCTATTGATGGCCGCCGTCGATCTCAAGGGCGTCGTCAAGAGCTACGACGGCAAGACCAACGTCATTCACGGCATCGACCTGCATGTCAAGCATGGCGAGTTCGTGGTCTTCGTCGGGCCCTCGGGCTGCGGCAAGAGCACGCTGCTGCGCATGATCGCCGGGCTGGAAACAATCACCGACGGGGAGATCCGCATCGACGGCAAGGTGGTCAACGATCTGCCGCCGCGCGCCCGCGACATCGCGATGGTGTTCCAGGACTACGCCCTGTACCCGCACAAGAACCTGTACGACAACATGGCCTTCGGCCTGCGCTTGCGCAAGACGCCCGAAGACGAGATCAAGCAGCGCGTGATGGATGCGGCCCGGCTGCTGAAGATCGAGCACATGCTCGAGCGCCGCCCCGCTGCGCTGTCGGGCGGGCAGCGCCAGCGCGTGGCGATCGGCCGCGCGATCGTGCGCCAGCCCAAGGTGTTCCTGTTCGACGAGCCGCTGTCCAACCTCGACGCGCAGCTGCGCCACGAGATGCGCAGCGAGATCAAGCGCCTGCACCAGCGCCTGGGCGCGACCATCATCTACGTCACCCACGACCAGGTCGAGGCGATGACCATGGCCGACCGAATCGTCGTGATGCACGACGGCATCATCGAGCAGATCGGCACGCCGCTGGAGCTGTTCGACCGGCCCGGCAACCTGTTCGTCGCGCAGTTCATCGGCTCACCTGCGATGAACGTTCTTCAAGGGAGGCTGCGCCGCGATGGGGCGCGCTCGTGGGTCGAGGGTGTCGGCAGCCAGTGGCCGGTGGGTCCACTGGCGAATGCGAACGATGGCCAGGCGGTTCACTACGGCATCCGACCCGGCGACATCGAAATCGGTGCGGCCGGCCAGGGCATTGCGGCCAAGGTGGTCGTGGTCGAACCCACTGGCGCCGAGACCGAACTTCTGCTCGACGTGGGCGGCACCCAGATGATCGTGGTGTTGCACGGCCGCACGGCGGCCCAGCCCGACGACATGGTGGGCCTGAACATCGCCGCCGACAAGGTACACCTGTTCGATGAAGCCAGTGGCCAGCGGATCGACTGAACTGATCGTTGTCATGGGCGTGTGCGGCTGCGGCAAGAGCACCGTCGGGCAACAATTGGCAGCGGCGCGCGGCGTCGAGTTCGCCGAGGGCGACCTGTTCCACCCGCCCGAAAACGTCGCGCGCATGGGCGCCGGAATTCCGCTGACCGACGCAGACCGGCAAGACTGGTTGGCGACGCTGGCAAACCGCCTGGCAGCGGCCCGCCAAGCGGGCCGTGGGCTGGTGCTGTCGTGCTCGGCCTTGAAGAGAAGCTACCGTGACGTGCTGCGGCGTGGCGCGCCCGACCTGTTGTTCGTGCACCTCACCGGCAGCCGCGAGTTGCTTTCTGTGCGCATGAACAGCCGCCCAGGCCACTACATGCCGGCGTCGCTGCTGGACAGCCAGCTCGCGATTCTGGAGCCGCCGGGTGCGGACGAAAACGCGCGCAGCTTCGACGTGGCGCAAGCGACCGAATCCATCGTCGCGGCGCTGTTGGCCGCACCCGAAGATTGAACTCCGCCGAGACGCCAAGCCCATGACCACCTTCAACAAAGTTGTGCTCTTCACCGACGCGGACGGGCGTGCCCGGTTCCGCGAGGAGGCCGTCGCGATGACCGAGGGCTCGCCGCAGGCCCTGCTGTCGCCGCTGCGCGCCTCGGGCGGCTACCAGTTGCGCCACAGCCCGGTCGGTTTTCGCAGCCAGTTCCACTGCACGGTCACGCCGCAGTGGGTGTTCATCCTGTCCGGGGAGATGGAGATCGGCCTGCAGGACGGCAGCTCGCGCGTGTTCAAGGCCGGCGCGCATTTCCACTCGTCTGATGTCCTGCCCTCTGGCGCCGCCTTCGACGCCACGCTGCATGGCCACTGGAGCCGGCAGGTTGGCGACGAACCGCTGGTGACGCTGTTCGTTCGCGACTGAGCGCTTGAGAATTTCTCTCCCAATGGGCACGCGGCTGGCTTCCAGTTGAGCATGACAAAGCAGCCGTGACCGTGGGCAGCGACATGGCGCAGCTCGCACCGATGGTGGGTGGGCGCCTGCATCCGGCAAAATAGCGGGCATGAGCGATCAAGCCATCACGCCCGAACTGCGCAAGTGGATCGTCGAGCAGGCGTCTGCCGGGCAACCGCCCGAAGCGGTGCTGAAGTCCATGCTGGACAGCGGCTGGAAAGAAGACGTTGCGCTGGCGGCGCTGGAAGACACCTTGCGCGGCCACCTCGACGACCACGCCAAGGCCACCGGTCTGCCGCCGCCCACGCTGGTACCCGAGCCCATGCTGGGCGAGCTGACCGCCAGCTTGCCTGCAGGCGACTGCGAGGTGCGCGTGCTGGCGAGCATGCGCAACCCGCGTGTCATCGTCTTCGGCGGCTTGTTGACCGACGACGAATGCGACGAGTTGGTCGAGATGGCCAGGCAGCGCCTGGTGCGTTCCGAAACGGTAGAGACGGCAACCGGCGGCAGCGAGGTGAATGCGGCGCGCACCAGTGAGGGCATGTTTTTCGGCCGCGGCGAGAACGCGCTCATCAGGCGGATCGAAGAGCGCATGGCCGCGTTGCTGGACTGGCCGATCGAGAACGGCGAAGGCCTGCAGATCCTGCGCTACCGGCCCGGGGCCGAATACAAGCCGCACTACGATTATTTCGACCCGGCGTTGTCGGGCACACCCAGCATCTTGAAGCGCGGCGGCCAGCGCGTGGGCTCGCTGGTGTGCTACCTGAACACGCCTGCCAAGGGCGGTGCGACGGTGTTTCCGGATGTGCACCTCGATGTGGCGCCGGTCAAGGGCAACGCCGTGTTCTTCAGCTATGACCGGCCGCACCCGATGACCCGCTCGCTGCACGGCGGCGCGCCGGTGGTGGAGGGCGAGAAGTGGGTGGCCACCAAATGGGTGCGCGAAGGCCGCTTCGAGTAGTTGTTTCGAGGTGTAAATTGAGTCGCAGCAGTTTCCGGCGGCTGCGTTTTGGGGGTTCGGTTGTCAACCCCGCGGTTTGTGGGCACGTTGTGCTTGCGAGCAATTTGCTCTTCAACCCTTCCCCTGCAGGAGATAACTCATGAACAAGATCATCGCCGCCCTGATTGCTTCCGCTTTTGCCATGGGCGCTTACGCGCAAGGCGCCAAGCCGGCTGCTCCGGCTGCCCCGGCTGCCCCGGCTGCTGCTGCCGCTCCGGCTGCCGCTGCTGCCCCGGCTGCTGCCGCTCCGGCTGCCAAGGCCGCCGCCATGCCGGCCAAGAAGGCCAAGAAGGCCGCCACGAAGAAGATGAAGGCCGCCGACAAGCCGGCAGCCTGAAGCCCGAATGAAGCCTGGTTGACGGGCTTCATCGCGCTGCAAAAGCCCGGCCTCGGCCGGGCTTTTTTGCGTCCGGAGGAGACGCTTTGGCCTGATGGCAGCCGGCCCCGGCTCTACGCATTGGGGATGTTCAAGCGCGCCTTCTGCGCTACAACGCGCCATGGACCCCGACGCAACCTCTGCGCGCCTGCCACTGGTGGGCGAAGCGGCACGCCCGCCTGAGCGCGAGGTGCTTGCACCCGGTCAAGCCACCATCGCCGACACCCGCCAGAACCCGCCGACGCCGGCGCCGATCATTGCGCTGCACGGCGTCGGTGAATTTGCGTACGGCGATGTGATCGGCGAGATCGCCCGTCACCCGGTCTTTTCACGCTCCGGTAACTTCCGGCGCGAAACGGTGTTTGCGCGCGAGTACCGCTTCACTGCGCTGCTGGAGGCCGGCGCGGCCGACGACCCGCGCCGCATCACCCGCCTGCTGGAAATCAACTGGTCCGAGGTGCGCCGCTCCATGCCCAACCTGCCGGGGTTGCTGCGCAACTTCGTCACCTTGCTGATGGCGCTTAACCGCGTCGGCGTGCATGGTGCGTACGGGTCCACCAGTTTGTCGGTGCGCCTGAGCACCGGTCTGGCGTCGCTGTGGCTGGTCGAGGCGGTGCTTGTGTGGGCGTCGCTGGCGCCGGCGCTGTCGGCGCTGCTGTGGCAGCTGGACCCGGGCCAGCGCATGGCCACCGGTGCCATGGTCGGGCTGGGCGCGCTCTACGTGGCGTCGCTGGTGCGCGAGCTCAGCACGCCGTTGGCCGTGGGCGGCGCGGCATTCTCGGTACTGGCCGTCTGTGCGGGCGCGTGGACGTGTTTTGTCTCGCAGGGGGAGCTGACCTTCGCCACCGCCGCTGCCCAGTTACACAGCTGGGCCAACCTTGCGGCCTGCAGCGCGGTGCTGTTGAGTGCGCTGGAAATTCTGCTGCGCCAGCGCCCGCATGGTGACGCCGATGTGCGCTGGGTGCACCGCCTGGCGCGCCTGGCCTGCCTCTGGCTGCCGCTGGTGATGCTCGTTGTGCTGCAGCCGCTCACCGTGTCGGCCTTGCTGGTCACGATGAACGCCGGCATGCGCACCGCGTGGGGCACGGCCTTTTCTGCCGGCGTGCCGTTCGACCCGCTGGACGGGCAGCGCGCGAGCAGCTGGATTGCGCTGGCCGTGGCGGGCACGGTGGTGCTGGGGGCGTTGCAGTTCAGGCTGGTGCAAAGCCTGGGCCGCAACCGGGCCGTGCTGATGGGCTGCGGGCTGGGGCTGGGCTTGTTGGTGGCCGCGCGATGGCTCGAGTCGGATGCCTTCCTCGGCTGCGAACTGTGCCAGCAGTGCGTGCGAACCGACTGGCTCGGCGCGGCCGGCCTGATGCTGGTGCTGGGCGCCAGCGTCACCCGGCTGCTGTTTGCGCAAGGCGAACTGGCCCACGACCCCGCCGGCAACACCTGGTACCCGGCCGGCGCGTTCGCGCGTTTCTGGGCCAACGTGATGCTGGCGGTGATGCCGGTGGTGTTGACCGCCACCTTGCTGTGGCTCCTGACACGCGCCGTCCAGCACGGTGGCGCGCGGTC
>JANMSS010000267.1:0-2929 GCA_031389585.1 Burkholderiales bacterium | reverse complement strand
GAACATGGCGGCGTGGATTTCCTGATCAACAACGCCGGGCGCTCGATCCGGCGCGCCATCGAAGCCAGCTACGAGCGCTTTCACGACTTCGAGCGCACCATGCAGCTCAACTACTTCGGCAGCCTGCGCGTGACGATGGGCCTGCTGCCGGGCATGGTGGCCAAGAAGAAGGGCCACGTGGACAACATCAGCTCGATCAGCGTGCTGGTGAATGCGCCGCGCTTCTCGGCCTATGTGGCCAGCAAGGCCGCGCTGGATGCGTGGACGAACTGCGCTTCGAGCGAGTTCGCCGACCAGGGCGTGACCTTCACGACCGTGGCGATGCCGCTGGTGCGCACGCCGATGACGGCGCCGACCAAGATCTACGACAACATGCCGCTGCTGGCGCCCGAAGAGGCCGCCGACATGATCGTGCAGGCCTGCATCGACAAGCCGGTGCGCGTGGCCACGCGCCTGGGCATCTTCGGCGAAATCTTGCACGCGGTGGCGCCGCGCATCACGCAGATCATCATGAACACCACCTTCCGCATGTTCCCCGACAGCGCGGCGGCCAAGGGCGAGAAGCTGGGCAAGCCGACGCTGTCGCCGGAGGCGGTGGCGATGGCGCAGATGATGCGCGGGATTCACTTTTGACGGGAGCGGACGGGTACGCCTCTTTCGTTGCTCGCGTTGGAGCGGACGCTGGCGCGCCGCTCAACGCTCGCAGGACGCGCCTTCGACTTCTCTGCGTGCAGTCAGGTTAGGGCGCATGTCGTCGCATCGCATGTCCGAAGCCGAGGTGAGCCTCCGTTTGGCCGTTCACTTGATCGTGTCCGGGCGCGTCAAATCCGATGTCGCCGTGGCACTCGACGGTGCCCAAGTGAAAATCCTCCAGAAGCAGCACTTCGACGTTCGGGGGTTTCTGAATTCCATCGGCTGGCGACCCGAGCAGACATCGCGGCACTGGCAGGGCAAGTACTGCAATCCATCGTCGACACAGAGCATCGTCATTCACTCTCGGTCTGGTCGAGGAGATGTCACGGCGACTCTCGCCACCGGCGAGCAATTGGTTGTTGAGGCGAAAAAGGGCACGATCTTCAACTGCAAGAGTTCGAGCGAATACCCACTGCTGCGTGAAGCTCTCGGGCAGTTGCTGACGCTCGAAGCCGTTCCCGAAAACGCCGTTCTGGCCGTGACCGTTCCACACGGAGAGCGCTTCATCAAGCTGGCCGTACGCTGGCGCAATGCGCCGCTCGTCAAGCGCTCTGGCATCCGCCTGCTCACTGTGGCGCAAACTGGCGAAGTTGCCGGGTGGTAGCAGAGTGCGCCGGTCCAGCACTTGCCTGGGCCGACGCGAATGACCGCGCGGGCCGATTTCCGCCAACGAAACGGCCGTCGTCAACGCGGAGTAGTATCTTCACATGCGAGTAGCAACCGGCACCGTCATTTCCGGCAAGGTCATCCTCGATGACTCGGTGATCGCCGATGGAACGGACGTCTATGTCCTCACCAGAGACGCTGAGGAGGCCCCCAAGCTGTCGCCCGAGGAATTGGCCGAGCTTGAAGCCGGGCTCGCCGAGGCCGATCGCGGCGACATGATCTCGGGCGAAGAGTTCTTCAAGCACCTGCGCCGCCACGGATAGTCGTGGCCCTCGAGCTTTTCATCTCGCGACGCGCGGCAAGAGAGATCGACCGTATTGCGGGTTGGTGGGCGGCCAATCGCCCAGCGGCGCCCGGCGCGGTGCGCAAAGACCTCGAGGCTGCGTTCGCACTTCTTCTCGAACAGCCGGGCATGGGCACGGAAGTCGCGCAAGCGAGTTCACCGGACGTACGGCGCTTTTACGTCGATCGAGTCCGCTACTGGGTTTACTACCGTGTGCGCGGCAGCCGACTGGAGGTCGTCTCTGTTTGGCACTCGAGCCGAGGTACCGAGCCTGCGGTTTGACGCGAAGCGGCCCACATGCCTGACATCAGCTTGCGCGCCGCCCAGTGGCAAGACAAACCCGTCTTGTCGCGCCTGCTCGAGCTCTACCAGTACGACCTGTCCGAGGTCTGGCCGCAAACGCTGAACGAGCACGGCGAGTACGGTTTCGCGGTCGATCGCTACCTGCGCAATCCGCGCCTGCGCGCCTACCTCTTCCTGGTCGATGGCGACTACGCCGGCTTCGGCCTGGTGGACCCGGATGTGAGCCTGCCGGGCAACGAGTTCTGGATGGGGCAGTTCTTCGTCATGAAGCGCTACCGAAGGTCGGGCGTCGGGACGCGGGGTGCGCGCTTCATCTTCGACCAGTTTCGCGGCAAGTGGGAGGTCGGACAGATGCCGCTGAACTTTCCTGCCCAGGCCTTCTGGCGCCGCACGATTGCCGAGTACACCCACGGCCGCTTCGTCGAACACGAACTGCACGACGAACGATGGGACGGCTTTCTGCAATGCTTCGACAACAGCATCGAGGGCAGTGCCGCCTGACGTTTCGGAGCCGAGTCGCCTGAAGGCCTTTCCGGTCTCGGTCAGTGGTGCCCGTGCCGATGGTGCGCGTCGGGGAAATGGGCGTGACCGTGGCGCAGCGGCTCGTGGCGATGCCGGTGCGTATGCGCTGCACCCGGCGCCATCGGCCCGTCATGCGCGTGCAGGTGGTGCGCGTCGTGTTCATGCTCGTGCTCGTGCTCCAGCGCGCCATGCGCGTGCTCATGCAGGTGGCGCTCGCTCAAGTGCAACCCAACGCCGATGGCCATCAGCGCCCCGGCAATCAACAACGGCGCGGTCACCGGCTCGCCCAATCCGAGCACCGCCACCAGCGCGCCAAAAAATGGTGCCACGCTGAAGTACGCCCCGGTGCGCGCCGTGCCCAGGTGGCGCAGTGCGACGACGAACAGCACCAGGCTGAAGCCGTAGGCCACCAAGCCCACGGCCAGCGCGCCGCCGACTTGCGGCGTGGACGGCCAGGCTGCG
>JANMSS010000252.1:0-6888 GCA_031389585.1 Burkholderiales bacterium | reverse complement strand
AAACCCGGGCGGCGCAGCGCTTCGGCGTACAGGCCTTCGGTGGGCAGGAAGAGGATCGCGAAGTCGGTCGTGTGCGGTGGCGAGACGTATTTGTCGCGGATGCTGCGCGCTTCCAGGCGCAGCCGCACCTCGATGGCCTTGGCGTGCAGCTCCATCGCCGGCGCGTCGGCACGTTCGTGCGCGTCGAGCAGGCGGTCATAGTCCTCACGCGGGAACTTGGCGTCGATGGGCAGCCACAGCGGCGGGCCATGAGCGCCATCCACGCCCTTGCCGGGCAGGCGGATCGCAAATTCCACCCGGTCGTTGCTGCCCGGCACCGTGGCCACGTTGGTGGCGTACTGCTCGGGCGTGAAGACTTGCTCCAGGAGGCCCGCCAACTGCACCTCACCAAACACACCGCGCGTCTTGACGTTGGTCAGCACGCGGTTGAGCGAGCCGACGTCGCGCGCCAATGTCTGCATCTCGCCAA
Source organism: Burkholderiales bacterium (assembly GCA_031389585.1). Lineage (GTDB taxonomy): Bacteria > Pseudomonadota > Gammaproteobacteria > Burkholderiales > Burkholderiaceae_C > CADEEN01. The sequence goes on along the minus strand of JANMSS010000252.1, from coordinate 6,419 downwards.
GGCCCTTGTGCACCTGCTCGAGCCGGTCCGCCACCTGCTTGAAGCTCTCGCCCAGGCGCTGCTCGAGCGTGGCGTGCAGCTTCTCATCGACCGTGGCCCTCATCTGCTCCAGGCGCTGGCCGTTGTCGGTCTGGATCGCGGTGAGTTTGTCCTCGACCGCCTGGCGCATCTCGGCGACGCGCTTGTCGTTGCTGTCGGCCAGCGTGCGCAGTTGTTCGGCCTGGGCCTGGCCGAAGCGGTGCAGCGCAGCGTCCTGTGCCTCGCGCGCAGCCTGCGCCTGCCCGGCCAGCGCGCGGGTGGTGTCGGCCAGCGTGTCGCTGACCCGCTGCTGCATCGCCGCCAACTGGGTGCGGAAGGAATCGATCTGCTCGTTTTGCGTGCGCGCGACATCACCGCCCTGGGCCAGCAGGCTCTGCTGGAAGGTGGCCAGCGACTGCGACAACTCGGTGCGCGTGGCGCGCGCACTGTCCTGCACGTCGTTGCGCAGGTTGCGCTCCAGGCGCTCTGTGGCGTCGGCATCGCTGCGGCGCAGCGCAAGCCAGAGCAGCAATACCAGCACCAGGCCCAGCAACACGAGCTGGGCGATCGGAATCCATGACGCCATGGCCGGATTGTCGCCGCAGCGGTGAAGACTAGCGCTAAGTCAGCAGGTCGAGCAGCGTGCGCGCCACGACCTTGGTGGCGCGGCGCAGGTCTTCGAGCACGATGTGCTCGTCGGCTCGCTTGGCGTTGGACTCGAGCACCGTGCGCGGCCCCGCGCCATACAGCACGGCCGGGATGCCCTGCTCGCAATACAGCCGCGTATCGGTGTACAGCGGCGTGCCCGACGCGTGGATCGGTTCGCCGAACACGCTGCTGGCGTGCCGGCACAGCGCATCGACCAGCGGGCGGTTGCCTGCCAGCGGCACCAGTGCGCGCGCCAGCAGCATGCGCTTGATGTCGACCGTGATGCCCTCGGAGGCAGCCACGGCGTCGCCAATGACGCGCCGCAGCGTGGCCTCGACCTCCCCGGGGTTCTCCTCGGGGATCATGCGGCGGTCGAGTTTGAACACCACCTTGCCGGGGACCACGTTGGTGTTGGTGCCACCCTCGATCAGGCCGACATTCAGGTACGGAGAGGTGATGCCCTTGACTTCGCTGCGAACCACTTTGTAGAGCGAGTTCTGGTGATACAGCGCGTTCAGGATCAGCGTGGCAGCCTGCAGGGCATCGACCGCCGTTTCCGGCACGGCCGCATGACCCATCTTGCCGTGCACCGTGACCTCCAGCTGCAGGCAGCCGTTGTGCGCTGTCACGACCTGGTAGCTGAACCCGGCGGCGATCACCAGATCGGGCTGAGTCAAGCCGAGCTGCAGCAGCCGGCCGGGCCCGAGCTCGCCGCCGAACTCCTCGTCATAGGTGAAATGCAACTCGACGCCGCCCTTGAGCGGCAGTTGCAGCGCCTCGATCGCGCGCGTGGCGAAAGTGAAGGTCGCGAAGTCGCACTTGCTCACTGCCGCGGCACGGCCATAGAGTTTGCCGTCAACGATCTCGCCGCCATAGGGGTCGTGGGTCCAGCCTTCGCCGGGCGGCACGACATCGCCATGCGCGTTCAGCGCAATCGTCTTGCCTTCACCGTAACGTCGGCGAACGATCAGGTTGGTGATCGATTCGAGGCCGCAGCGCCTCACCTCATCGGCCGGGACGGGGTGCTTCTCGGCGTCGAAGCCGAAGCCCTGCAGCAACTCGGCGGCCCGCTCGGCATGCGGCGCGTTGTTGCCGGGCGGCGTGTCGGTGGGCACACGCACCAACGCCTGCAGGAAGTGCACCTCTTCGTCGAAGTGGGCGTCGATCCAGGCGTCGAGGGCGCCGTAGGGGGCGGGAGTCATTGGACTTCATCGGACAGTTGGTCGAGCAGGGCCTGGAACGCGCGCACCGCCAGCTCGGCATCGTCGTTCGTAATGGCTTCCAGCGGGTTATGGCTGATGCCGGCGTTGAGGCCGCGCATGAACAGCATCGCCTGCGGCATCACTTCATGCAGTTTCATCGCGTCATGGCCGGCACCGCTGGGCATGCGGTTCAGCGGCAGGCCAAGCGACTCGACGGCGCGCTCCCAGCGCTGCTGCCAGGCCGGGGCACTTGGCGCCGCCGCCGCGCGCATCGTTTCCTCGAGCGTGAAGTGCAGGCCACGGCGCTGCGCGATGCGGTCCAGTTCGGCCCGCACGTCGGCGGCACAGGCATCGCGCACCTCGTTGGTGGTGGCGCGGATGTCCAGGCTGAACTTGCAGCGTCCGGGGACGACATTGATCGAGCCACTCGGCACTTCGAGCATACCCACCGTGCCGACCAGATGCGGCACGCTGGCAGCACGCTGCTCGACAAAGAGCAGCAGTTCGGCCACTGCGGCCGCGGCATCGCGGCGACGGTCCATCGGCGTGGTCCCGGCGTGGCTGGCCATGCCGACCACTTCACCGACGTAGCGCAGGCTGCCGTTGATCGAGGTCACGATGCCTAGCGGCAGATCGACTTCGTTGAGCACTGGCCCCTGCTCGATGTGCACCTCGACGAATCCGAGGTACTTGGCCGGGTCGCGCTGCAGCTTCGGGATGTCGGCGATGCACAGCCCGGCAAGCTCCATCGCCTGGCGCATGGTGATGCCCTGGGCATCCTGCTGCGCCAGCCAGATCATGTCGAAATGCCCCGTCAGCGCGCCCGAGCCGAGGAACACCGCCTTGTAGCGCTGGCCCTCTTCTTCGGCGAACCCAACCACTTCGAAGCCATAGGGTAGGCGCCGCCCCGTGGCGTGCAGTTCACGCACGCAGGCCATCGGCACGAAGATGCCGAGACGGCCATCGTATTTGCCGCCATTGCGAACGGTGTCGTAGTGCGACCCGGTCAGCAGTCGCCTGGCCTTGGGGTCGCTGCCATGGTAGACGCCGACGACATTGCCGACGGCATCGATCTCGACCTCGTCGAAGCCGCAGTCGGCGCGCATCCAATGCGCCAGGCGCTCAGCGCAGGCGCGGTGTGCGTCGGTGAGGTAGGTGACGGTCAACTCGCCGCGTTCGGCGTAACCCGGGTCACTGTTCGTCGCCAATCGCTCGGCCCAGTCCCACACCTGGTTGCCGAGCGCGGGCAGATGCCCGAACTTGTCGTTCAGGCGCATCTCGGCGATGCGGTGGATGTTGCGCAGGCACTCGGCGAGTTCGAAGTCGGGGTGGTTCTCCAGGCGCCGCGCGAAGGTCGCGATGATCTCGGCCTTGTTCAAGCCCACGCTGCGCGGCCCGCGCACCGCCAGGATGAACGGGAAGCCGAATTTGGCGTTGTAGTCGGCGTTGAGTTGCTGGATGCGTGCGAACTCTTCCGGTGTGCAGTCGGTCAGGCCTGCCTTGCCCTGTTCGTCGGTCGACTCAGTGGTCAACGTCTTGGCCACCATCGCCTTGCCGGCGAGTTCGGGGTGGGCACGGATCAGCGTGAGCTGCGCTTCGCGCCCGGCCTCGCGCACCACGCCGACCAGTGCCAGCTTCAGTTGCGCCAGGCTGGCGAATGGTCGCTGCGACAACGCGCGCTCGACGATCCAGGGCGAATGCTCGTAGGTGCCGTCGAGCAACGCAGCGCATTCAGCTGCGCTGGCGGCATTGATCTGGTCGAGGGTCGGGGGCATGGTCATCTCAGAGTTCAGGCGGGCGCAGCGGCGAACGGATGCGTCCTTTGCCAGTGCTGCGCAATGTCGATGCGCCGGGCAATCCACACGCGGTCGTGCTGTTCAACATAGTCGAGGAAGCGCTGCAGTGCCCTGAAGCGCGCGGGCCGGCCGAGCAGGCGACAGTGCATGCCGATGTTCAGCATCTTCGGGTTCTCGTCTCCCTCGGCATAGAGCACATCGAACGCGTCCTTCAGGTAGCTGTAGAAGTGGTCACCGGTGTTGAAGCCCTGCATCGACGAAAAGCGCATGTCGTTGGTGTCCAGGGTGTAGGGCACGATCAGCCGCTGCACCGTGCTGCCGTCGGTCTTGGTCACCGGCATCCAGAACGGCAGGTCATCGCCGTAGTAGTCGCTGTCGTACTCGTAGCCCCCCTGGTCGGCAACGAGACGCTTGGTGTTGGGGCTGTCTCGCCCGGTGTACCAGCCCAGCGGCCATTGGCCGTCGGTCATGTCGCGGATGATCTGCGTGCCAATTCCGATATGACGCCGCTCCTCGGCCTCGCTCATGTGCTGGTGGTGAATCCAGCGCCACCCATGGCACGCGATTTCGTCGCCGCGGGCCACGAAGGCCTGCGTCAGCTCGGGATGGCGCTGCAGCGCCATCGACACGCCAAAGACAGTCAGCGGCAGGCCGCGCCTGTCGAACTCGCGCAGGATGCGCCAGGCTCCCGCGCGCGAGCCGTACTCGTACATCGACTCCATCGACAGGTGCCGCGCCTCGAAGGCCTGCGCGCCGATGATCTCGGAGAGGAAGGTTTCCGACGCCGCATCGCCGTGCAGCACGCAGTTCTCGCCGCCCTCTTCGTAGTTCAGCACGAACTGCACGGCGATGCGGGCACCGCCCGGCCATTGCGCATGCGGTGGGCTGCGGCCATAGCCGACCAGGTCGCGGGGGTAGTCGGGCGTCATCATGGGGTCACTTACTGGCCGCGCCACGCAGCACGGATTCGAGATCCGGCGAGCGCGGGTCGAGCTTCAAGTTGCGTTCGACGTGGTGCAGGTGGCTCTGCATCAGCTTGACGGCCGCTCGCGCGTCGCGCTTCTCCAGCGCATCGACGATTGCCACATGCTCCTCGAACGAGTGCTCGGCTGAGTGGGCCGATTGGTACATCAGCGCGATCAGCGACGAGCGCGTCACCAGGTCGGCCAGCAGGTCGGCCAGCACCGCGTTGCCGAGCATGCGCGCCAGGGTGACATGAAAGTCGGCCAGCAGCCGCGTGCGACCCGGCACATCGGTGCGGGCAATTGCCGCACGCTCGTCGTCCAGATGGCGGCGCAGCTCGATGATCTGCGCCGCGCTCAGCTCGGTGGCCGCGCGCCGAATCATGGCTGCCTCAAGCATGTTGCGCACTTCGAACACCTGGCGCGCCTCCTCGACGCTGGGTTCGGCCACGCGCGCGCCGCGCGCCGGCTCCAGGGTGATGAGCTTGTCCCGGCTCAACTGGTTCAGAGCCTGGCGCACCAGCGTGCGCGAGACCTTGAAGATGTCGGCAATCTTCTGTTCCGCCAGCTTGGTGCCAGGCATCAGCCGGCGCTCGATGATCGCGTGCGTGATCGATTCGACAATGCGCTGTGTGGCTCCGGCGGTCACCCGCTCCGCCGTCGCCGAGCGGCGGGACCGGCGCGGCGCGGCAGGCATGGGTTCAATCAGCTGGAGGCTGGCGCGGCTGCGGGGCATGGGCATGGAGTCTTGGCGCAACGATGGCCAGTGTACGTCAAAGTGTATACACTTTGCCAACGTCGCCGCGGCGCGCGTGTGCACAGGGCATCATGGCCCGATGCGCATGGAAGCGACGTCCGTCCCTCACAGTGCCCGCTGTGGTGAGGGTCAGGCGCAGCGCGTTGCCACGCTGCCCTTTGCCGCCTTGTGAGGACGCCATGGACGCCTACCTTCTCGACTGGGTCAACCTGCTGCTGCGCTGGGCGCACATCATCACGGCGATTGCGTGGATCGGCTCATCGTTCTACTTCGTCTTTCTCGACAACAGCCTGACCCAGCCGACTGACGCGGTGTTGAAGGACAAGGGCGTCGACGGTGAGCTGTGGGCAGTGCATGGCGGCGGCTTCTACCACCCGCAGAAGTACCTCGTTGCACCCCGGCAGATGCCCGAACACCTGCACTGGTTCTACTGGGAAAGCTACAGCACCTGGTTGACCGGCTTTGCCCTGTTCACCGTGATGTACCTGTTCAACGCCGGCAGCTTCCTGGTCGACAAGAGCGTCTACGACTGGTCGCCCACTGCCGCGATCGGCGCGTCACTGGGTTTTCTGGTGGTGTGCTGGTTAGTCTACGACATCATCTGCCGCGTCTTCGGGCAGAGGAAGCATGGCGATCTGATCGTCGGCGCGGGCGTGCTCGCCTTCGTGGTCTTCGCCTCCTGGCTGGCCTGCCAGTTGTTCGCCGGGCGTGCCGCGTTCCTGCTGGTCGGGGCGATGCTCGCGACCTCGATGAGCGCCAACGTCTTCGTCTGGATCATCCCCGGTCAGCGCAAGGTCGTTGCCCAGCTCAAGGCCGGGCAGCCGGTCGACCCTGTCTACGGCTGGCGCGCCAAGCAACGCAGCGTGCACAACACCTACTTCACGCTGCCGGTGCTGGTGGCGATGCTGTCCAACCACTACGGCTGGCTCTATACCGGCAAGCACAACTGGCTGGTGCTGGTGCTGCTGATGCTGGCCGGTGCCCTGATCCGCCACAGTTTCGTGGCGCGCCACAAGGCCGGCGTGCAGGGCAAGCG
>JANMSS010000349.1:0-3601 GCA_031389585.1 Burkholderiales bacterium | reverse complement strand
CCTGCTGACGAAGTATCGCAAGAGTTCGTTGCGCACTGCGGTGACGCCGGCACATACTCACGTCCAAGCTTGTCATCTCGGCGATTGCTCCGTTCCCGCGCAAGCCTGCCCACTGGCGCGGGCGAAAAAGTGATGTCCAATCAGGTCGCTGAGGGGCTCATGCCCGCAGCCCCCACACCACGCACCGCGCGAGTCAGCAGCTCGCGGAGTATCCAAGTCGCCATGCCGTTCAACCCATGAAAATCACCATCATCGGCACCGGCTACGTCGGCCTCGTCACCGGCGCCTGTCTCGCCGAAATGGGCAACCACGTGTTGTGCCTGGACCTGGACGCGCAGAAGATCCGCACCCTGGAGTCCGGCGCCCTGCCGATCCATGAGCCCGGGCTGCTCGAGGTGGTGCAGCGCAACGTGGCCGGCGGTCGCCTGCAGTTCACGACCGACATCGAGCGCAGCGTGGCCCATGGCACGTTGCAGTTCATCGCCGTAGGCACGCCGCCTGAAGAAGACGGGTCGGCCGACCTGCAGTACGTGCTGGCCGCGGCGCGCAGCATCGGCCGCCTGATGACCGACTACAAGGTCGTCGTCGACAAGAGCACGGTGCCGGTAGGCACCGGCGACAAGGTGCAAGCGGCGATTGCCGAGCAACTGACGCAGCGCGGCCTGGCGATCGACTTCTCGGTCGTCTCGAACCCGGAATTCCTGAAGGAAGGTGCCGCAGCGGCGCATCGGCCTCGGTTCGATGACCGTGCCGATCGCCGAAAGGGCAACGCCGGCAGCCAGTCAGACAGACTCAGACTTGCCTCATGGTGTCAATAGCGACACCATCGTGTGGACGACAAGGGCAAGGCGAAGCTGTACCAGGTACGCCAGGTTCTGGCGGCCATCGCCAAACTGCAAGGGAAGGATAAGTGAGCCTCGACCACTACACCTACCGCGTGACTTGGTCCGTCGAAGATGCGGAGCATCTCGGGCTGTGCGCCGAGTTCGCTTCGTTGAGCTGGCTTGCGCCGACTCCTGAAGCGGCGCTGTCCGGCATCCGGGCCGTTGTGGCGGATGTCGTGAAGGATCTGCGAGCATCCGGCGAGTTGGTGCCGGACGCTATCGCGGAACGCCGATACAGCGGCGGGTTGCGGGTACGCATCCCGCCGCTGGTGCACCGACAGCTTGCACTCCAGGCGGCGGAAGAAGGCGTCAGCCTTAACCGGCTGGCCAGTGCAAAGCTGGCTGCCTGAGGTCTTGGACTGGCGCCTTCGCCAATCGTCACCAAGTGGAAGCCGTTCCGCACGCCCGGCTTCGAGGACATCAAGGCCACGCTGCGCACGCCGGTGGTGTTCGGCGGGCGCAGAAGAGCATTCGACAGCCGTATCCTTACAGTTCTACAATGTAAGGAATCTCCTCCCCATCCCAGGATATCCAACATGTTTGCCACGCTCACAAGCAAGGGTCAGATCACGTTGCCCAAGGAAATTCGCGACAGGCTCGGGCTCGATGCGGGGGCGACGCTGGACTTCCAGGTGCTGCCGGACAACACGATCACGGCGCGCGCCGTCAAACCCGATGCCCGCAGAATCCGCGGTCTGCTCAAGTCGCCACATGCCCGGCCGTTGACGGTTGAGCAAATGGACGAAGGGATCGCCAAGCACCTGCGAGACAAGCATGCGCCGATACCGCGCCGAGGCAAGCCGTCCGGCCAATGATCGGGATCGACACCAACATCCTGCTGCGCCTGTGGCTCAACGATGACCCGGCGCAAAACCGGCGCATCGACGCGCTGTTGGCCGAACATGGCGGCACACCAGAGTCGTTGCTGGTCACGGATGTCGTCCTGGCCGAAGCGATATGGACGCTGCGGTCGGCTTTCAACCAAGACAAGGCCGCACAGTTGATTGCCCTGCGCAGCCTGCTGGGCGAGACAGCCTTTGCGTTCGAGGACCGCGAGGCGGTCGGGCGCGCGGTCGCGCAGTTCGAGCGGAGTTCGTGCGGCTTCTCGGACTGCCTGATCGCCGCCAAGCATGGCCACCTGGGCTGCGAGTTCACCGCCACCTTTGATCGCAGCATGCGTGAGCTGCCAGGTGTCAGGGTGCTCTGAGCCCACCCGTTCTGCAGACCGACCCCCCGTGCCAACATGACCTGCTGCACCTACCCCTGAGAAATCAGTGAGCAACGAGGTAGGTATGAGCACGATCCATCAACCCAAGGTAACCCCAGTCAAGCGTGTTTTGAAGCCCGGCTCCCAGCTTTGTTGGTCTTGACCCTGGAGTTATGGTCGATCGCCTGGCGCGGCGATTCAGTGGTAGTCGTCTTCGAGCTGGTGACGCAGCGCCAGGATGGTCACCGTTGACGCATCCTCGATCTCGAACAGTGCGACGTAGCCGCTGTTGCCGAACGGGATCAACAACTCGCGCAAGAAGGGGCTGGTGCCGGCCTTGCGGTAGATGAAGGGCGAGCGGCCGAGACTGTCTACCGAGCCGATGATCGTGCCGAGCGCCTGCGCGGCCATGTCGAGGTGCTCGACGGTGGTGGCACGATCGAGCAGGTACTCGTACAGGCGTTTCAGGTCGTCACGCGCCGAGGCGCTGTAACGAACGACGAAACTCACCCACGCAGCCTCTTTTGCACCTTGGCCTTGGCCTTGGCCAGCATCTGGCCGAGTTCTGCGTGCACCTGGCCGGCTGCGAAGTAGACACCGGTGCGCTTGGCCTCGTCGCGCGAAGCCATGCCGCGCGCGATGAACTCGGCACGGGTGCGGCGGCGCGCGATGGTTTCACGCACCGAGGTCTCGATGAACCCCGACAGTGTCTCGCCGTCCTGCAGCACGCTCTCGGCAGCATCTCGCAATTCCGGTTCGACGCGAAGGGACGGAAAGGTGGCGGTTTTCATGGCAGCGTCTCTCTGCGTTGCAATTGCAATGCATTCTAGCGCAACGTGCGCCACAACGTGCGCCATCAGGCCTGCGTGTGCATTTCAGCGATCGTGAACTGGCGGCAAGACCGTGACAAGCCGCTGCCGCACCGCGTGTCGCTGCCGCACCGCGGTGTAGGCCGTGATGCCGCACTCGCCGGCACAGAATTGGTCGATGCCCCGCTGCGCAATGCCGATGGCCTTGGCCACGCGGTGCTGCGGGGCTGGTGGGCGGCCAATCGCCCGGCCGCGCCAGGGGCCGTGCGCAGGGACCTCGAAGCTGCCTTCGCCCTTCTCGTCGAACAGCCGGGTATGGCTACCGTGTACGCGCAAAGCGGCTGGAGGTCGTCTCCATCTGGCATTCAAGCCGCGGTACCAGCCCGGCGGTATGGCGTGCGCACTCAATAGGCTGAAACGCGCTACCCCATGTGGATTGGTGGCACAGATTCCCCGGTCATCCTGAGCTTGTCGAGGGAGGGACGGAGGCCCACACGGCCCTTCGACAAGCTCAGGGCGAACGGGAGTGCGCGGTCGGGGCGAACGGGGATGCAGGCTCGCCCTGCACGGAACAAGCGGTTTGTCCGAACCGCTTTGGGCCTGGCCTTCAAACCCAGCACCGACTCGCGCCATTTGCTTCGCAGGCGATCACGACATCGCAGGCAATCACGATTGACGTTATTAACGCTTAGCGTTATTAT
>JANMSS010000163.1:0-11633 GCA_031389585.1 Burkholderiales bacterium | reverse complement strand
CGCCATGCTCGGCGCGCTGCGCGCCAAGCTCGGCCTGCAAACCGAGCACGACGACGACCAGCTGCTGATCGACGACCTGTTGCGCCTGATGGCCGCCGATCGCACCGACTTCACGATCGCCTTTCGCCGCCTGGCCGGCCCTGACGCGACGACGCGCGATGTCTTTGTCGACCGCGACGCCTTCGACGCCTGGGCCCTGCGCTATCGAGCGCGTCTGGCCCTCGAGGCCGGCAACGAGCCCGAACGCGCCGCGCGCATGAACCGCGTCAACCCGAAATTCGTGTTGCGCAACCACCTGGCGCAGGCCGCGATCGAGCGCGCGCAGCAGGGCGACTTCGGCGAAGTGCAACACCTGCTGCAAGTTCTCGAGCGCCCGTTCGACGAACAACCCGATAACGCGGCCTACGCCGACCACCCCCCTGCCTGGGCCCAACAAATCGAAGTCTCCTGTTCATCATGACCAAGCCCCACGACCACAACGATCCGCGCTATGCGCTGCACAAGACCGACGCCGAATGGCGCGCCCAGCTCGACGCCAAGCAGTACGACGTGGCGCGCCACGCCGCCACCGAGCGCGCCTTCAGCGGCAAGTACTGGGATCACAGTGCCGACGGCAAGTACCAGTGCGTGGGCTGCGGCACGCCGCTGTTCGATTCGTCCACCAAGTTCGACGCCGGCTGCGGCTGGCCAAGCTACTTCCAGCCGATCAACAGTGAAGTCGTCGAGCGCGTCGTCGACGCCAGCCTTGGCATGGTGCGGGTCGAGGTGCGCTGCAACCATTGCGGCTCACACCTGGGCCATGTCTTCGAGGACGGGCCCGAGCCGACTGGCGAGCGTTTCTGCATCAACTCGGCCGCAATCGATTTCAAAGCCCGATGAAACTTCTGTTCGATTTCCTGCCGATCATCCTGTTCTTCGGCGTCTTCAAGTATGCCGGCAGCGACGCCGAGCGGGCCGCCGTGTTCGCCTCCGAAAACTTCGGCTGGATGGTTTCGGGCGGGATCGTGGCCGCCTCGGTGGCACCGGTGCTGCTGGCCACCGTGGTCGTGATCGTGGCCACCCTGGTCCAGGTGCTGGTGTTGAAACTGCGCGGCAGCAAGATCGACACCATGCTCTGGGTCAGCCTCGTGCTGGTCGTCGTGCTGGGTGGCCTGACGATCTGGTTTCAGAGCGAAACCTTCATCAAGTGGAAACCGACGCTGCTGTACTGGGTGATGGCCGGCGCCTTCCTGCTCGGGCCGCTGCTGTTCGGCAAGAACCTGCTGCGCCTGTTGCTCGGCGAACAACTCCAGTTGCCCGCCGACGTATGGCAACGGCTGAACTGGGCCTGGGTGGCGTTCTTCAGCGCCATGGGCGTGTTGAACCTGTGGGTGGCCTACAGTTTTTCCACCGACACGTGGGTCAATTTCAAGCTCTTCGGCGGCATCGGCCTGATGCTGGTGTTCACCGTGGCGCAGGGGCTCTACCTCAGCCGCTTTCTGCCCGACGAGCCGGCCACCAAGGAGAACCCATGAGCCTGCCCGGCCGCCCGAAAGGCGAATACCGTAGTGCGCAGCACGGAGGTTGCCTGATGAACGCCGTCACCGCTGAGCGCGTGCGGGCCGCACTACAAGCCGCGTTGCAGCCCGCTGCACTCGAAGTCGTCGATGACAGCCACCTGCACGCCGGCCATGCCGGCGCCAAGGAAGGCCGGCATTTCACGGTGCGCGTCACCAGCACGGCCTTCGCCGGCCTGTCGCGCGTGGCCAGACATCGCCTTGTGTATGATGCCCTCCGCTCGCTCGTCGCCGAGGGCATTCATGCGCTGGCCATCGAGGCCCGCACGCCCGCCGAGCCGCCGCGCTGAGCACGCGTTCTCCCCGCCAACCCTCTCCTGTCTGGGCGCCCTCACTCCCTAGCCAGGGCGCGCAAACCCCGCTTACGAAAGGCACCTCTCCATGTCCCAGAAGTTCATCGCCACATTCGCCCTCGCCCTGGCCTTTGCCGGCGGCGCGGCAGCGCAGAACGTCGCCGTCGTCAACGGCAAAGCCGTGCCCAAGTCGCGTGTGGACACGCTGATGGTGCAGGCCACCCGCGGTGGTCAACAGCCAGTCACGCCCGAGCTCGAGCAGCGTGTGCGCGAAGAGGTCGTGCTGCGCGAGATCTTCGCCCAGGAAGCCGAGAAGCGCGGCGTCGCCGCCGGCGCCGAATACCGCACCCAGATGGAGCTGGCCCGCCAGACCATCCTGATCCGCGAACTCTTCGCCGACTACCAGAAGAAGAACCCGGGCACCGATGCCGAGGCGATGGCGGAGTACGACAAGTTCAAGGCCCAGGCCACCGGCACCGAGTACCGCGCGCGGCACATCCTTGTCGAAAAGGAAGACGAGGCCAAGTCCCTACTCAAGCAACTGATCACGGGTGCCAAGTTCGACGAACTGGCCAAGAAGCACAGCACCGACAAGGGCTCCGGCGCCAATGGCGGCGATCTCGATTTCGCCAAGGCCGACAGCTACGTGCCCGAATTCAGCAAGGCGATGATCGCGCTGAAGAAGGGCGAGACCACGGCCGCGCCGGTGAAGAGCCAGTTCGGCTGGCATATCATCAAGCTCGACGACACCCGCGACGCCCAGCTTCCGTCGTTCGAGGAAGTCAAGCCGCAGATCCAGCAGCGCCTGTCGCAGCAGAAGCTGCAGCAATACCAGGAAGATCTGCGCAAGAAAGCCAAGACGGACTACAAGTTCGCCGGTCAGTAGCCAGCAGGCGATCGGGCAGCCCGGCTTCGAGCGCAAACGAAAAAGCGCGCGCCTTGGCGTGCCCTTTTCGTTGGCAGGCCTACGCCGCCATGGGCACCAAAAAGTCGCGGCTGATACCCACACCGAGCGCGCCGACGCGGTCGAGAAACTGGCTCAGGTAGGTGTGCACGCCGGCGGCCAGGATCTCGTCGATGCGGCCGTACTTCAGGTCGCTGTGCAGGCGGCCGGCGCTGCGCAGCGTCTCGGCGCTCTGAGAATTTGCGACCAGGTCGAGGTTGAGAATCACCCCGCTCATGCAGGCGGCCAGCGAGCGCGGCATGTCGGGGTGCAGGATCAGCAACTCCGCCACCTTGTCGGGGCGCATCACGTTGCGATAGACCTTGCGGTAGACCTCGAAGCCCGACACCGAGCGCAGCACCGCGCTCCAGTGGTAGAAGTCCACCTCCGGCGCCTCCTGCGCGGGGCCCTGCGCACCGCCCCTGGCAGCACCGAAGTAGTCGCCGGCCAGGCTTTGGAACTTGACGTCGAGCAGGCGCGCGGTGTTGTCGGCGCGCTCCAGAAACGTGCCCAGGCGCAGGAAATGCAGCGCCTCGTCCTGCAGCATCGTGCCCAACGTGACGCCGCGCGACAGATGCGAGCGGAACTTGACCCACTCGAACAGCGCGCTCGGGTCGCGCTCGAAGTTGCCGCTCCCGAGCATGCGGTTGAACTCGAGCCAGGTTCGGTTCTGCGTTTCCCAGACCTCGGTGGTCAGGGTGCCACGCACCGCGCGCGCGTTCTCGCGTGCCGCGCGCACGCACGAAGCGATGCTCGACGCATTGGCGGCATCGCGCACCATGAAGTCGATGACGTTGCGCGCATTCACCTGCGCATGGTGCGCATGGAAGCTGTCGGTCAGCTCGGAGATGCTGAGCAGCGCACGCCAGGCCTGTTCGGTCTCCTCGGCTGATTGCGGCAGCATCGACATCTGGTAGTTCACATCGAGCATGCGCGCGGTGTTTTCGGCCCGCTCCATATAACGTGCCATCCAAAACAGGTGGTCTGCAGTGCGTGACAGCATGACTAGTCCTCCAGGACCCAGGTGTCTTTGGTGCCGCCGCCCTGCGACGAGTTGACGACCAGCGAGCCCTCCTTCAGCGCCACCCGCGTCAATCCGCCAGGCACCATCTGCACTCTCCTGCCCGAGAGCACGAAGGGCCGCAGGTCGATGTGCCGTGGCGCGACGCCGCTGTCGACATAGGTCGGGCAGGTCGACAGGCTGAGCGTGGGTTGTGCGATGTAGTTCTTCGGGTTGGCGCGCAGCGCCGCGCGAAAGTCCTCGATCTCCCGCTTCGTCGCTGCCGGCCCGATCAACATGCCGTAGCCGCCGGCGCCGTGCACTTCCTTGACCACCAGCTCGCCCAGATGGTCGAGCACGTACCGCAGGTCGGGCGGGTTGCGGCACAGCCAGGTCGGCACGTTCTGCAGGATCGGTTTTTCGCCCAGGTAGAACTCGATCATCTTCGGAACATACGGATAGATGCTCTTGTCGTCTGCGACCCCGGTGCCGATGGCGTTGGACAGGGTCACGTTGCCGGCACGGTAGACATCGAGCAGGCCGGCGCAGCCCAAGCTGCTGTCGGGGCGAAACGCCGTCGGATCGAGAAAGTCGTCGTCAACGCGCCGGTAGATCACGTCCACCCGTCGCGGGCCCTGCGTGGTGCGCATGAAGACAAAGCCGTCGCGCACGAACAGGTCCTGCCCCTCGACGAGCTCGATGCCCATCTGCTGGGCCAGGAAGGCATGCTCGAAGTAGGCGCTGTTGTGCATCCCCGGCGTCAGCACGACGACCGTCGGGTCGTCGGCGCTGGCCGGCGCCATCGATCGCAGGGTGTCGAGCAGCAGGTCAGGGTAATGGGCCACCGGCTCGATGCGGTGCTGGCTGAACAGCTCGGGAAACAACCGCATCGTCATCTTGCGGTTCTCGAGCATGTAGCTCACGCCGCTGGGCACACGCAGGTTGTCCTCAAGCACAAAGTGGGTGCCACGGCCTTGCGCGTCGGCCGCGCGCACGATGTCGATGCCCGCGATATGCGAGTAGACGTCGCCCGGCACCTGCACGCCGACCATCTCGGGACGGTACTGCGCGTTATCGAGCACCTGCTCGGCAGGCACGATGCCTGCCGCAATGATTTCCTGCCCATGGTAGACGTCGTGGATGAACCGGTTGAGCGCCGTCACCCGCTGCGCCAGGCCTCGTTCCATCTCGCGCCATTCGGCCGCGGAAATGATGCGCGGGATCAGGTCGAAGGGGATCAGCCTCTCCGTCCCGGCCCCGCCCTCGTCCTTGGCACCGTAGACGGCGAAGGTGATGCCGACGCGGCGGAAGATCAACTCGGCTTCCTCGCGGCGCAACTGCATCAAGTCGCCCGGTTGCTCGGCCAGCCATCCCGCGTAGCTGCGGTAGTGCTCACGCACTGTGTCGGGCGCGGCGTACATCTCGTCGAACGGTTGTGCCATCGGTCCGATTCCTCGCGAGTCCTTTGTCATCCTGAAATCAGACCGGGTGGCGAGTTCGCGACTGGCAGTGATCCAGGTCAGCCATCGCCAAACTCCCGGGCATCGTCTACCGATCGACCAGCGCCACGCTAGCACCGCCAGCCCGATGGTGCCAGTAACGCGCGCTCGCCTGCCGCTCGCAGCGCACGGCATCTTCGGCGGTGCCGTCGCTGCGCCAAGTCCAAGCCCCGCACGCGTCCGAGCGCACGAACACGATACCTTGCCGCACGTAGCGCGCCTCCACCGCCGGCGCCGGATGACCGAAACGGTTGCGGTAGCCGGCCTGAACGACCGCCACGCGCGGCGCGACCGCCTCGACGAAGGCCGCAGTCGACGAGGTCTTGCTGCCATGGTGCGGGACCACCAGCACGTGGCTGCGCAGCGACGCCGCGTGGCTCGACAGCAGGCGCTGCTCCTGCTCGGCCTCGATGTCGCCGGTCAGCAGCAGGCTGCGCCCATGGGCATCGACCACACGCAGCACGCAGCTCATGGCATTGGGCTTCATTGCCGGGCGTTCGTAGTCCTCGGCACGCGGATGCAGCACGGCAAAGCTGACGCCGTCCCACTGCCAATGCTGGCCGGCTTCGCAGCGCGTGTGCGGCAGATTGGCGCTGCGCAGCGGGTGCGTGGCCTCGAGCGAAGACGAGATCACGCGCACCGGCATGCCGGCCAACAGCGCCGCTGCACCACCGACATGGTCGGTGTCGCGGTGGCTCAGCACCAGCATATCGATCTGGCGCGTGGCCTGGGCGCGCAGCAACGGCAGCAGCACGCGCGTGCCGGCCTCGCTGTCGCGCGAGTACTGTGGGCCGGCGTCGTGAACCAGCAGATGGCGGCGCGTGCGCACCAGCACCGCGCTGCCCTGGCCGACATCGGCCACCGTGACCTCCATGGCCCCCTCTGCCGGCCGGGGCTGCGGCGGCAGCAGCAGCGGCAACATCAAAGGCAGGGCCAGCGCACGCACCCGCCATGGCAGGGGAGCGATCAGCAGCGCGGCACCGAACAGTCCGGCACCCTGTGCCCACCACGGCGCAGCACCGGCGGTCCAGACGGCACCGGGCCAGGCCGCCAACCAGCCGAGCCCCGCCGCCAAGCCCTGCACCACCCACGCACCGGCCTGCCACAACGGCGCCGCCAGCGCGCCAAGCAGCGCCAGCGGCGTGATCAGCAGCGTGACCAGCGGGATCGCCACCAGGTTGGCGATGAAGCCGACCACCGATACCTGCTGGAAGAAGACCAGGGTCAATGGCGCCAAGCCGAGCGTGGCCACCACCTGGGTGCGCAGCCCATGCCGCAGGGTGCTCGCCAAGGCCTGGCGACGGTCGGCCGGCAACGGCGCATCGTGCTGCACCGGCGTCGAGGTCAGCAGCAGGCCGACAGCGACGAACGACAACCAGAAACCCGGCTGCAGCAGCGCCCAGGGGTCGATGATGCTGACCACCAGCGCGGCGGTCAGCAACACCAGCGGCCAAGGCCAGCGGACACCGAGCGAGGTCAGCAGCGCCGCGGTAACCAACATCCACACCGTTCGCTGTGCCGGCACGCCCCAGCCGGCGAGCAGCGCGTACAGCGCAGCACAGGCCACGCCGCCCCAACGCGCGGCTGCGGGCGCGGGCAGCATCAGCACCGCGCGCTCGCTGCGCCGCCAGATCCAGCCCACCAATGCACCCGCAATCCAAGCGAACATCGTCACATGCAGGCCACTGATGCTGACCAGGTGTGCGATACCGGTCGTGCGAAACAGCTCCCAGTCGCTGCGCTCGATGGCGGCCTGGTCGCCCACCGCGAGTGCGGCGAGCACACCGGCTGCACGCGGATCGGCCACGCGCAAGGCGATCGCGTCACGCACATGCTGGCGCAGTTGCTCGACCGGATACGCCAGGCTGGCCGGTAGGCGCGTGGCGGGGGCACGCTCAGTGGCGCGCACCGTGCCGGTGGCGCGGATGTTCTGTTCGAACAGCCACAGCTCGAAGTCGAACCCATGCGGATTGAGCGTGCCGTGCGGCTGCTTCAGGCGCACCGTGAAGCGCCAGCGCTGGCCGGCACGCAAATCCTCGAAGGGCGCCGCGATCAGCGCGTCTTCGTCCCAGCCGCGGTACCAACCCAGCGCGATGCGCGAGGGCAGCGCGACCGCCCCGCCGTTGTGCGTCGCACTCTCGGTCTCGAAGGTGAATCGCACGCCGTCGGGATACTGGCGTGGCAACTCGGCCACGACGCCAGTGACGACGACGTCCTGGCCTTCGAGCGCGGCCGGCAGCGCATCGGCCAGGCGCAGCCCGGCGCGCAGCCCGGTGGCCGCGAAGAGTGCCAGTGCCAACGCAATGACAAGGACCACGGTGCGGGCCTTGGCGACAAGGCCTGCGACCACGAAGCCGATCACGGCCAACCCCAGCAAGGCGCCATAGGCCGCCACAGACCACAACGCGGCCTGCAGCATCTGCAGCACAGCACCGGCAATGCCAGCCAACGCCACGGCCGCCGCGCGCAGGCCCCAGGCGTCGTGAATGCCGCTCATCGTGGCAGTGTAGGATCGTCGCGCCCCGCCAACTCTGCGTGCCAAATACTATGACGACAGTCGCCGAACGCCTGCAATCGCTGGGCATCACCCTGCCGCCGCTGGCCGTGCCCGCCGCGGCCTACGTGCCCTTCGTGCGCACCGGCAATCTGATTTTCATCTCCGGCCACACCGCCAAGAAGGAAGGCAAGCCTTGGGTCGGCCAGCTTGGCCTGACGATGACCACGGTCGAGGGCCAGGCCGCCGCGCGCGCCATCGCGATCGACTTGATGGGTACATTGGCCGCCGCATGCAGCGGCGACCTTGGGCGGGTCAAGCGCATCGTCAAAGTCATGAGCCTCGTGAACAGCACGCCGACCTTCACCGAGCACCACCTGGTCACCAACGGCTGCTCGCAACTGCTCGGCGAAGTCTTCGGCACCGACGTCGGTGCTCACGCACGCAGTGCGTTCGGCGTGGCGCAGATCCCGCAAGGAGCCTGCGTCGAGATCGAGATGATTGCCGAAGTGAAATGAGCCTGCCGACTCGCAGGGCGAACGCAGGCGTGCGCAGCGGCGGGGCTGTCCGATGACCCTGCGTGCAAACGCTGTGCTGATCGGGATCGCCGGCGTGTCGCTGGCCGCGGTGGCTGCGGCATTGGTCTCGCAGCATGGGTTCGACATGCAGCCCTGCCCTTGGTGCGTATTGCAGCGACTGATCTTCGTGCTCATCGCGCTGGTGGCGCTGGGGGGCTTGGCTGCACGTTCCACGACCAGCCAGCGCAGCATTGCGTTTGGCCTGCTGCTGCTGTGTAGCGCCGGCATCGCAGCCGTGTTGTGGCAGCACTTCGTCGCGGCCGCGAGCAGCTCGTGCAACCTGACGCTGGCCGACCGCATCATGTCGGCAAGCGGCCTGCCCGGCCTGCTGCCGGGTGTATTCGAGGCCCGTGCCACCTGCGCCGACGCCGCAGTGAAGCTGCTCGGCATGGCCTATGAGTTCTGGGGCCTGGCGCTGTTCATCGCCATCGAGGCCGCGGCGCTGTGGCTGTTGCTGCGCGCACGCGTCAGCGCAAGCTTGCGTTGATCTTTGCCAACGCGGCAGTGCCCGGGCACAACTCGGCGTCGCCCAGGCGGTTGAGTGGCGTGGCGCTGGTGTTCAGCGCAGCATGCAGATCAGTCGCGTCATTGTCGAGGTAGAGCAAGCCGGTCGCGACCTCGCCTTTCGAACCCAGTCCATGCACCAGGGCCAGCGCGGCCAGGCGGTCAGTCGGGTCGAAGTCGGCGCGCAGTTTGCGCAGGCGCATCACGCTGCCGTCGGCCTGCGGCAGGTCGATCGCCTCTCCAGGGCCTGGCGAAGCGCTGATCTCCTTGGCCAGGTCGATGAAATCGATCCGCGCCACGGCCTCGTTGTGCGCGCGCACGTAGTCGTAGCTCTTGGTGCTGCCGGCATGGTTGTTGAACGCCACGCAGGGGCTGACGATGTCGATGAAAGCCGCGCCATGGTGGCGCATCGCCCCTTCGATCAGCGGCACCAGTTGTTCCTTGTCGCCGGAAAAGCCACGGGCCACATAGGTGGCCCCGAGCTGCAAGGCAATGGCCACCAGATCGATCGGGCTCTCGGCATTGCTGACGCCCTTCTTGCTCTGGCTGCCGCGATCGGCGGTGGCGGAAAACTGGCCCTTGGTCAGGCCATAGACGCCGTTGTTCTCGACGATATAGACCATGTTCACGCCACGGCGCATGGCGTGGGCAAACTGGCCGAAACCGATCGACGCCGAGTCGCCGTCGCCCGAGACACCCAGGTAGAGCAGCTCGCGGTTGGCCAGGTTGGCGCCGGTGAGCACGCTGGGCATGCGCCCGTGCACGGTGTTGAAGCCGTGGCTGGCACCGAGAAAATAGTCGGGCGTCTTGCTCGAGCAGCCGATGCCCGAGAGCTTGGCCACGCGGTGCGGCTCGATGTCGAGTTCCCAGCAGGCCTGCACGATGGCCGCCGAGATCGAATCATGGCCGCAGCCGGCGCACAGCGTGCTGATCTTGCCTTCGTAGTCGCGCCGCGTGTAGCCCACGCGGTTGGTCGCGAGCGTCGGATGGCGCAGTTGCGGCTTGGCGATGTAGGTCACTTGACCGTCTCCTTGGTGGCCTTGGGCGCCACGATCTCGGCATGCAGATGGCGCGTGATCGCGCCGGCGATGAAACGCGCCGTGATCGGCGTGCCGTCGAAGTGCAGGATCGGCACCATCTGCTCGGGATTGGCATGCAGCTCGGCCAGCAGCAGGGTGCGCATCTGGGCGTCGCGGTTCTGCTCGACCACGAAGACCTGGTCATGGGCGGCGATGAACTGGGCCACGTTGTCAGGGAACGGGAAGGCGCGCAGGCGCATTGCATCGACCGGGATGCCGCCGTTGGCGAGCATCTCCAGTGCCTCGTCCATCGCCGGACTGGTCGAGCCGAAATAGATCGCGCCCAGGCGCGTCTTGCGGCTGGCCGTGCGGATCACCGGCGGTGGCACCAGCGACGCCGCGGTGTCGAACTTCTGCAGCAGGCGTTTGACGTTGTAGACATAGTCCGGCCCAGCCTCGGAATAGCGGGCGTATGGGTCGCGCGTGGTGCCTCGCGTGAAGTAGGCGCCCTTGCTCTCATGCGTGCCGGGCAATGTGCGCCAGGGAATACCGTCGCCGTCGACGTCCTTGTAGCGCGCGAACTCGTGGCCGGCCTCGAGGTCGGCGGCGCTCAGCACCTTGCCGCGGTCCAGGCGGCGTGCGCCGTCCCATTCGAGTGGTTCGCACAGGCGCTGGTTCATGCCGATGTCCAGATCGGTGAGCACGAACACCGGTGTTTGCAGGCGATCCGCCAAGTCGAGTGCCGCGGCCGCATGGTCAAAGCACTCTTTCGGGTCTTCGGGCAGCAGCAGCACATGCTTGGTGTCGCCATGCGAGGCGTAGGCGCAGGAGAGGATGTCGGCCTGCTGGGTGCGCGTGGGCATGCCGGTTGACGGCCCGCCACGCTGGACGTCGATGATCGTCACGGGGATCTCGGCAAAGTAGGCCAGGCCGATGAATTCGGTCATCAGGCTCACCCCCGGCCCCGAGGTGGCCGTGAAGGCGCGCGCGCCGTTCCAGCCGGCCCCCGTGACGATGCCGATCGAGGCGATCTCGTCCTCGGCCTGCACGATGGCGTAGTTCGCGGCGCCGGTCACCGCGTCGTGGCGGTACTTCTTACAGTAGCCCTGGAAGGCCTCGGCCAGCGACGAGCTCGGCGTGATCGGGTACCAGGCGCAGACCGTGGCGCCGCCGTACACGCAACCCAACGCGGCGGCCGCATTGCCGTCGATGAAGATGCGGTTGCCGACACGGTCGCGTCGCAGCACCTGCAGGCCCACCGGTTGCGCGGCCAGATGCTCGCGCGCGAAGTCCAGGCCCAGGTGCAGGGCCTGGACGTTCGACGCCAGCAGCTTTTCCTTGCCCTTGTACTGTTCCGAGAACAGGGTCTCGATGACGGCCGCGTCGATGCCCATCAATTGCGCCAGGGCGCCGATGTAGAGGATGTTCTTGAACAGCTGGCGCTGGCGCGGATCGCTGTAGGTGGCGTTGCAGATCTCGGTCATGGGCATGCCAATGACGTTGATGTCGCTGCGAAATGCGCTCGCGGGCAGCGGGCGTGTGCTGTCGTAGAACAGGTAGCCGCCGGGCTCGAGCTCGCGCACGTCGGCGTCCCAGGTCTGCGGGTTCATCGCCACCATCATGTCGATGCCGCCGCGCCGGCCGAGCCAGCCGCGCTCGGACACGCGCACCTCGTACCAGGTCGGCAGGCCCTGGATGTTGCTCGGAAAGATGTTGCGCGGGCTGACCGGCACACCCATGCGCAGGA
>JANMSS010000140.1:0-12393 GCA_031389585.1 Burkholderiales bacterium | reverse complement strand
ACGACCTCGCTGATTTGCACCTTCAGCCCGGCCGCGCCCGGCGCCACTGGCGCCGAGAAGCCCTGCAGGTCGCCGGCCTGCGGCGTGGCGTCGCCGCGAGCGCTGATGCGCGCGCCGACCACGACGCGCGACGCCGACGACAGGCGCGCAGTGGGCGTCATCGCCATGCTGTCGTCGAGCGTGAAGCGGAGTGGCAGATCCTTGACCTGTTTGCGCAGGATGGCCAGCGGCATGCGCGGGCCTTCGGCCGCACGCGCGAAAACGAACAAGGTGTCGTCGGGACGCGCCTTGGCGACCAGCGCAGGGTCCAGCGCCACGGTGCCGCTGACCGAGGCGCCGGGGAGCGCCAGTGCCTGCGTCGGGGTTGCCACCTGCGCGGCGGTCGGCGCGGGGGTGCCAGAGAGCTTGCGCGCCTCGTCGATGCCGCCCTGGATCTGCTGCGCCATCTCGCCACTGGGCGCCAACTGCGCCAGCTTTTCCCAGTGGCGCAATGCCGCTGCATAGTCCTTTCGAACGAATGCATGGGTGCCGGCCAGTGCGAGTGCCTTGATGTTGCTCGGGTCGATCTTGAGCGCCCGCTCGATCAGTCGGCTGGGTTCACCTTCCAGGTTGCGGCCGTTGACCATTGCCAGCGCATCGGCGTAGTCGGTCAGGAGCACGGCGTCGTCGCCATGCAGGGCGAGTGCGCGCTTCAGAGCGGGCTCGGCCTGGTCATGGCGGCCGATCGCGGCATACGAGCGACCGAGCATGGCCCAGCCAGCGGCGTCGTCCGGGTTGTCCTTCAGCCGTGCGGCGAGTGACTCGATCATGGTTTGGACTTGCTCTGCCGTGATCGGAGGCGCGGTGCCGGCCGGTGCCGCTGCGCTTGCGACGGCAGCCATATCCAGCGCCTGTGGCGTGCCGAGCCACGCATACCCCGCCACGGCCACCGCACAGACAAAGCCGACCAGACCGAGCAGCAGGGATTTGGAACTGATGGGATCGCGGCTGGCCGTTGCTGGCGGCGCATCGACCACCGCATCGACGATGCGACGCTCGAGGGCCTCGCGGGCCTCGTCGTATGGCGCATCGCCGAGCACACCTGACTGCTTCAGCGCCGTGAGTTGTTCGAGCTGCAGGCGCAAGGCCGCGACGGCCGAATCGTCGGGTGATGCCGCTGCACCGCGACTGTTGCTGCGCCACAGCGGGCGTGTCAGCAGCACCAAGGTCAGCATCGCCAGCAGCGCGCCGATCACCACAAATAGAGTCATCGAGTACGGTCTCCGGCAGAGGCTGGGTCTGATTCGTCGGGCCCTTGGCCCTCGTCTTCATCGATTTCGAAGCGGTCGGGCGCGAGTTTCGAACGCCGCCACAGCACCAAGCCCAAGCCGCCGAGGCCGATCACGAGCAGCGCGGCGGGGCCGACCCAGAGCAGGGCGGTCGTCGCCTTGAACGGCGGGCGGTAGCGCACGAAGTCGCCGTAGCGGTCGGTCATGTACTGCACCACCTGCTCGTTGGAGACGCCGCGCTTCAACTGCTCGCGCACTTCGCGGCGCAAGTCTTCGGCCAGGCCCGAGGTCGAATCGGCGATGGTCTGGTTCTGGCACACCAGGCAGCGCAACTCGGCGGCGACGGCCTGCATGCGCGCCTCGAGCACCGGATCGTCCACCGCCGGCGCGGCTTCCTTGGCCAGCGCCGGGCCGGCCGACCACAGGGCGCAACTCAATAGCAGGCAGCGCCACAGTGACCATCCAAGCGACCGCCGCGGATCCGGCTCCGCCGGTCCGCCAGCGGGCCTTGCAGGCCGCATGGCCGCAGCGCAGGCATTCCCAAGCGACCGCCGCGGATCCGGCTCCGCCGGTCCGCCAGCGGTGCCCCCTTGAGGGGGAGCGGCGCAGCCGCTTCGGGGGTGGACCACTTCACCCATTGAGTTCTTTCAGCAACGGCACGACGCGCGTCTGCAGGATCGTGGGTGTGATCGGGCCGATCTGCTTGAAGCGAATCACGCCCTGCTTGTCGATGACAAAGGTCTCGGGCACGCCGTAAACGCCGAAGTCGATGCCGACGCGGCCATCGTTATCGAACAGCGAGGCGTCGTAGGGGTCGCCGAAGCGCGCCAACCAGCCCAGCCCGTCCTTGCGCGTGTCCTTGTAGTTCAGGCCCAGGATCGGCATCGCCTTGGTTTTCGCAAAGGCCACCAGGTGCGGATGTTCCTCACGGCAGGCGGCACACCACGAAGCCCAGACGTTGAGCATCCACACCTTGCCGAGCATGTCTTCGCGGCGAATGGTCTGGTTGGCGTCATCCAGGCGC
Source organism: Burkholderiales bacterium (assembly GCA_031389585.1). Taxonomy (GTDB): domain Bacteria; phylum Pseudomonadota; class Gammaproteobacteria; order Burkholderiales; family Burkholderiaceae_C; genus CADEEN01. The sequence continues at coordinate 10,101 of JANMSS010000140.1, read as the reverse complement.
GTCAGCGCGAAGCCGGGCGCGGGCTTGCCGATCAGCGGCGAGGGCACTTCGCGCGGGTCGAGCTTGAGGCCGGCGGCCAGAAAGCCGACCAGCACCACGAATGCCACCAACGGCAGGATGAAGCGCAGGCTCTTCATGCGGCGCTCATAAGGCAACCTCCGTGCTGCGCACTGCGGAATTCGCCCTTGGGGCGGCCCGGCGGGCTCATGCTGCGCTTGCCGATGCCGGCGTCAACTCGGTGGCCGACGCGCTGCGGCGCGCGCGGTAGCGGCGATCGGCCGCGGCCAGGATGCCGCCCAGCGCCATCAGCACGCAGCCGCCCCAGATCCAGGTGACGAACGGTTTGTAGTAGACGCGAACGGTCCATGCGCTGCCACCGACCGGCTCACCGAGCGCGATGAACAGGTCGCGCGTGAAGCCGGTGTTGATGGCGGCCTCCGTCATCGGGTTCTGCTGCACGCGGTAGACACGTTTCTCGGGGCGCATCGTCGCCACCGCCTTGCCGTTGCGCGTGACTTCCAGCAGCCCCTGCGCGGCCGCATAGTTCGGCCCCTGCAGGTCGCGCACGCCGCGGAACGTGAAGGTGTAGCCGGCCATCTCGGCGGTGTCACCGATGTCCATCTTCAGGTCGCGTTCGATGCCGTAGGTATTGACCATGCTGACGCCGAAGGCGAACGCGGCGATGCCCAGATGCGCCAGCATCATGCCCAGCAGCGAGCGCGGCAGCAGGCGAGCGCGGGCGAGCAACTTCGCGGCAGAGGTACCCGCGGGGCGCAGCCGCTCAACGAGATCGGTGGCCACGGCAAAGACGATCCACCAGCTCATCATGAAGCCCAGCGTGGCCAGCGGAGAGATGTGCCCGGCCACCCAGCCGGTGAGCAGCGCCGCGACGACGGTCAGGCCCGCGGCCCAGCGCAGCCGCCGCGCCAGCGAGGGCAGTTCGGCCTGGCGCCAGCTCGCCAGCGGGCCGATGCCCATCAGGAAGACCAGCGGGGTCATGATGGGCACGAAGACGCTGTCGAAATACGGTGGCCCGACCGAGATCTTGCCCAGCCCGAGCGCGTCGAGCAACAGCGGGTACAGCGTGCCGAGCAGCACGGTGGCCATCGCCACCACCAGCATCACGTTGTTGCCCAGCAGCATCGACTCGCGCGACACCAGTTCGAAGCGTGCGCCCAGCCCGACCTTCGGTGCGCGCCAGGCATACAGGGCCAGCGAGCCGCCGATTGCCACGACCAGCAGGGCCAGGATGAACAGGCCACGGCGCGGGTCGGTGGCAAAGGCATGCACGGACGACAACACGCCTGAGCGCACCAGGAAGGTCCCGAGCAGTGACAACGAGAAGGCCATGATCGCCAGCAGCACGGTCCAGGACTTGAACGCGCAGCGTTTTTCCGTCACATCCAGCGAGTGGATCAGCGCTGTGCCCACCAGACAGGGCATGAAGTAGGCGTTTTCCACCGGATCCCAGAACCACCAGCCGCCCCAGCCGAGTTCGTAATAGGCCCACCAGCTGCCCAGCGCGATGCCCAGAGTCAGGAAGAGCCACGCCGCCAGCGTCCAGGGCCGGGTCCAGCGGGCCCAGGTCGAGTCGAGGTTGCCGCCGATCAACGCGGCGATGGCAAAGGCAAAGGCCACCGAGAAGCCGACATAGCCCATGTACAGCAGCGGCGGGTGGAAGATCATCCCCGGGTCCTGCAGCAGCGGGTTCAGGTCGCGCCCGTCGGCTGCGGCCGGCAGCAGGCGCTCGAACGGGTTGGAGGTGATCAGGGTGAAGAGCAGGAAGCCGACCGCCACCAGGCCCATCACTGCCAGGATTCGCGCGACCACGGCCTGCGGCAGGTGCTCGCTGTACATGGCCACGGCCACGGTCCAGCCGCTGAGCATCAGCAGCCACAGCAGCAGCGAGCCCTCATGCCCGCCCCAGACGGCGGCAATTCGGTATTGCAGTGGCAGTGCCGAGTTCGAGTTCGTCGCCACGTAGAGCACCGAGAAGTCGTTCTGCACAAAGGCCGCCGTGAGGCAGCCAAAGGCCAACATCACCAGCAGGCATTGCGTCTGTGCCGCCGGCTTGGCCAGCGCCATCCAGTCGGCGCGGTTGCGGGCAGCGCCAGCCAGTGGCAGGCTGCCTTGCACCAGCGCCACCGCCAGCGCGAGCAGCAGGGCCACTTGACCGAGTTCGGCAATCACTTCGTGCCCCCGACCACCGAGTTGGCGATCTTCTCGTTGGCCTGTGCGGCGCGCTTGAGCGCCTCGGCGGCTTCGGGCGGCATGTAGTTCTCATCGTGCTTGGCCAGCACTTCGCGCGCGACAAATACGCCGTCGGCGCCGATCTGCCCCTGCGCGACGACGCCCTTGCCCTCCTTGAACAGGTCGGGAAGGATGCCGACGTATTTGACCTGCATCGTCTGCGCGGTGTCGGTCACCGCAAACTGCACCTCGGTGCCGCTGCGCTTGACGCTGCCCTCCTTGACCAGTCCGCCGACGCGGAATGTGCGGCCGGACGGAGCCTCCCTGGCCACCACCTGCGAGGGCGAGTAGAAGAACACCAGGTTGCTCTGGAAGGCGTTCAGCACCAGGCCCGCGGCCACGGCGACCGAGGTGACGACGCCGCCGATGATGGCCAGGCGCTTGTGACGGGGTTTCATCTTTCAATCCTCAACAGAGTTCGTAGCAGCCGCATGCAGTGCCGCACGGCGGTGGCGGCGTACCAGCCAGGGCTCGCACAGCATTAACAGTGCGGTCACGGCGTAGGAACCCCATACATACAGGCCATAGCCGCGCATGGACAGGAAATCCGTCATGTTGGCCCAGTTCATTGGGTTTCCTTTTGCGCTAGCGCAGTCTGCCGAACCCAATCGGCATCGCGATCGCGCTCCAGCGCCAATGCCTGAGCGCGTGTGAACACCACCGCGAAGGCATAAGCCCAGAACGCAAAGGTCATCAGCATCATCCCCAGCAACATGGACTGCGCCATTTTCGGCGCTGCGGTCAGGCTGATCGTTGCGCCCTGGTGCAGCGTATTCCACCATGTGACCGAAAAATAGATGATCGGCACGTTGATCGAACCCACGATCGCCAGCAGCGCGCCGGCTTTGTCACCGCGTACCCAGTCGTCGATCGACGTGACCAGCGCGATATAGCCTAGATACAGGAACAGCAGAATGAGTTCCGAAGTCAGGCGTGCGTCCCACACCCACCAGGCGCCCCACGTCGGTTTACCCCACAGGGCGCCGGTCCACAGCGCGATGAAGGTGAACATCGCGCCCGTCGGGGCGATGGCGCGCGCCAGCGTCGAGGCCATGCGCGCGTTGAACATCCAGCCCACCGCCGCCCAGAACGCCAGCGCCAGGTACAACAGCATCGACATCCAGGCGGCAGGCACATGGATGAAGATGATTCGGTAGGCCTCGCCCTGGGTGGCGTCGGTAGGTGCGACGAAGAAGCCAACATACAGCCCGGCCACAGCCAGGCCGATCGCGACGGCCCAAAGCCACGGATTCAGCGCCGCCACAAGGCCATAGAAACGCGACGGTGCCGCGAACGTGAACCATCGGATGGGTCGGTCCATGCAGTCTTACTCCAGTGCGATCCGCAGCGCAAACGAGGTCGCCAGCGGCGCGGCGAGCGTGGTCATTATCAACAGCGCGCCAAGCAGCGAAAAGTGCCCTGCCGCACCCAGGCCGCTCTCGACCGCACCGACTGCGCCGGCACCGAAGATCAACGCCGGAATCGACAGCGGCACGATCAGCAGGATCAAGAGCACACCGGCGCTGCGCAGGCCCAGGGTCAGGGCAGCGCCCATGCCTCCGAGCAGGCTCAGGATCGGCGTGCCGAGCAGCAGCGACGCCAGCAGGGCCGTGATCGCCTGCGGGCTCATGTCGAGCATCAGTCCGATCAGCGGCGCTGCCAACACCAGGGGTGCGCCGGTCACCGTCCAGTGTGCGGCCGCTTTGGCGCCGGCAATCAGCGTGCCCGAGTGGCCCGACAGGATCATTTGCTCGAGCGAGCCGTCGGCATGGTCGCTGGCGTAGAGGCTGTTCACCGACAGCATCGTGGCCAGCAAGGCGCTGACCCAGACGATGCCGGCGCCAATTTCGCGCAGGACCTGCGGTTCTGGCCCGACGCCGAGTGGAAACAGGCTGATCGCGACGACGAAGAAGACCACCGGCAGCAAGGCTTCGACGCGCCGGCGCAGCGCCAGGCGCAGGTCACGCAGATAGACGGCGAGGAATACGGTGCGCATGAGGTGGCGAGGCCGCTCGGTCAGGCGAACGGATCGAGGTCGAAGCGGGCCATCGGTGGCGCCGACGCGCCGGCGTCCTGGTGGCTGGTCAACAAGATGCTGCCGCCGCGCTGCAGGTGGGCGTGCATCAGGCCGTTGATGCAATCGACGCCATCGGTGTCCAGGGCGTCATAGGGCTCGTCGAGGATCCAGATCGACGCTTCGCGCTCCAGGGCCAGCCGCGCCAACGTGGCCCGCCGGCGCTGGCCCTGCGACAGGGTGCGCACCGGCGCATCGCGCCGCGAGGCCATGCCTACACGGTCGAGGGCCTCGTGCACCGAAGCCATGTCGCTGGCGCGCCCGTGCAGCAACGCCAGGAAGCGCAGCGATTCGGTGACGGTCAGGTCGTCCTTCAGCGCGCTGGCGTGCGCCACGTAGACCCTGCGAGCCGCCATCGCGGGCGCCTGGCGCACCGGCACGCCGCCCCAGCAGATGCGGCCCGCCTCGGGGCTGGCCAGCCCCGAGGCCAGGCGCAACAGGCTGGTCTTGCCGCGGCCGTTGCGGCCCCGCAGCCAGATCGCCTGGCCGGCCACAAGGCTGAAGTTGACGCCCTTGAACAGCAGCCGGTTGCCACGGCGGCAGGCAAGATCGGCGGCGGCCAGGGTGGGCAGGCTCCCGGTGTCAGAACGAGTAGCGGGCACCGAGAAAGTAGATGGCACGATGGGACGATTCCTTCGTCGTGATTGTCAATGCAGGATCGTCGAGGTTGGCCCAGAGACCTGGGGTCTTAGCCAGTTTGTCGGTCGCGCGCCGTCCAGGCGATCAGCGCGCGGGGGCATGCCGATGGCGCCCAGGCCGACACGACCGATTTTACGGGACACGCGCCCCGTCGCCGGGGCGGCCCCCCGGCGTGGCAGGCCAGACGCTTCAGTCGAGCATGCCGATGGCGGTCGGCGCATCCTCGACCGACAGCGCCAGATCCTCGAACTCGTTGACGGCGTCGATCTCAGTGCCCATCGAGATATTGGTCACGCGTTCGAGCATCACCTCGATCACGACGGGCACCTGGAACTCGGCCAGCCACGCGTTGGCTTGCTGAATGGCCGGCTTGATCTCTTCCTGTTTGTACACGCGCACGAATTTGCAGCCCAGGCCTTCGACGACGGCCTTGTGGTCGACGCCGTAACCCTTCAGCTCCGGCGCGTTGATGTTCTCGAAGCCGAGCTGCACGCAGTAGTCCATATCGAAGCCGCGCTGGCTCTGACGGATCAGGCCGAGGTAGCTGTTGTTGACCACCATGTGGATGTAGGGCAGCTTGAACTGCGCACCGACGGCCAGCTCCTCAATCATGAACTGGAAGTCGTAGTCGCCCGACAGGGCCACGATCGTGCGGCTCGGGTCGGCGGCGCGCACACCGAGTGCCGCGGAAATGGTCCAGCCCAGCGGGCCGGCCTGGCCGCAGTTGATCCACTGGCGTGGGCCGAAGACATGCAGGAACTGCGCGCCGGCGATCTGCGACAGACCGATCGTGCTGACGTAAGTGGTGTCGCGCGGGAAGTTGTTGTTCATGCACTGGTAGACCCGCTGCGGTTTCATCGGCACCGCTTCGTAGTTGGTCTTGCGCAGCAGGGTGCGCTTGCGCTCGCGGCACTCGGCGACCCAGGCACTGCGGTCCTTCAACTGGCCGGCCGCCTTGAGCTCCTGCGCGACAGTGATGAACTGTGCCAGCGCTGCCTTGGCGTCGGAGACGATGCCGAAGTCGGGGCTGAACACGCGGCCGATCTGGGTCGGCTCGATGTCGACGTGAATGAACTTGCGGCCCTTGCAATAGACCTCGGGCGAACCGGTGTGGCGATTGGCCCAGCGGTTGCCGATGCCGAAGACGAAATCGCTGGCCAGCATCGTCGCGTTGCCGTAGCGGTGGCTGGTCTGCAGGCCGCACATGCCGGCCATCAGCGGGTGGTCGTCGGGGATCGTGCCCCAGCCCATCAGGGTCGGGATCACCGGCACGCCGACCAGCTCGGCAAACTCGACCAGCAGGTCGGACGCGTCGGCGTTGATGATGCCGCCACCGGCGACGATCAACGGTCGCTCGGCGGCCTGCAGCATCTCGATCGCCTTCACCGCCTGCTTGCGTGTGGCGGCCGGCTTGTACACCGGCAAGGGCTCGTAGGTCTCGATGTCGAACTCGATCTCGGCCATTTGCACATCGAAGGGTAGGTCGATCAGCACGGGGCCCGGGCGGCCCGAGCGCATCAGGTGAAAGGCCTGCTGGAATGCGCGCGGCACCTGCGCCGGCTCGAGCACGGTCGTGGCCCACTTGGTGACCGGCTTGACGATCGATGTGATGTCCACCGCCTGGAAGTCTTCCTTGTGCAGGCGCGCACGCGGCGCCTGGCCGGTGATGCACAGGATCGGGATCGAGTCGGCCTGCGCCGAGTACAGGCCAGTGACCATGTCGGTGCCGGCCGGGCCCGAGGTGCCGATGCACACGCCGATGTTGCCGGCCTTGGCCCGCGTGTAGCCCTCGGCCATATGCGAGGCGCCCTCGACGTGGCGTGCCAGCACATGGGCGATGGTCTGGCGCTCGCGCAATTGCGCATAGAGCGGGTTGATGGCCGCGCCCGGTACGCCGAAGGCCTGCGTCACGCCTTCCTTCTCCATCACCAACACCGCGGCCATCGCTGCCTTCATCTTGCCCATGTCGTTCTCCTGTGTGACTGCCGCGATGGTCGGCGGATTGGCCCGGTTTGTGAATCCCAGTCACGGGATAAGCGCTATTCCGTGGCGGAATAGCAGGGGCGTTCGCGACTACAGTCCCCTGCATGGACCGTGTCATCGCCGTGCAGCTGTTCATTCGCGTCGTCGAGACCGGCAGCTTCAGCAAGGCCGCGGCCGAGATGGGTATGACCCAGCCGACCGCCACCAAGGCGGTGGCCGCCACCGAGCAGCGCCTGGGCGCGCGCCTGCTGCACCGATCGACGCGCGGCGTGACGCTGACCGAGGTCGGGGCGCTGTACTACGAAAAATGCAAGCTGATCGCGCGCGAAATCGACGAGGCCGACAACCTGGCGACGCTGCTGCAGAGCCAGGTCGGCGGCACGCTGCGCGTCAGCACCTCGGTGGCGTTCGGCCGCCGCGTGCTCGTGCCGCTGGTGCTGCGCTACATGCGCCAGCACCCCGAAGTCACGATCGACCTGGCCTTTGAGGATCGTTACATCGACCTGGTCGAGCAGGGCGTCGATCTGGCCATTCGCATGGGCCGTCTGGCCGACTCCACACTCGGTGCGCGCTTCCTCGGCACCAACCCCTGGCTGATGGTGGCCGCGCCGGCTTACCTGCGCGAACGCGGCACGCCGGACAAGGTAGCCGAACTTTCAGCCCATGCCTGCCTGGTCTACAGCAGCGTGCAGGGCGACGACCGCTGGAGCCTGACGGCGCCCACGGGAAAGGAGCAGGCGGTGCCGGTGAAGGGGCCGCTGCGCTCGAACAACCTGTCGGCGGTGCTCGCCGCTGCGCGTGCCGGCATGGGCCTGGCCGTGTTGCCGTGGTACGTGGCGCGCGAGTCGGTCGCCGATGGCAGCGTGGTCCAGGTGCTGGCCGACCACGGCCTGCCGGCGCAGGAGGTTCACGCCGTGTTTCCGTCGCCGAAGCTTGTGCCCTCCAAGGTCACCAGCTTTATTGCGTATCTGCAGCAGGCGCTGGCGGGCGAATGGTGGCGCAAGGCGCCGTGAGCCCGTCGCACGCTGGCGCGACATCAGCCCGCAGGTTTGGGCGGCGCCCTTTCGCTCCACAGCACGCCGCCAGTCGCCCAGTCGTGGCGGGCGATATCCTGGAACACGACGTCGACACTGTCGGCGCTGCCACCGAGCACGCGCACGCACGCGTCGGTCAATTCCTTGGCCAGCGCAGCCTTTTGCTGCGGGCTGCGGCCCTCGAACAGTTCGACGCGAAGGGTCGGCATCGGTGGGTTCCTTTCAGTCTTTGAATCCGGGTGATCTGCGCTCGGCGCGGCGCAACAGGGCGGGCCATTCGGCATCTCCGTCCCACTCGCTGTCATCACCGACCCATTGTCGGTAGGTGCGTGTGGCCAGATCGTCGCTGGCGACGACGAGCCCGTTGTCGCCGGCCGCCATCGCCCGCAATTGCGCCTGCGCGGCGCGTTCGAGCAGGTGCATCAGCATGAAGGCTTCGGCGACGGTGCGGCCGACGGTCAGCGTGCCGTGGGTGGCGAGGATCAGGCCGTCGAGCGCGCCCAGGTTGGCGATCAGCCGCTGCTGCTCATCGGTACCGAGCGCCAGTCCTTCGTATGCATGGCGGCCGAGGCGGCCGTGCAGGCGCATCGCCCATTGCGACGTCGGCAGCAGGCCCTCAGATCGCATCGACAGCGCGACGCCCCAGGGCGCGTGCAGGTGGATCACACACTCGACATCCGGTCGCGCGGCGTGCACGGCGCCGTGGATCATGAAGCCGGTCGGGTTGACCACGCGGCCCGAGCCATCGATCACCTCGCCGCGCAGGTCGACCTTGACCAGGTTCGACGCGCAAACCTCGTCGAAACCAAGGCCGAACTGATTGATCAGGTAGACGCCCGGCTCACCCGGGACACTGGCCGACAGGTGGGTATAGATGGTGTCGTCCCAGCCGGCCAGCGCGGCCAGCCGGTAGGCCGCCGCGAGGTCAACGCGGACCTCGCGCTCAGTGCGCGGTCGGCGCGGCGGTGACGCGGAACTCATGATCGGCCCGGCGCGACGCTCATTGAACCGGTGCCCCCGTCTCGAACCAGCGCTTGATCAGCGCGCGCTCTTCGTCGGTGATCTGGGTCGCGTTGTTCAGGGGCATCAGCTTGAGCACCACAGACTGCTGGTAGACCGTCTGCGCGTGTTGCTTGATCAACTCGGGCGTGTGCAGCGCGATGTTCTTGCTTTGCAGCTGCGCGTTGTGGCACAGCGCGCAACGCTGGTCGATCACCGTCTTGACATCGGCCAGCACGACCGGTTTGGCGGCGGCAGCAATCGCGGCGGCCGAGGGGGGTGGCGGGGCGAGCCAGAACGCCACGCCAACCAGCGCCAGGATGCCGACGCCGGCGTGCTCCCAGGGCACGCGCTTGCCTTGCACCAGCGCCTTGTGGCGGGCGACGAAACTGTGGCGGATCAGCGCGCCGGCCAACATCAGCAGTACCAACACGATCCAGTTGTTGGCGCCGGAATACAGCCAGCCATAGTGGTTGGACAGCATCGCGATCAGCACCGGCAGCGTGAAGTAGGTGTTGTGCACGCTGCGCTGCTTGGCACGCCAGCCGTAGATCGGGTCCACCGGCTGGCCGGCCTTCAACTGCGCCACCACCTTGCGCTGGCCGGGAATGATCCAGACGAAGACGTTGGCGCTCATCGTCGTGGCCAGCATCGCGCCGACGAGCAGGAAGGCGGCGCGCCCGGCGAAGAGCTGGCACGCCAGCCAGGAGGCGAAGACCGCGAAGACGAGCACGCCCAGGCCGACGATCAGGTCGCCGTTCTTCTTCTGGCCGAAGGCGCGGCAGATCACGTCGTAGACCAGCCAGCACACCACCAGGAAACCCAGCGAAGCAGCGATGGCCGCCGCGGGCGACCAGTCGTACACGCTCTTGTCGATCAGGAACGTGCCGGCATTGAACAGGTACATCACCGTGAACAGCGCAATGCCGGTCAGCCAGGTCGAGTAGCTCTCCCAGTAGAACCAGTGCAGGTGCTCCGGCATCTTGCGCGGCCGAGCCTCGCCCGAGCGCCCCGTCCTGGCTTCGCTGGCGACCTCGGCCTGGGCCAGCGCCGTCTCGGCATCCTCGAGGCCGAGCTGGAGCTGATCGGGATCGAGTTGCTCGGAGCGGCGGCCGAACCGGT
>JANMSS010000137.1:0-7580 GCA_031389585.1 Burkholderiales bacterium | reverse complement strand
AGCGATGACGGGGGCGCAAACCGACCGCATGACGCGCGACCACGGCTGGCGCCTCTTGACCACCGGCCGCCTGATCGAGCGCCTCGCCGGCATGGCCGCCACGCTGGCCGCGCTGCTCGAAGCCTTCGACCCGCGCGGCGGTGCCAGCGCCACCACCGAGCTGCTGCTCGAACTCTTCGACAGCCGCATCACCTTCCGCGCCCGCTACCAGCGCCACGAAGACCTGCTGGCGCTGGCCGACCTGCTGGTCTTCGACGACAGCAATCCGCGCGCCTTCGCCGGCACACTGCGCCGCTTGCGCACCGAGCTGGGCAAGTTGCCCGGCTCCGATGCCGCGCGCGCGGCCTTGCGCGACTTGTTGCCGGCGCAAGGTGCCGGCCTGAGCTTGGCGGAGGTGGCGGCGATGCAAGACGCGCCGATGCGCGAGCGCCTGGTGCAATTGGCGCAAGCGCTGCATCGCACTGCGGGCCTGCTCAGCGACGCCATCGGCCAGCGCTACTTCGCGCACGCCGAGGGCGGCGACGGCATGCAACGCGTGTAATGTGAACCACCCCCGAAGCGCCTTCGGCGCCTCCCCCTCAAGGAGGCACGCCAGTGGACCGGCAAAGCCGGGTCAACGGCGTCCACTTGGTTCCATCAGTTCATGCCTCGAGGGCGCCGCTTCGGCAACTTGCGCAACTCAGATCGTCAACCGAGGGCCTTGGCCCGGCTCCACTGCAGCAGCGCATCGTACAGGCGCTGCGCATCGATCGGCTTGGTCAGGAAGTCGTTCATGCCGCAGGCCAGGGCTTCATCGCGCTCGGAGGTCAGCGCCGCGGCGGTCAGCGCAATGACCGGCAGCGCGCTGGCGCTATGGCGCTGGCGCAGTGCACGGGTGGCGTCATAGCCGCCCATCACCGGCATCTGCACGTCCATCAGCACCAACGCGAACGGCGTGCCGGCGTCGGCCTGGGCATTGACCGCAGCCACCGCCTGGGCACCGTCGCTGGCCGGGCTCACGTTGACGCCCCATTGCTCGAGCAGCGCCGTGGCGATCAGCATGTTGACGGCGTTGTCCTCGGCAATCAACACCCGCAGGCCGGCCAATGCACTGGGCTGCTCGGGCAGGTCGGCAAAGACCGAGTCGGCGCTGGACTCGCCGGTGGCCGGCAGCGGCAGCTCGGCCCAGAAACAGCTGCCCTGGCCCACTTCGCTGGTCACACCGACCGCGCCGCCCATCAAGGTTGCAAGCTCGCGGCAGATCGACAGGCCCAGGCCGGTGCCGCCGAAGCGCCGCGTCGTCGAATCGTCGGCCTGCGTGAAGGGTGTGAAAAGGCGCGCCTGAACCGCGGGCTCGATCCCTGGGCCACTGTCCCGCACCTCGAAGCGCAGCCGCGTCGCGTCCAGCGGCCGGACATTGATGCGCACGCCACCCTGCGCCGTGAACTTGAGCGCATTGCTGAGAAAGTTGGACAGCACTTGGCGCAGCCGTGCCGCGTCGCCGCGCACTCGCCGCGGCACGTCCGCATGCATCACCATCTGCAGGCCCAGCCCGCGCGCATCGGCCAGCGCGGCATACCCATGCTCGATCGACTCGAGCAGCACATGCAGGTCGATTTCGGTCGCCTCCAGGGTCAGCTTGCCGGCCTCGATCTTGGACAGATCCAGGATGTCGCCGATCACGCCCGACAGAGCCTGGGCGCTGTCGTCGATCTGCTGCAGGTAGCGGTCACGCCGGGCCTCGTCCAGCCCGGGTTGGCGCGCCATGCGCGCCAGTCCAACCAGGCCGTTGAGGGGCGTGCGAATCTCGTGGCTGGTGTTGGCCAGGAACGCGCTCTTGGCCCGGTTGGCGGCTTCGGCGTCATCGCGGGCGCGCGCCAGGGCCTGATCGATAGCGCGGCGCTCGGTCACGTCTTCGGCGATCCACACCGTGCCTCCCGCGCTCGGGTGCGTCGGATCGACGATACAGGCCAGCAACCGGCACAGGAAGGTGCTGCCGTCGCGGCGCTTGACCACGCGCTCGACCTCCACGGCTTCGCCGCGCGTCAGCGCCGGCGAGACCATGCGGCCCAGTTCGGCGTAAGCCTCGTCATCGACCGAGATGGCGCTGCCAGGCTGACCGATCAAGGTGCCAGGCCGCCAACCGAACATCCGCTCGAACGCCGGATTGGCCAGCTGGAACTGGCGGTCGCGGGTCATCGCAATGCCGATCGACGCATTCGTCAGGATCGCCTCGTGTTCGAGACGTTCGCGCTCGAGCGCCGTGACGTCACGGCCGTTGAGCACCATATAGTCGCGGCCCTCAAGACTGAAACGCGCCGCCGACACCAACAGCGAGAAGACGCGGCCATCGCGGTCGCGGAACTCAGTGGCGCTGTCGCGCACCTCGCCGCGCTCCCCGAGGACGCGAACAAAGTGCTCGCGCGCCTCAAGGTCGGGCCAGACGGCGAGTTCAAGCGAAGTCTTGCCGACGGCCTCGTCGCGCGAGTAGCGAGTCAGCTTGACGAAAGCCTCGTTGACCATCACGTAGCGCCCAGTGGCCATGTCGGTCAGCGTGATCAGGTCGGGGCTGGTCGCCACCAGGTGGGTCATCAGCGCCTCCGAGCGCACCCGTGCCGCCTCGGACTGCAGCCGTTCGGTATCGTCCTGGTAAATCGACAGGACCGCCGGCCCGCCGTCGGCGTCGACCTTGACGCTGGTGACCTGGGCCACGATGCGCCGGCCGCGCGAGGTGCGCAGCACGAACTGGCGCGCCGGAGTGGCCTCGCCCATCGGCATCTCACGCAGGGCATTCCCGCGCGCGGTGGCGAGCGCGCGTGAGCCGTCGTCGTCATAGAAGTCGAGCAGGTTGCGGCCGATCAACGCGGCCACGTCGCCCAGGTCGAACAGCCTGAGCGCCGCCGCATTGACGTCGATCACCTGGACGTCGCGGTGCAGCACCAGCGGCGACGGGGAGCGCGCGAACAGTTCGCGGTAACGCGCCTCGGTTGCCGCGCGAGCCACATCAGCCTGCTTCTCGGCAGTGATGTCGCGGCCGACACCCCAGTAACCCAGGAATACGCCGCGCTCGTCGAAGCGCGGTCGACCGCTCGCCGTGAACCAACTCGATTGGCCGCGGGCACCGGCACGCTGCATCACCAATCCGGAAAACGCCTCGTGCGACTCGAGATCGGCACGGTGCGCGTCCATGGCCTGCGCGTCCAGGCCGAAACCTTCGATTTCCCACGGCGCCTTGCCGATCCGGCGCGCAGCCGTCAGGCCCGATTTGCCGTCGACCGGCTCGGAGAAGTGCGCGAAGCGAAACTCAGCATCCATCTCCCAGTACCAATCGGCTGCCACAGCGAGCAGCCCGGCAAAGCGCTGCTCGCGCATGCGGGCCCGCGCCTGGGCACGCGCCATCGCACGCGACAGCACCAGGCCGATCGCCACGCCCGTGGCCAACAACATCAGGTGCGTGATCACGCGCAATGGCAGCGCCGGGTTGGCAAACGACGGCATCGAAAACATCCAGCCGGGGACTTGCACCGCGGCCATGCCCAGTACCAGCAGCGCACTCGCACCTGCCAGCCAGAGCGCGCTACGCATGCTGACCAGCACCGACACGATGCACACCTGCAACGACAGGAATCCGAGCGCAGTGGAATTGATGCCATAGCCCAGGCTGATCGCGCTAATCGCCACGGCGATGGCCACGCCCAAGGCGGCCACCAGGACGGCCGCGCCGCGGCTCAGGCCGCAACGGTGGCGGTACAGCAACGCGGCGGTCAGGGATAACGCCGCGCAGATGCCGCCGATCAATGCCGTCTGCCAGAGCGGCGCAGGGACCGTGGCGTAGAACAGAGCGCCAACGCCGCTCACGGCCGCCACGGCAAGAAAGTACTGCCGCGCCAGGCTATCGGCGAAACTGGTTTCGCGTTCCGGCTCGCGTGTTGCCGTGTTCGCGAACTTCTTGTCCGGCATCGGCGACCTCAGCCCTTGGCGCGGCATGCCGCGGCCAGCACATCGCGCGTGCTGCGCGCCGCCGCACGCGCTGCGTCGGCGAAGCCTTCACCGCCACCGGCATAAAGCACGGCGCGCGACGAGCTGACGACAATCGGGCCGTCGGGTCGCCAGGCGGCCGCCACGGTCGCGTTGGCGTCGCCGCCCTGGGCGCCGATACCTGGAATCAGAAATAGCAACCGGGGTGCGAGTTCGCGCACCCGCGCCAGCTCGGCCGGGAAGGTCGCCCCCACCACCAGCCCGAGCCGGCCACTCTGGTTCCACGGCCCGGCCGCCAGCTTGGCGATGTATTCATACAGACGTTCCCCCGAGGCCAGCGGTTGATCCTGCAGATCACGGCCGCCGGGATTGGAGGTGCGGCAGAGCAGGATCAGGCCGCGGCCGTCATAGGCCAGGTAGGGCTCGAGCGAATCGAAGCCCATCAATGGCGACAGCGTGACCGCGTCAGCCTGGTAGCGCACGAAAGCCTCGCGGGCGTACTGCTCGGCCGTGCTGCCGATGTCGCCACGCTTGGCATCGAGGATCACCGGCACATCGGGTGCGACGCGGCGGATGTAGGCCATCAACTGCTCGAGCTGGTCCTCGGCGCGGTGGGCGGCGAAGTAGGCGATCTGCGGTTTGTAAGCGCAGACCAGATCCTTGGTGGCGTCGACGATGCGCGCGCAGAACTCGAAGATGCGCGCCGCGTCGCCACGCCAGGGTTCGGGGAATCGCGACGGCTCGGGGTCCAGACCGACGCAGAGCAGCGAATCGCGCCGCTGCTGCGCCGCGAGCAAACCTTGGATGAAGGACATGGCTGATTCTAGGGAACCAGCGCAGGGCCGCGCTCAGCGTTGTCCGCCGCGCTCGATGGATCGGGCCAGTTGTGTGGCCAATGGCACGGCCAGGCCGGTGTAGCTGGCGGGTGTCAGCGCCTTCAGGCGTTCGCGCTCGGCGGACGGCACTTCGGTCAGCGAGTCGATGAAGGCGGCCAGGGTCTCACGCGTGATGGCCTTGCCACGGGTCAGATCCTTCAGCCGCTCGTAGGGATTGGCCGCGCCGTAACGGCGCATCACGGTCTGGATCGGCTCGGCCAGCACTTCCCAGGCGGCATCAAGGTCGGCGACCAGCACGGCCTCGTTGACTTCGAGCTTGGCCAGGCCGCGCGCCAGGCTGTCGCAGCCGAGCAGGGTGTAGCCCAGGGCCACGCCCATGTTGCGCAGCACGGTCGAGTCGCTCAGGTCGCGCTGCCAGCGGCTTGCCGGCAGCTTGTGTGACATGTGCGTGAGCACCGCGTTGGCCAGGCCCAGGTTGCCCTCGGCGTTTTCGAAATCGATCGGGTTGACCTTGTGCGGCATGGTCGAGCTGCCGATCTCGCCGTCCTTGGTGCGCTGCTTGAAGTAGCCCAGCGAGATGTAGCCCCAGACGTCGCGCGACCAGTCGATCAGGATCGTGTTGGCTCGCGCCACGGCGTCGAACAACTCGGCGATCCAGTCGTGCGGCTCGATCTGGGTCGTCGTCGGGTTGAACGCCAGGCCCAGCCTCTGCTCGACGACGCGGCGCGAGAAGCCTTCCCAGTCGAAGTCCGGGTAGGCCGCCAGGTGGGCGTTGTAGTTGCCGACGGCGCCATTCATCTTGGCCAGCGGCTGCACTGCGGCGATGCGCGCGCGCGCCGTGGCCAGCCGCGCGGCAACATTGGCGACTTCCTTGCCCACCGTGGTCGGGCTGGCCGTCTGACCATGGGTGCGTGACAGCATCGGCACCGCCGCATGCTGCCGCGCCAACGCTGCAAGTGTGGCGATCAGGCCATCGAGCGCAGGCAGCAGCACCTGCTCGCGCGCGGCCTGGAGCATCAGCGCGTGGCTGGTGTTGTTGATGTCCTCGCTGGTGCAGGCGAAGTGCACGAACTCACCGGCGGCGCGCAGCTCGGCGTGGTGCTCGAAACGCGCCTTGAGCCAATACTCGACCGCCTTGACGTCGTGGTGGGTGGTCTTCTCGATGTCCTTGATGGCCTGTGCGTCAGCCTCCGAAAAGCCCAGCACCAGGTCACGCGACAGCTTGCGCGCAGCCGGCGACAGCGGCGCAAACTCGACAAATCCGGCGTCGGACAGGGCGACGAACCACTCGACTTCCACCTGCACGCGGCGGTGCATGAGGCCAAATTCGGAGAGCAAGGCGCGCAGCGGCGCCACCTTGTTCGCGTAGCGGCCGTCGAGCGGCGAGAGCGCGGTCAGGGCAGATAGATTCATGACGCCTCGATTGTAGGTGGCGCCTCGTCGTATCCTCGCCGCTGCAACCCGTTCACGGAGACCGGCATGAGCCGCCGGGCCGTTCCCAAGCCTGTCCTGAGCCTGGTCGAAGGGGCGAATACCGCAGTGCGCAACACGGAGGTTGACTCATGAGCCAGGGCGTCGTCCACCACCTGACCCACCCCTTGATCCAGCACAAGCTGACGCTGATGCGGCAGAAGGACCGCAGCACCAGCGGCTTTCGCACGCTGCTGCACGAGATTGCGCTGCTGATGGCCTATGAACTGACGCGCGACATGCCGACTCACGCGGTCGAGATCGAAACCCCGCTCGAACGCTGCACCGGCGTCGAGATCGACGGCAAGAAGACCGTCTTCGTGGTCATCATGCGCGCCGGCGCCGGCCTGCTGGACGGCATGCTCGAAGTTGTGCCTGGCGCACGCGTGGGCCACATCGGCCTGTACCGCGACCCGAATACGCTGGCCGCGGTCGAGTACTACTTCAAGGTGCCTGAGCAGATGGACCAGCGCGATGTGATCGTGCTCGACCCGATGCTGGCCACCGGCCACTCGGCGGCGGCGGCGGTCACAAGGCTCAAGGCCGTGCGGCCGCGCTCGATCCGCTTCGCCTGCCTGCTGGCCGCGCCCGAGGGCCTGGCGCATTTCCACGGGCTGCACCCCGACGTGCCGATCACGACCTGCGCCATCGACCGCGAGCTCAACGACCACGGCTACATCCTCCCCGGACTGGGGGATGCGGGCGATCGCATCTTCGGTACCCAATAGCCCTACGGGGCCACGCGCACGCCGCTGCGCCCCCGCGAGGCCCTCTGCCTTGACCCTAGAATCGCCTGCCAACGGACATCGCCCACAAGACCATGAAACTGCTCGGTTCGCTGACCAGCCCCTACGTGCGCAAGGTGCGCGTCGTGATGGCCGAAAAGAAGCTCGACTACCAGCTGGCGCTGGCGGACTTGTGGGCCAGCGATGCGATCCAGACCGCCAACCCGCTGGGCAAGGTGCCCTGCCTGGTGATGGAGGGCGGCGAAGCGGTATTCGACTCGCGCGTGATCGTCGAATACCTCGACACCCTGTCCCCGGTGGGCCGCCTGATCCCGGCCAGCGGCCGCGAGCGCGCCGAGGTGCGCACCTGGGAGGCCCTGGCCGACGGCATGCTCGACGCCAGCATCGAGGCCCGGCTCGAGCAGACCTGGGCCGGCCGCAACGAGGGCCAGCGCAGCGGCGCCTGGATCGATCGCCAGATGGGCAAGGTCAACGCCGCAGTCATTGCCATGGCACAGGGCCTGGGCGACAAACCGTTCGCCGCCGGCATTCACTTTTCTCTGGCCGACATCGCGGTCGGCTGCGCGCTGGG
>JANMSS010000135.1:0-10816 GCA_031389585.1 Burkholderiales bacterium | reverse complement strand
GCGCCAGCACGGTGCGCATGCCGAGGCGGGGGCGCGGTGAGCGCCGCCTTGATCGAACTGCACGACGCCGCGGTGCGCTTCGGCTCGCTCGCGGCGCTGACCGGTGTCGATTTCGCGTTGCGGCCCGGCGAGCGCGTGGCCCTGGTCGGTGC
Organism: Burkholderiales bacterium; assembly: GCA_031389585.1. Taxonomy (GTDB): domain Bacteria; phylum Pseudomonadota; class Gammaproteobacteria; order Burkholderiales; family Burkholderiaceae_C; genus CADEEN01. Next base: position 10,664 of record JANMSS010000135.1, on the reverse strand, counting down.
CAACGGATCGGGCAAGACCACCCTGCTGCGCCTGCTGCACGGCCAGCTCGCGCATGCCGGCATACGCCGCGTGGCGCTCGATGGCCAGGGCCGCGAGCCGGCGCAGGCGATGGTCTTCCAGCGCCCGTTCCTGCTGCGCCTGTCGGTCTGGCACAACCTGATGTTGGCGCTGTGGCTGGCCGGCGTGCCGCGCGGCGAGCGCGCAGCGCGTGCGCTGCAAGCGCTCGAGCGTGTCGGCCTGGCCGATCAACGCCGGCGCCCGGCGCGAGTGCTCTCGGGCGGCCAGCAACAGCGCCTGGCGCTGGCGCGCGCCTGGGCCGTGCGGCCGCGGGTGCTGTTCCTCGACGAGCCCACGGCCAGCCTCGACCCTGGGGCCAAGCGCGAGGTCGAGCAACTGATCACCGAGTTCGCCCAGGAAGGCCAGGCGCTGGGCTTGGCGCTGGTGATGAGCACGCACAACCTGGGCCAGGCCAAGCGGCTGGCGACGCGGGTGCTCTATCTCGAAGGCGGGCGCGTCATCGTCGACCTGCCAACGGCCGATTTCTTCAACCAGGCGCTGCCCGAGGCGGCAGCGCAATTCGTCAAAGGGGAATTGCCATGGCACGTTTGATTCGGGGTTTCGCTGCTGCACTGTTGTGCGCGCTGTCATTGTCGGCGTGGGCGCAAGAGCGCTACATCGTGATGGCCTCGACCACCAGTACCGAGCAGTCGGGCCTGTTCACCTACCTGCTGCCGGCGTTCAAGGCCGCCAGCGGCATCGACGTGCGGGTGGTGGCCCTGGGCACCGGGCAGGCCCTCGATGCCGCGCGTCGTGGTGACGCCGACGTGGTGTTCGTGCACGACCAGCCCGCCGAAGAGAAGTTTGTTGCCGAGGGCTTCGGCGTCAAGCGCCTGCCCGTGATGGTCAACGACTTCGTGCTGATCGGGCCGAAGGCCGACCCGGCCGGCGTGACGGGCAAGGACATCGTTGCCGCGCTCGGCAAGCTGGGCGTGCAAGGCGCGCCGTTCATCTCGCGCGGTGACAAGAGCGGCACCCACGCCGCCGAGTTGCGCTACTGGAAGCTGGCCAATATCGACGCCACCACCAGTGCACCCAAGGGCTACCGGGCCTGCGGCTGTGGCATGGGCCCGGCGCTGAACATTGCCGCATCGAGCAACGCCTACGTGCTCGCCGACCGCGGCAGCTGGCTCAGTTTCAAGAACCGCGCCGAGCTCAGCGTCTTGGTCGAAGGTGACACGCGGCTGTTCAACCAGTACGGTGTGATCGTGGTCAACCCGGCGCGGCATCCGCACGCGAAAGTTGCGCTGGCGCAAGTGTTCGCCGATTGGGTGACGTCGCAGGCCGGTCAGTCTGCGATTGCGGCCTATAGGATCGGTGGCGAGCCACTGTTCTTTCCCAACGCGAAGTAGCCAAGCCGAAGGCGAGGTGCGGCCATACGACAATGGCCCATCGGCTGCGCCGTCCACGCGCCGCTGCGACTGTTTTCCGGAGTCCTGCCCATGACCGCACCCAAGGCCTTCGCCTCCCAGGCCGACTTGGAAGAAAAGAGAGTCACGTTCACCAAGCTGTCGGCCAACGCCTACGCCTACACCGCGGAAGGCGACCCCAACACCGGCGTGATCGTCGGCGACGACGCGGTGATGGTCATCGACACCCAGGCCACGCCGGTGATGGCGCAAGACGTGATCCGGCGCATCCGCGAGGTGACCGACTTGCCCGTCAAGTACGTGGTGCTGAGCCACTACCACGCGGTTCGCGTGCTCGGCGCCTCGGGCTATGCCCCCGAGCAGATCATCGCCAGCCGCGACACGTATGACCTGATCGTCGAGCGCGGTGAGCAGGACAAGGCCAGCGAGATCGGCCGCTTCCCGCGCTTGTTCCAGTCTGTCGAGTCGGTGCCGCCGGGCATGACCTGGCCGACCCTCACCTTCGAAGGTCGGATGTCGATCTGGCTCGGCAAGCTCGAAGTGCAGCTGATCCAGCTCGGCCGCGGCCACACCAAGGGCGACACCGTGGCCTGGTTGCCGGAGCAGAAGATTCTTTTCAGCGGCGACCTGGTCGAGTTCGATGCCACACCGTACGCCGGCGACGCGTATTTCAGCGATTGGCCGCAAACGCTGGATCGCATCGCGGCGCTGGGGCCGCGCGCGCTGGTCCCCGGCCGCGGCGCCGCGCTGACCACGCCGGAGCAGGTTGCCACCGGCCTGGCCGGCACGCGCGCCTTCATCAGCGACCTGTACGCCAGCGTGAAAGCCGGTGTGGCGCAGAACAAGGATCTGAACGCGGTCTACAAGGACACTCTGGCCAGGTTGAGGCCGAAGTATGGCCACTGGGTCATCTTCGACCATTGCATGCCCTTCGATGTGACCCGCGCCTACGACGAGGCCACCCAGCACCGCGACCCGCGCATCTGGACTGCAGAGCGCGACATCGAGATGTGGCAGGCTCTGGAAGGCTAGACGTGACCCACCCCCGTTGCGCCTTTGGCGCTCCCCCTCAAGGGGGCACCGCTGGCGGCCCGGCAGAGCCGGATCCGCGGCGGTCGCTTGGAAGGAGAGACTGACATGGCATTGCTCCAACGTATCCACCACGTCGCCTACCGTTGCCGCGACGCCAAGGAAACCGTCGAGTGGTATCGCAAGCACCTGCAGATGGATTTCGTGCTCGCGATTGCCGAGGATCAGGTGCCTTCCACCGGCGCGCCCGACCCCTACATGCACGTCTTTCTCGACGCGGGCCAGGGCAATGTGCTGGCCTTCTTCGAGTTGCCGAACGCGCCGGCAATGGGCCGCGATGCCAATACCCCTGACTGGGTCCAGCACATCGCCTTCAAGGTCGACAGCCTGGCCACGCTCGAAGCCGCCAAGACGCGCCTGGAGGCGGCGGGCATCGAGGTGGTCGGCCCGACCGAGCACACCATCTTCAAATCGATCTATTTCTTCGATCCCAGCGGCCACCGGCTCGAGCTCGCCGTCGACACGGCGACGCCCGAGATGAATGCCAAGCTCGACAAGGTGAAGTGGGAAATGCTCGAAGAGTGGTCGCGCACCAAGCGCGCACCCAAGCATGCGGCGTGGATGCACGAGAAGAAATGACCACCCCCGAAGCGGCTTCGCCGCTCCCCCTCAAGGGGGCAACACCAGCGGCCCGGCAAAGCCGGAGCCGCGGTGTTTGCTTGGGCAGGCCTCTGTTTACCTAGGCAGCGGTGCTCTCTACCTACACCTGGCCGCGCTACGCGTACCGCCGCGCGCCCGAGCAGGGCGCCGCTACGCCGCGCCGCGCGCCGCTGGTGATCGTCGGCGCCGGGCCGGTGGGCCTGACGGCCGCCATCGACGCCGCCTTGCGCGGCCTGCGGGTGATCCTGCTCGACGACGACAACACCGTGTCCGTCGGCTCGCGCGGCGTCTGTTATGCCAAGCGCACGCTGGAGATCTTCGACCGTCTGGGTCTCGGCGACCGCGTGGTGGCCAAGGGCGTGACCTGGAACGTCGGGCGCACCTTTCACCACGACCGCGAGGTCTTCAGCTTCGACCTGCTGCCCGAGCCCGGCCACCAGCGGCCCGGCATGGTCAATCTGCAGCAGTACCACCTCGAGCAGTACCTGGTCGAGCGGGCCATGGCGTTGCCGGCGATCGACCTGCGCTGGCAGCACAAGCTGGTGTCGGTGACACCGGGTGACGACGGCGCGCTGCTCGAGGTCGACACGGCCGACGGCCGTTACGCGCTGCAGGCCGACTGGCTGATCGCGGCCGACGGCAGCAAGAGCGGCATCCGCCGCCAGCTCGGGCTGGACGTCCAAGGCAAGGTGTTCGAGGACCGCTTCCTGATTGCCGACGTGGTGCTTGACGACGACCCGTTCGCGCGCGAGCGCGCCGAGCGCCGATTCTGGTTCGACCCGCCGTTCCACGCCGGGGAAAGCGCGCTGATGCATCGCCAGGCCGACAAGGTCTGGCGGATCGATTTCCAACTCGGCTGGGACGCCGACCCCGAAGTCGAGAAGGACCCCGAGCGCGTGCGCGCGCGAGTGCGCGCCGCGCTCGACAGCCAAGGGCTGGCGCAAGTCGGCTTCGGGCTCGAGTGGGTCAGTGTCTATACCTTTCAATGCCGGCGCATGGCCCGGTTCCGTCATGGGCGGGCGCTCTTTGTCGGCGACAGTGCGCACCAGGTGTCGCCGTTCGGCGCCCGCGGTGCCAACTCCGGGGTTCAGGACACCGACAACCTGGTCTGGAAGCTGAAGCTCGTGATCGATGGCCTGGCACCTGCCGCGCTGCTGGACAGCTACGACGAAGAGCGTTGTGCGGCAGCCGACGAGAACTTGCTCAATTCCACCCGCTCGACCGATTTCATGACCCCCAAGACCCATGCGGCGAGGGTGTTGCGGGATGCGGTGCTGTCGTTGGCCGCCGAGGTTCCTGCCGCGCGCGCGCTGGTCAACAGCGGTCGCTTGTCGGTCCCGAGCCAACTCGTGGATTCACCGCTGAACACGCCCGACACCGATGTGTTCGAGGGCTGGATGCGGCCCGGCGCGCCGCTCGACGATGCGCCGGTGCGCGAGCCCGGCGGCCGCGACAGCTGGCTGCTGCCGCACACCGGTCGCGGATTCGTGCTGCTGCGCTTCGGCCTGCCGGAAGCGAACGAAAGTACCGCCATCGACGCGTTGGCGCGCGAACCCATTGCGGTGCACGCACTGCACGTACTGTCCTCCGGCGATCCCGCGCCGCCCGGCGTGGACTGGGTTACCGATATGGAAGGCCTGGCCGCGCTGCGTTGCGACGCGCGGCCGGGCACCGCCTACCTGATCCGACCCGACCAGCATGTCGCAGCGCGCTGGCGGTATTTCGACAGCGTGGCCGTGCGCACCGCGCGGGCCCGCGCGACTCAACAGGCAGCCTCATGAGCAAACTCAACACCCAGCCGAATTTCGCCAACCCCGGCCAATTCCCGCGCCAGGCCTACACGCCGGGTGACGATTTCTACGACGCGCTTATCGACGCCCACCGCGGCCTGACCGACGCGCGGAGCGAGCGGCTCAACGCGCGCCTGGTGCTGCTGCTGGCCAACCACATCGGTGACCTCGACGTGCTGCGCGAGGCGCTGGCCCTGGCGCGCCAGGGCGTTGAGGCAGGCGACGCGCAGGCGACCTGAGAGCAGCGCGCTCTTGGTGCTGCTGTGGCCCACCGCCGGCCAGGTGTGCGGCAAGCGGGTTTCGAGGTCTTGCGTGGGTGCGCGCGCGCGCGTACGCTGGTCGCATCCTCGACAGGAGTGACCATGACTGTCCTCAATTTCGATCGCCATCGCCGCAGCGTTGTGTTTCGAGCCGCTGCCTGCGCGATACCGCTGATTGGACTGCGCGAGGCATTTGCCGCTGAGAGCGCGACGCGCCAGCCTGCAGCGGCGGATCGCCGCTGGTATGAGGCCGCGGCAGGGATGAAGCGCCTGGCCGAGTCGTGGGGCGACCAGGCTTACGGCGCGGTGCTGGTGCTGGACGGCCGCATCGTCGGTGACGGCCCCAGCCGCGTGGTCCAGCGCGGTGACACCAATGCGCATGCCGAGCGCGAGGCGATCCGCGATGCGCAGCGCCGCTTGGGACGTCAACAGCTCCCCGGCAGCGTCCTGTATTCGACCTCGCATCCTTGTCGGTTGTGCGAGGCGGCCGCGGCCGCGGCGCAGGTGTCGCGCATGATCTATGGCGAGGCATTGGCCGATGCCGGGCCGCCGCGGCCGTAGTGCGGCCTGTGCGACGGTGTGCCGCTTCGACCCATCGACCGTGAGAGTACTGTGCCCGTAGTGACGATTCGGCTGGCCCGCCGCGAACCACCCACGACACGCGAGCAAAAGGCGCAGCTGATCGACGGCGTCACGCAGCTGATGCAGGATGTGCTCGCCAAGCGTCGCGAAGATGTTGTCGTGCTGATCGACGAGATCGACCCCGACAACTGGGGCCAGGGCGGCGAATCGGCGACACAGCTGCGCGAAAGGCGGCGCAGCCGCGCGTAATCAGTAGCTGCCCGGCAGCAGGATGCGGCGATCCACATTCGTGAGCTTGGTGTGGCCGCAAAAGGCCATCGTCACATCGAGTTCCTTGTGGATGATCTCCAGTGCGGCCGTGACGCCGGCTTCGCCCATTGCACCCAGGCCGTAGGCAGCGGCGCGGCCGATCATCGTGCCGCGCGCGCCCAGCGCCCAGGCCTTGAGGACATCCTGGCCGCTGCGGATGCCGCCGTCCATCCAGACTTCGATGCGTGAGCCCACGGCATCGGCGATGGCCGGCAGGGCGGCGATCGAGCTGGGCGCGCCGTCGAGCTGGCGTCCGCCATGGTTGCTGACCACCAGCGCGTCGGCGCCGCTGTCGGCGGCCAGGCGTGCGTCTTCGACGTCCATGATGCCTTTGAGGATGAACTTGCCGCCCCAGCGCTTCTTGATCCACTCGACATCACCCCAGTTGAGTTGCGGGTCGAACTGCTCGCGCGTCCAGGCACCCAGCGAGGACATGTCGCTCACGCCCTTGGCATGCCCGACCAGGTTGCGGAAGGTGTGCCGCCGCGTGCCGGCCATGCCCAGGCACCAGCGCGGCTTGGTCAGCAGGTTGATGATGTTGGCGATGGTCGGCTTGGGCGGCGCAGTCAGGCCGTTCTTCAAGTCCTTGTGGCGCTGGCCGATCACCTGCAGGTCCAGCGTCAGCACCAGGGCCGAGCAGCCGGCGGCCTTGGCGCGGTCCATCAGGCGCTCCATGAAGTCGCGGTCGCGCATCCAGTAGAGCTGGAACCAGAACGGCGCGCTGGTGTGCTCGCGAACGTCCTCGATCGAGCAGATGCTCATGGTCGACAGCGTGAAGGGCACGCCGAACTTCTCGGCTGCCTTGGCCGCAAGGATCTCGCCGTCGGCGTGCTGCATGCCGGTCAGACCGACCGGGGCCAGTGCCACCGGCATCGTCACAGGGGTGCCGGCCATTGTCGTGGCCGTGCTGCGGTTGGCCATGTCCACCGCCACCCGCTGGCGCAGCAGGATCTTGGCGAAGTCGCTCTGATTGGCGCGGTAGGTGCCTTCGGTCCACGAGCCGGAGTCGGCATAGTCGTAGAACATCCGCGGCACGCGCTTCTCGGCGAGCACGCGCAGGTCTTCGATGCAGGTGATGACGGGCATGGGCTGGATACTCCTCAGCCCGCATCGTAGCCGCCGCAGCGGCGGATTCAGATAAACGCTTGGGCGAGCAGCGCGGCGGCTGTGAAGGCGCCGGCGCCGACGACCAGCAGCCAATTCGGCACGCGGCCATGTGGCGCGGGCGAACGGCGTTGGCGTTGTCGGTCTTTGTCGATCATGGGGTGGCGAGTGTCACCGCCCGGCATGGCGAAGGCAAGCCATGCGAACCCCCAACAGTCGCAGTCGGCGTGAAAAGTCAACGCGTTTCAGGCACAGGCCAGCAGCAAGGCGGATCGTTGCCGCTTCGGCCGTGGGTTCGGCCAGCGTCAAGTCGCGGGTGACGGTCTTGAAGTCGTCGAAGCGCAATTTGATGCCCACGGTCTTGCCGGCATAGCCTTTGCGATGCAGATCGGTGGCAAGTTGCTGCACCAATTCGTCCAGGATCGCGCCAAGCTCGGCGCGGTCGCGCACGGCGTGCAGGTCGCGCTCGAAGGTGGTTTCACGGCTCATCGAGACCGGTTCGCTGCTCGTGGACAGCGGGCGGTCGTCTCGGCCCTGCGCCGCATCGTGCAGCCAGCGGCCATAGCTGGCGCCGAAGTGTTCGACCAGCCAGCCGCGTTCACGGCCTGCGAGATTGCCGATCGTGCGCACGCCGAGCGCTTCGAGTTTGCTGCCGGCCTTCGGTCCGATGCCGTTGATGCGCCGCACCGGCAGGGGCCAGATGCGTGCGGGCAGGTCGGCGTGGGTCAGCAGGGTCAGGCCGTCGGGCTTGTCGAGCTCGCTGGCGATCTTGGCCAGCAGCTTGTTCGGCGTCACACCGATCGAACAGCTCAGGCCGGTGGCCCGACGCACGTTGTTGCGGATCTCCTGCGCGATCGCCCGCACGCCGCCAAAGGGGTCATGGCCGAGGCTGTCCTGCGCGCCGGGCAGGGCGCTGAGGTCAATGTAGATCTCGTCGATGCCGCGGTCTTCGATCAGCGGCGCCACCTCGGCGACGGCAGCCTTGAAGCGCTGTGAGTACAGCCGGTATTGCTCGAAGTCGACCGGCAGCAGCACCGCGTCGGGGGCGCGCAGCGCGGCCTTCATCAGACCCATGCCCGAGTGCACACCGACGTCGCGCGCGGCGTAGGTCGCCGTGGTGGCGACGCCACGCCCGGTGTAGCCGGCCAGGCGCGCAAAGCGCCGCGTGCCGTCGGCTTGCAGCACCGGCTGATGACGCCGGCCACCGCCAACCACCACCGGCAGGCCCGCCAGTTCGGGGTAGCGCAGCAACTCGACCGACGCATAGAAGGCGTCCATGTCGAGGTGGGCGATCCAGCGGCGCGGGCCGGTTGGCGACGAGGGCATGGCATCGATTCTGCGGTGCCCGCGGTGACATCCGGTTGCCAAACGCCAGGCCGGCGTGATCGATTTTGCTTGCAAATGGCATATTTACCCATTTATACTGGAGTCACAGCCCGACCCTGGATGCTGCAACCGCGACCGACCCGAACGGCGCAAAGAAGGAGAGCACAGATGAACCCCTTGAACCAAACGTCCCTGGTTGGCCACTGCCGCCGGGCTTGCGCCGCGCTGCTGGCCGGCACCTCGATGGCTGCACTGCTGGTCGCGTGCGGCGGTGGGGGCGATGCGCCGGCCGCGGCGGGTGGCACTGCCACCGCAGAGAGCTTTGCCAGCGGCCCGATCAGCGGGCTGGGCTCGGTCATCGTCAACGGCATACGCTTCGAGGACAGCACAGCTCGCGTCGAGAACGACGAAGACGACAGCGTGCATGCCTCACGCGACCTCAAGCTGGGCATGATGGTCGAGGTGCAGGCCGGCAGGATCGACGACAGCACCGCGCGTGCCACGGCCCTGCGGATCCGCTTCGGCAGCGAGCTCGTCGGGCCGGTTTCGTCGATCGACAGCGCAGCATCGACCCTGCGCGTGCTCGACCAGACGATCGAAGTCAAGCCGAACACCGTATTCGAGCCCGGACTGGCAGGATTCGCGGCGATCGCGGTCGGTCAAGTGCTCGAAATACACGCGCAGTTCGACGCCGCGAGCGGCCGCTACGTGGCCACCCGCATCGAGCGCGAGGACAGTGTCACGGCGTTTCGCCTGCGCGGGCGCATCGCGTCGCTGGACACGACTGCGACGACCTTCAGGATCGGCGACGCGGTGATCAACTACGGCAGCGTGCCGGTCGCCAACCTGCCGCCGGCGCTTGCCAACGGACAGCGCGTGCGGGTGCGGCTGCAGACCACTCAGGTCAACGGCCAATGGGTCGCAATCAGCGTGCGCACGGGCATGCGCCTGGCCGACGCCATTGCCGACGCCCGTCTGCGCGGACTGGTGACGGCGTTCACATCGCCCCAGCAGTTCGAGGTCCAGGGCATCCCGGTGGACGCGACGAATGCCGAGTTCGATCCGAACCCGGCCGCGGTGCGGCTCGGGGCTTTGGTCGAGGTTCGCGGCCGCGCGTCCGGCGGCACGATCATCGCCTCGCGCGTGAAGCTACGTGACGAGCGCGACGACGACTTGCAACGCGTCGAACTGCACGGCAACGTCAGCGCACTGGACACTGCTACGCAGACCTTCATGTTGCGCGAGATCCGGGTCAACTACAGCCGCGCCATCGAGTGGCGCAACGGCCGCCCGACGGACCTGGCCAACGACCGGCGCGTCGAGGTCAAGGGCCTTTGGTCCGAGGATCGACGCGTCCTGTTCGCCGTCGTGGTCGAGTTCGAGTCCTGATCGATCGACGATGAGCCAAGCCGGGCCGGCTGCCGTGATGGCAACCGGCCCGGCTAACATCATTCGATGCCTGTGTCGCACGCCGCCATGCCCGCCGAAGACGAGGCGTTGAGAGAGGCGCTCGAGCGGCTGTTGTTGCCGTTGGCGCAACTGGCGGTGGCGCGCGGTGTGTCCTATGCGGTGATCGACGAAGCCCTGCGCACGGCATTCGTGTCAGTGGCCCATGCCGCGCACCCCGGTCTGCCGGAACACCGGCGCGCCAGCCGCGTCAGTGCCGCCACGGGTCTGCATCGGCGCGAAGTCAACCGCCTACTCGAAGCGGCGGCCGAACCGCAAAGCAAGGCGCCAGCGCGATCGCCCGCGGCCATGGTCTTTGCCCACTGGCGTGCCGACAAGCGTTATCGCACCCGCAGCGGCGCGCCGCGGGCCTTGCCGCGCAGCGGCCCCGCACCGAGCTTCGAGTCGCTGGCGCAGGAGGTTACGCGCGACGTGCACCCGCGCGCGTTGCTCGAAGAGCTGCTGCGTCTGAAGCTGGCCTCGCTGGATGCCGAGCGCGATGTGATCACGCTCACCGAAGAGGCTTTCGTGCCGCGCGGCGATGCGCCGCGCATGCTGGCCTACCTCGGCGCCAACGTCGGTGACCACCTGCAAGCCGCGGTGGCCAACGTGCTCGGCCATCAACCGGCGCACTTCGAGCAAGCCATTGCGGCCGACGGCTTGAGCGCTGCATCGCTCGAACAGGTGCGCCCGCTGTTGCGTGAACACTGGCGCCGCATGACCGAAGAGC
>JANMSS010000089.1:0-1881 GCA_031389585.1 Burkholderiales bacterium | reverse complement strand
CGACTACGCCAAATGGATGCTGAACGACCCGCCGGTCAACTTCGCGATCTCGACGCGCGGCCATGCCACCGGCATCGACCACCTCGGTATCCAGACCGACAACCCGTCTGAGCTGGCGGAAATGCGCGCGCGTGCCGAGACGGCCGAGATGGCACTCGAGGTCGAAGGAGAAACCACCTGCTGCTATGCGCGCAGCCAGAAGCATTGGGTCACCGACCCGCAAGGCATCGCCTGGGAGCATTTCCACACGCTGGCCGATGTGGCGGTGTTCAGCGACGCACCCAAGGCCGAGGGCGCCGTTGCCTGCTGCGCGCCGGATGGGGGTCGCGGCAAGCCGGTTTCGGTCGCTGTGACGGCGGCCTCCAACTGCTGCTGAAGGATCGCCACCCATGACCGCCCATGTGCTGATCCTGTGCACCCACAACTCGGCGCGCAGCGTGCTCGCCGAAGCGATGCTCAATCACTGGGCGCGCAAGCTCGACCGCGCTGTGCAGGCGCATAGCGCGGGCAGCGCGCCGAGCGGGCGGGTCAATCCAATCGCACTCGAGGTGCTCGCGGCCGCGGGTGTCGACGCGGGCACGCCGCGCAGCAAGAGCTGGGATGAGTTCGCCGTGGCGGGCGCGGCGCCATTGGCTGCCGTGATCACGGTCTGCGACAGCGCAGCGAAGGAGTCCTGCCCCGTCTTCCCGGGCGCTGCGGTCCAAGTGCACTGGGGCTATCCCGACCCGTCGGACGCCGAAGGCGGCGACGCTGGCCGGCGCCGCGCCTTCGAGCTGACGCGTCAGGCCCTGGGCTACCGCGTGTTGCAGTTGCTGGACCTGCCGATCCAGACATTGCCGCCTGCGGCATTGCGCAGTGCGTTGCGGGCGATCGCGCAGTCATGACCCGCCGGCAGCGATGCAGCGCCGAGTTTGTCGGCACGGCCCTGTTGGTCGCCATCGTCATCGGCTCGGGGATCATGGCTGAGCGCCTGGCCGGCGGCAACGCGGCCGTGGCGCTGCTGGCCAACACGCTGGCCACGGTGGCCGGCTTGTTCGTGCTGATCGAGGTGTTCGCGCCGGTCTCGGGCGCCCACTTCAACCCGGCGGTGTCGGTCGTGATGGCCTGGCGTGGCGCGCTGCCGCGGCCTGAGCTGCCCCTCTATGTCGCCGCGCAACTCGCTGGCGCCGTGGCCGGGGCCTGGCTGGCGCAGGCCATGTTCGAGCTGCCCTTTCCGCAATGGTCGGGCAAGCTGCGCGGCGGCGAGGGGCAATGGCTGGCCGAGGCCGTGGCCACCGCCGGCCTGGTGTTCGTCATCCTGCGCGCGCCCGCTGCCAAGGTGTCGATGCTGGTGGCGGCGTGGATCGGCGCCGGCTATTGGTTCACGGCCTCGACTTCGTTCGCCAACCCGGCCGTCACGGTCGGTCGCCTGTGGAGCGACAGCTTTGCCGGCATCGCGCCAGCCAGCGTGCCGGGCTTCGTGGTGGCGCAGCTGGCCGGCGCCATCGGCGGTGCGCTGTTGCATCGGGCCCTGGGCACCCGGAGCGATCGCAGCGCCCACTGACGCGGGCCGCCCCGGGGACAAACCCGATGGCGCCCCCGCGGGTCAGGCGTTGCGCGTAGAGTTGCCAGCCCACCCGGCGCTTACGGCACTCATGTCTGCCTACCTGTCGATCGAATCGGTGAGCGTTGCCTACGGCGCCACGCCGGTGCTGAATAACGTCAGCCTGGACATCGAGCGCGGCGAGATGGTGGCGCTGCTGGGCAGTTCGGGCTGCGGCAAGACCACGCTGTTGCGAGCCATCGCCGGCTTCGTCAAGCCGAGCGCCGGACGCATCGTGGTCGATGGGCGGGACATCACGGCCCTGCCGCCCGAGGCGCGGCAGACCGCAATGATGTTCC
>JANMSS010000055.1:0-7226 GCA_031389585.1 Burkholderiales bacterium | reverse complement strand
TGGCCCGCGACGGCGGCGTCAACTTCGCCGTGTTCTCCGACCATGCCGATCGAATCGAGCTGTGTGTCTTCGACACTTCGGGCGCGCGCGAGTTGAAGCGCTATGCGCTGCACGGCCCGCGCGACGGCGTGTTCCACGGTTTTCTCGACGGGGTCGGACCGGGTCTGGTCTATGGCCTGCGTGCGCAGGGTCCGTACGCGCCCGAGCGCGGGCACAGGTTCAACCCGCACAAGCTGTTGCTCGACCCCTGGGCGCGCGAGATCGTTGGCCACCTCAGCTGGCGCGCCGAGCATTACGGCTACGAAGTCGGACACCCCGATGGCGATCGCTCATTCGACACCCGGGACAACGCGGCGCATGCGTTGAAGGCGCGCGTGGCGCCACCGCCGCATGCCGCGGCGGGCTGGCGCAATCCACCGCGTGTCGCGCCTGCCGACGTGGTCGTGTACGAACTGCACGTCAAAGGCTTCGGCATGGGTCTACCAGGCCTGCCGTCCGAACTGCGGGGCACCTTTGCCGGCCTGGCGCATCCAGCTGCCGTAGCCCACTTCAAGGCCCTTGGCGTGACCACGCTCGAGTTGCTGCCGGTGCACTACCACCTCGACGAGCCGGGCCTGGCCGCCAAGGGAATGGTCAATTACTGGGGCTACAACACGATTGGCTTTTGCTGCCCCGACCCGCGCCTGGCCGCCGCTGATCAGGGCGATCCGACGGCCGTGGCCGAAGAGTTTCGCAGCATGGTGGCCACGTTGCACGAGCAGGGCCTCGAGGTGGTGCTCGACGTGGTCTACAACCACACCCCCGAAGGCGACGAGATCGGCCCTACGCTGTCGATGCGCGGCCTGGACCACGCTGGCTGGTACCGCCTGGTCGGCGACGAACGTACCTGCGAGAACGTCAGCGGCTGCGGCAACACCCTCAACGTGGCGCATCCGCGAGTCACGCAATTCGTGCTCGATTCGCTGCGCTACTGGGCTGAGGAGATGGGCGTTGACGGCTTTCGTTTCGACCTTGCGTCCGTGCTCGGCCGCACGCGCCAGGGCTTCGAGCGCCAGGCCGCGTTCTTCACCGCGCTGGCGCAGGACCCGGTGCTGGCCCGCGTGCGCCTGATCGCCGAGCCGTGGGATGCCGGCCAGGGTGGCTACCAACTCGGCCACTTCCCGGCCCGCTGGCTGGAGTGGAACGACAAGTTTCGCGATAGCGTGCGCCGCTACTGGCTCGCCAGCGCAGGAGTCCACGGTGTCAGTCGGGGCGAATTCGCGCGTCGCTTCAGCGCCAGCAATGACCTGTTCCATCATGGTCACCGCGGTCCGCTGTCGAGCGTGAACTATGTCGCCGTGCACGACGGCTTCACGCTGGCCGACGTGGTCAGCTTCAGCAAGAAACACAACCAGGCCAACGGCGAGGACAACCGCGACGGCAGCAACGCCGAGATCGCGGCCAACTTCGGCATCGAAGGGGCGACCGACGACGCGACGGTGAAGTCCTCGCGCGAGCGCGTGCGCCGCGCGATGCTGGCCACGGTGGTGCTGGCCCAGGGCACGCCGATGTTGTGCGCCGGAGACGAGATCGGCAACAGCCAGCAGGGCAACAACAACGCGTACTGCCAGGACAACCCGACTGGCTGGCTGGACTGGGAGCATGCCGATCTCGACTTGCTTGGATTCGTGCAGCGGTTGCTCGCCCTGCGCCGTGCCGAGCCGGCACTGCGCCACGATCGTTGGTTCCGCCACGCGCCTTGCGAGCCCGGGGAACGCAGCCTGGTTTGGCTCTCGCCGGCTGGCCACGATATGCAGGTCCATGACTGGCACGACGCGGGGCAGCGCGCCTTTGCCTGCCGCATCGATGCCTCCCCGAACACAGCGACGTCTGGGCAGGCTGCGCAACAAGGATGTAGTCACCTGCTGCTGGCTTTCAACCCCGAGGTGACGCCGCTGTCTTTCACGTTGCCGCCAGGGCATTGGCAGGTAGCGATCGACAGTGCCGGCGAGTTGGATGCGGGTCATCAGGCCGCCGCGCATCGACCGCTCACCATCCCCGCACACGCACTCGTCGTGCTGCGCGACACCTATCCCGCGTGACCGCCTCGCGCCGGCCTGGACGGCAGCCCCGACGACGCCCGCGGGGGTCGATAGGCCGCGATGCGGCAGGCGCACTTGAGGTCGCTACGGGGCGAGCGGTGGAGCCTCGATCGGGCTGTTGCACGCCCGACGCACCCGCGCAATCACCACGGGTGCCATGAACCTGGCGATCCATCGCAAACCCGTTCGACGGTCCGCGGCCCCGGGTAAGCTCTCCTCTTCCGCCGCGCAAGAAGGCGCGGGCCAATGAATTGGGAGCTGGCTTGATGCTGCAGAACCGTGTCTTTTTCGCTGTCTTGACGGCGTTGGCGCTGGCCGCTTGCGGCAAGGCCGGTGACCCAGGCAGCCCGGTCGCGAAGTCGGTGGGCACGGCAGCCTCCGGTGTGGCTGTTGCCGCGCCGGTGCTGTTGTTGTCGCCGGAGGATCTTCGTACGGTGGCCGCGGGCGAGGCCGGCGGTGGCGCGGTGATCACGGGTTCGGTGCAGCCCGAAAAGCGCGCCGATCTGCGTGCCGAAGTCGCGGCGGTGGTGACCCAGGTGCTCAAGGGCAATGGCGATCCGGTCACGCGCGGTGAGCTGCTGATGCGGCTGGACGACACGACCATTCGCGAGTCGCTGCAGTCGGCTGACGCATCCGCGCGCGCTGCCGTGCAGGCCTTCGAGCAGGCCGAACGCACGGTGCAGCGGCTGAAAACCTTGCAAGCCCAGGGCATGACCACGATCCAGGCGCTGGAAGACGCCGAAGTGCGGCGCAACAGTGCACAGAGTGAGCTCGCGGCCGCACGCTCGCGCGTGGCCAATGCGCAGCAGCAACTGCGCCGCACGGAGGTGAGGGCGCCTTTCGATGGTGTGGTCAGCGAGCGCAAGGCGTCCGTCGGCGATACGGCGCAGGTCGGCAAGGAACTGGTCAAGGTCATCGGTCCGTCGAGCATGCGTTTCGAGGGCCAGGTGTCGGCCGATCGCATGCACGAGATCAAGGTCGGACAGCCGGTGTCATTCAGCGTCAACGGTTTTCCCGATGTTCAGTTCAGCGGCAAGGTGTGGCGCATCGACCCCGCCGCCAACGCCAGCACCCGGCAGGTGGAAGTCATCGTCATCTTTGCGGATCCGAGCAAGTCACCGCGCGTGGCAGGCCTTTATGCCGAGGGCCGCGTCGAGGCCAACGGGGCCAGAGCATTGATGCTGTCGGACACCTCCATCGTGCGCAGTGGCGGGCAGGCGGCGATCTGGCGCGTAAAGGATGGGCGCATCGGCAAGGTGGCGGTGCGGCTTGGCGAGCGTGACGAGCGGCGCGGAGAATTTCCGGTCAAGGGCGGGCTGGCCGAGGGCGACGTGATCCTGCGCAAACCGGGCAGCTCGCTGGTCGAGGGCCAGCAGGTCGAATTTGCCAAGGCGGTTGCCGTGCCTGCGGTCGCCGCCTCTGGCAGCGCTGCCGCGGCGAAGTAGGAAGCGCGCCATGTTCCTGTCCAACTTCAGCATCAACAAGCCGGTGGCGACCGTCGTCATCATCATCGGGCTGATGGGCTTGGGCCTGCTCGCGTTGACCAAGCTGCGCGTCAATCAGATCCCCGACGTCGAGCAGCCGGTGCTGGTGGTGACGGTGCCGTACCCCGGCGCCTCGCCCGATTCGGTCGAGCGCGAGGTGGTCAACCGCATCGAAAAGCCGCTGCAGTCGGTTGCCGGCGTAGACCAGGTGCGCTCCACCGCCAGCGAGGGCAGCGCGCGGGTGGTGCTGATCTTCAATTTTGACAAGAACATGATCGAGGCCGCCGACGAGGTGCGCAACGCCATCGGCAGCGTGCGGCACAAGCTGCCAGCCGAGATCCGCGAGCCGGTGCTCACGCGGTTGGATCCCGCGGCGCAGCCGATCGTGCAGCTGGCGCTGTCCTCGACGATCCAGAGTCACGCCGCAATCTCCCGTCTGGCAGAAGATCAGCTGGCCGACAAGTTCCGCGGCGTCAGCGGGGTGGCCACGGTCAACGTCAACGGCGCGCTGCGGCGAGAGCTGTCGGTCCTGCTGCACGCCGAGAAGCTGCGGGAGTTCTCGGTCTCGGTCACCGAGGTCGTGGCCGCGCTGCGGGCGCAGAACACCACCGCACCGGTGGGCAAGGTGCGTGGCGCGCTGGAGGATCAGAGCATCCGGCTGGTCGGCCGCATTCAGTCACCTGCCGAGTTCGAGCAGATCGTCGTGCGCCGGCGCGGCAACGAACTGCTGCGCCTGGGCCAGGTGGCCAGCGTCAAGGACGATTTTGCCGAGCAGACCAGCTATTCGGTGCGCAACGGCCGACCCAACGTGGGCATGTCGATCACGCGCTCACGCGCGGCCAGCACGGTGAGCGTGGCCGCCGAAGTGCGCAAACTGCAGGCCGAGATCAGCAAGACCTTGCCGCCAGGCACGACGCTCGAGATCACGCGCGACGGCGGCGAGGAAGCGCAGAACAGCCTGGACAACGTGATCCACGCGCTGGTCTTCGGCGCCGGGCTGACGGTGTTCGTGGTCTACATCTTCCTGAATTCGTGGCGTTCGACGCTGATCACGGCACTGTCGCTGCCGACCTCGGTGGTCGCGGCCTTCATCGCCGTCTGGCTGGCCGGCTTCACGCTCAACTTCATGAGCCTGCTGGGCCTGTCCCTGGCCATCGGGGTGCTGATCGACGATGCCATCGTGGTGCGCGAGAACATCGTGCGCCACATGGAGCGCGGCGCAGACCGGCGCACTGCGGCGCTCAACGGCACCGCCGAGATCGGCCTGGCGGTTGCGGCGACCACGTTCTCGATCGTCGCCGTGTTCGCGCCGGTGGCCTTCATGCCCGGCGTATCGGGCGAGTGGTTCCGGCCCTTCGGCGTCACGGTCGTGGCTTCGGTGCTGGTCAGCCTGTTCATTTCGTTCACGCTGGACCCGATGCTCTCCGCGTACTGGGGTGACCCGCCCGGCCATCACGAACTGCCCAAGCAGGGCGTCAGCTTGTGGCTGCAGCGCTTCAATCAGTGGTTCGATCACCAGGCTGATCGCTACGGCCGCGTCATCGCCTGGGCGCTGCACCACCGCCGCTGGATGTTCCTGCTCGCCATCGGCAGCCTGGTCGGTGCGCTGGCCTTGCAGATGAAGTTCGGCGGCTCGAGCTTCCTGCCGGCGTCCGACGGCGGAACGCTGGTGATCGACGTTCGTGCGCCAGCGTCGTCGAGCCTGGACTACGCGCGGGCCAAGGTCGAGAGCGTCGCCGCGCTGGCGCGCACCCTGCCCGAGACCACCGCCACCGACAGCTTTGTGAACCCGGGGGGCGGGCGGGTCTACGTCAACATCGGCAAGAGCCACAAGCGCAAGCGCACGCACATTGCGGTCGCGAAAGACTTGCGCGAACTGACGACGCGGCTGGTCGGCGCCGAATACACGGTTCTTGAAGACCTCAATATGGGCGCGCAAAAACCGGTGCAGATCCGCTTCACCGGCGCCGATTCTCGAAAGCTGCTGGAGATCACGAACGGCTTCATGGCCAAGCTGCGCCAGGTGCCGGGCGCGGTCGATGTCGGCTTGTCGGAACAGGATCCGCAGGACGAGTTGAAGATCGAACTCGACCGCGGCCTGGCCAATGCGCTGGGCATTTCGGTGGCCGACGCGGCGCAGGCGCTGCGCGTGGCCTTTGCCGGTGTCGAGGTGGGGGATTGGGTCGATCCGAACGGCGAAACACGCGATGTGGCGATACGTCTGGCGCCCGAGGACCGCGTCGATGCCAGCAACATCGAGCGCTTGCCGATCGCGGTGGCCGGCAGCGGGCGCATCGTGCCATTGGACCAGATCGCGACCGTCACCATCGGCAAGGCGCCGAGCCAGATCCAGCATGCCGAGGGCAAGCGCACGATCTCGGTTTCGGCCAATGCGCAGGGGCGCTCGTCGGGCGAGGTCACGGCGGATGCACTGAAGATCGCCAAGGCCATCGACTTCCCTCCCGGCTACGGCATTGAGCTGGCCGGGGCCTCGCGCGACCAGCAGCAGGTGTTTGGCTCGATGCTTACCGCGCTGCTCTACGGCGTGGCGCTGATGTACCTGATCCTGGTCGTGCAGTTCGGCTCCTTCACCGCGCCGCTGCCGGTGATGCTGTCGCTGCCGCTGTCACTGATCGGGGTGGTGCTTGCGCTGCTGGCCACCGGCGGCACGCTCAACCTGATGAGCCTGATCGGGGTGATCATGCTGATGGGTCTGGTGGCCAAGAACGCGATCCTGCTGCTCGACGCCACCCGGGTCCAGGAGGCTGCAGGCGTCGCGCGCGAAGAGGCTTTGATGATCGCCGGGCGCAAGCGGCTGCGCCCGATCCTGATGACCACCTTCGCGTTGATCGCCGGCATGCTGCCGGTGGCCATCGGGATCGGCGAGGGCAGCGAGTTCTACCGCCCGATGGCGGTGGCGATCATCGGCGGCGTCATCACGTCGACGCTGTTGACGCTGCTGGTGATCCCGAGCTTCTACGACTCGATCGAGATCTCGCGCGATGGCGCACTGGCCAAGTTCCATGCGCGTGAGGCGCGCTGGAATCCCTTCTTCGCCTTCGTGCTCACGCTGGTTGAGGCCGTGCTGGCGCTGACCCTGGCGCGCGCGCTGTGGCGTGGCCTGCGGCGCGTGCTGGCCTTCGTCTGGCGCCATACCGGTGGGCGCCGCGCCGTGGCGGCCTGATACGACTTTGCATTCGATCGTATAGGAGCTTACGCGGGCTGCCCATCCGTTCGCCCTGAGCTTCTATTTCCGACTGTCCTGAGCCTGTCGAAGGAAGGGCCGCGCGAGGGCTTCCTTCGATACCTCAGGACAATCGGAACCTCAGCCCGAACGGGTCTTATACGATTGAACGCGATTCAGTATGAGTCGCGCACCGCTTCGTTGCAATCTTCTGGCCCGCAACGAAGGTACTCGGGTCGGCCGATGCGGGGCCGGCGACTGTCAGCACGGCGACGGCGGCCAGGGTGGTGTGAAGGCTCTTTTTCAGTGGCGCCGGCCCTGGTGCCCCGTGGCAGCAGGTGCGTCTCAGCCCAACGGCCGCACGCCGATCAGTGCCGCATGGCCCCAGAACATGAATGCGGCCCAGGCGCCGATGCCGATGGCCGTCGTGGCCACGGTGCGTGACACGGAGCCTGGCGCGTAGCGCGTGCCAACGGC
>JANMSS010000371.1:0-5584 GCA_031389585.1 Burkholderiales bacterium | reverse complement strand
CGCAGCGGCCGCACGCCGCTGGCGCTGGCGCGTGAGCGCGGCTATGCAGCGATGGAGCAGATACTGCTGAAGGCGGGCGCTCGCTAGGTTTAAAAGCGGCGGGCGCCAGCGCGTCAACCCCGGACGGGCGAAAATGCGCCTTTCCCACCAGCCCCACAGACCCCATGACCGCTGCTACCTACCCCCACACCCAACTCCTGATCGACGGCCAATGGTGCGACGCCGCTGACGGCCGCACGCTGCCTGTGGTCAACCCGGCCAGCGGCGCCGAGATCGGCCGCGTGGCGCATGCCGGTATCCCTGACCTGGACCGCGCGTTGAGCGCGGCGCAAAAGGGCTTTGCCCTCTGGCGCAACACGCCAGCCATCGAGCGCGCCAAGGTCATGCGCGCCGCTGCGCTGCTGCTGCGCGAGCGCCTTGGCGCCATCGCCACCATGATGTCGCAAGAGCAAGGCAAGCCGCTGGCCGAGGCCAAGGCCGAGACGCTGTCTGCCGCCGACACCATCGAGTGGTTTGCCGATGAAAGCCGGCGCATCTACGGCCGCGTGGTGCCGCCGCGGAACATGGCGATCCAGAGCCTGGTGCTGAAGGAACCGGTCGGGCCTGTGGCGGCGTTCACGCCGTGGAACTTCCCGATCAACCAGGTCGTGCGCAAGGTTTGCGCCGCGCTGTCGACCGGCTGCTCGATCATCGTCAAGGCGCCCGAAGAAACGCCCGCCTCGCCGGCGGCGCTGATGAAGGCCTTTGCCGACGCTGGCGTGCCCGCGGGCGTGATCGGCCTGGTCTACGGCAATCCGGCCGAGATCTCGGGCTATCTGATCCCGCACCCGGTGATCCGCAAGATCACCTTCACCGGCAGCACCCCGGTGGGCAAGCAGTTGGCCGCGATGGCCGGCCTGCACATGAAGCGCGCGACGATGGAACTCGGTGGCCATGCGCCGGTGATCGTCGCCGAAGACGCCGACATCGAACAGGCCGTGAAAGCCGCGGGCGCGGCCAAGTTTCGCAACGCCGGCCAGGTCTGCATCTCGCCGACGCGCTTTCTGGTCCACAGCAGCATCCTCGGCGAGTTCGAGCGCGCGCTGGTGGCGCAGACGCAGAAGCTCAAGGTCGGTGAGGGCATCGCCGAGGGCACGACGATGGGCCCGTTGTCCAATCCGCGGCGCCTGGCCGCGATGCAGCAGATCACCGAAGACGCGGTCAAACGCGGCGCCAAGGTCGCCCTCGGCGGCGAGCGCATTGGCTCCAGCGGCAACTACTTCGCGCCGACGGTGCTGACCGACGTGCCCCTGGACGCCATGGTCTTCAACCAGGAGCCGTTCGGACCGTTGGCCGCGCTGCGCGGCTTCGACACGATCGACGAAGCGATTGTCGAGAGCAACCGCCTGCCCTTCGGCCTGGCCAGCTATGCCTACACCCGGTCATTGGCCACCGCGCACGCGCTGTCGCAGCGGCTCGAAGTCGGCATGCTGTGGGTCAACCAGCCGGCGCTGGCGATCCCCGAAATGCCCTTCGGCGGCGTCAAGGACTCCGGCTACGGCAGCGAGGGTGGTCCCGAGGCGCTCGACGCCTACCTGGTGACCAAGTCGGTGTCGATCCTGGTGAGCTGAACCCGCCCTCAGGGCGCAGACGCTGGGCGTGCCTGTGGCGGCCCGCCCCAGTACTCGTCGTGCGAACCGCGCGGCGCGGGCCAGAAGCAGCATTGCGTCCAGATCAGGCTGGCCGCTTCCATCAGCACCATCTTGGCGGCCTCGCTCGACGTCCACCAACGCAGGGTGTCGCTGTCGTGCGGCGTGCCCGCGATGACGCCCACACGCGTCGCCTCACCAAAGGCCAGGCGGTACAGGATTCGCGTGCGCCGCGCGTGCGGGCCGAGGCTGTAGACGTCGATCGTCCCAGCGGACACCGCGCGTCGCTGCGCCCAATCGCGCACCCAGACCGCACTGGCGTAGGTGCGATCCTGCTTGGTGGCTGGCGTGGGCACCGCCTCGACTGGCACGCCGGGCAACTGCTCCCGCATCCGGTCCGCCGCGCGCTCGGCGTAATTTGCGTAGGTGCTGAACGAGGTGATCGGCCCGCCGGTCGTGACCACGCGCCGGTAGCCGCGCTGGCGCGCGTAACCTGCCGCGGCATCCAGCTCGCGCTCCCCCAGCCATCCTTCGACCACGAGCACCTCGGCTGACGGGCCTGCGGCCGGCTCGCTGACCGCGAGCCACCCGCCAAGGTACCGGGCGACCAACGTCGCCGCAGTGCCCAGCAGAGCGAAGACCAGCAACCAGCCCCACAACGTGGGCAGGATCACTTCGCGGCGTCGGAACAGCGCTGGCATGGGCCGGAGTTTCGCAAATGCGCAGCTGCTGGTCACAAAGCCTTCATAGAATGTTCGGTTGACCCTGCCCAAAGACCCTCCAAGCATGACCGCGCCACAAGGCACGATCCGCATCCGCGGTGCGCGCCAACACAACCTGAAGAACCTCGACCTCGACATCCACACCGGCGAGATGACGGTGGTCACCGGCCCCAGCGGCTCGGGCAAGTCGAGCCTGGTCTTCGACACGCTCTATGCCGAGGGCCAGCGGCGCTATGTCGAGACCTTTTCGGCCTACGCACGGCAGTTTCTCGACCGCATGGACCGCCCGGCGGTCGACCGCGTCGACGGCGTGCCGCCGGCGATTGCCATCGACCAGACCAACCCGGTGCGCAGTTCGCGCAGCACGGTCGGCACGATGACCGAGCTCAACGACCACCTGAAGCTGCTCTATGCGCGGGCGGCGCAGCTCTTCGACAAGCAGACCGCGTTGCGGGTGCGGCACGACACGCCGGAGACGATCTGCGCCGAGTTGATGGCCCGTGCCGCGGGGCAAGGCGACCCGCGGCTGGTGATCACGATGCCGGTCGAGTTGCCCGCTGACACCACGCCGGAGCAGATCGAACAATGGCTGGCGGCCAGCGGCTTCACCAGGGTGCAAGCCGAACGCACGGTCGGCAGCCGAAAGGTGCTGGATGTCGTGGTCGATCGCTTCCGTGCCTCAACAGCCGAGAAGGTGCGTGTCGTCGAAGCCATCGAGCTGGCCCTGAAACGCGGCAGCGGACGGATCAATGTCTACGCCTCGGCCGATGAAAGCGAAACCCAGCTTTGGCGCTGGTCGACCGGCCTGCACTGCCCCGAGAGCGAACTACGCTACAGCGACCCACAGCCGGCGCTGTTCTCCTTCAACTCCGCCTTCGGCGCCTGCGACACCTGCCGCGGCTTCGGCCGCGTGATCGGCGTCGACTTCGGTCTGGTGATTCCCGACGAGCGCAAAACTTTGCGCAGCGGCGCCATCAAGACGATCCAGACCCCGGCGTGGAAGGAGTGCCAGGACGATCTGATGAAGTACGCCGGCGAGGCCGGCGTCCCGCGCGACACCGCCTGGGCGCAACTGACGCCGGCGCAGCGCGAGTGGGTCATCGGCGGTTCGCCGAACTGGAAGGGCAAGTGGAACCAGCAGTGGTACGGCGTGCGCCGCTTCTTCGAGTACCTCGAGAGCAAGGCCTACAAGATGCACATCCGCGTGCTCTTGTCCAAATACCGCAGCTACACGCCCTGCCATGTCTGCGGTGGCGCCAGGCTGAAAACCGAGGCCCTGTTGTGGCGGCTGGGCTCGAAGGCCAATGCCGATGCGGCGCTGCCGAGTGCCGAGCGCTTCATGCCGATTGGCGTGGCCTGGTCTCGCGAGCAACTCGAAGCCCTCGACGGCTTGGCCCTGCACGACCTGATGCGCTTGCCGATCGACCGGCTGCGCCGGTTCTTCGCCACGCTGAGCCTGTCCGAGGCGATGCTCGACGACGCGCTGAAGCTGCTGCTGGATGAGATTCGCACGCGGCTCAAGTACCTTTGCGACGTCGGCATCGGCTACCTGACGCTGGACCGCCAAAGCCGCACCCTCAGCGGCGGCGAAGTCCAGCGCATCAATCTGACGACGGCGCTCGGCACCTCGCTGGTCAACACGATGTTCGTGCTTGACGAGCCGAGCATCGGCCTGCACCCGCGCGACATGGGCCGCATCGTCGAGGCCATGCACCGGTTGCGCGACGCCGGCAACACCCTGGTCGTCGTCGAGCACGACCCGGCGGTGATGCTGGCGGCCGACCGCCTGATCGACATGGGCCCGGGGCCCGGCGAGCGCGGCGGACAGATCGTCTTCGACGGCACGCCGGACATGGCACGTCATGCCGACACATTGACCGGCGCCTATCTTGGCGCCAGAAAACATGTCAGCAGCGGCATCAAGCGCCTAGTGACCGAGAGCACGCCGCGGCTGGTGCTCGAAGGCGCGCGCGAGCACAACCTGAAGGGCATCACGATCGAGTTTCCGCTGCTGCGGCTGGTCGCGGTGACCGGCGTGTCGGGCTCGGGCAAGAGCACGTTGATGCAGGACCTGCTCTACCCGGCACTGGCGCGCAAGTTCGGCAAGGCCACCGAGACGCCGGGCGCCCATGAGCGCCTGCTCGGCAGCGACTGGTTGAGCGACGCGGTGTTTGTCGACCAGAGCCCGATCGGCAAGACCGCGCGCTCCAACCCGGCCAGCTACGTCGGTGCCTTCGACGAGATCCGCCGGCTCTTCGCCGAAGCCCCGCTGGCCCGCGAGCGCGGCTACGGCGCTGGCATGTTCAGCTTCAACGCCGGCAACGGCCGCTGCCCGACCTGCGGCGGGTCGGGCTTCGAGCATGTCGAGATGCAGTTCCTGTCGGACGTGTACCTGCGCTGCCCCGACTGCGACGGCCGCCGCTACCGCGCCGAATTGCTCGACGTGAAGGTCGTGCGCGGCGACCGGCTGCTGTCGATCGCCGACACGCTGGACCTGACCGTCAGCGAGGCGGTGCAGCTGTTCGCCGCCGACCGCGAGGTGCTGCGCGTGCTGCAGCCGATCGTCGACGTCGGCCTCGAGTATGTGCGCCTGGGCCAGCCAGTGCCGACCCTGTCGGGCGGTGAGGCGCAGCGTCTGAAGCTGGCCGGGTATCTGGCCGAAGCCATCGGCACGCCGACGCAGCGCCTGGCCCGCAAAGGGACGCTGTACCTCTTCGATGAGCCGACCACCGGCTTGCACTTCGACGACATCGCCAAGCTGATGCGTGCGCTGCGCAAGCTGCTCGACGCCGGGCATTCGATCATCGTCATCGAGCACAACCTGGACGTGATCCGTGCCGCCGATTGGGTCATCGATCTCGGCCCGGAGGGCGGCGAGGCCGGCGGAGAGCTGGTGTTCGCCGGCACTGCCGAAGAGATTCGCCATCACCCGAGCTCGCACACCGGCCGCGCGCTGGCCGACTACGAGGTGGCCCTCGGGCTGGTGCAGCGCGTCGAAGAAGGGCGGCCCCTGCAGCACTTCGTGCGCGCGACTCGGCAACGCGCGCAGGCCGAGGAGTCGATCCGCATCGTCAATGCCCGCGAGCACAACCTGCAGTCGCTCGATGTGTCGATCCCGCGCGGCAAGTTCAGTGTCATCACCGGTGTCTCGGGGTCGGGCAAGAGCACGCTGGCCTTCGACATCCTGTTCAACGAGGGCCAGCGGCGCTACCTCGAATCGCTCAACGCCTATGC
>JANMSS010000369.1:0-3507 GCA_031389585.1 Burkholderiales bacterium | reverse complement strand
CTGCTGCGCCAGCTCAAGGCGCAGGCCGCGCTCGACGGCACGACGCTCAAGAGCCTGATCGCCGAATTGGTCGAACGCGGCCTCGCGCAGCGCAGTGCAACGCCCTCCAGGGCGCCGCGCAGCAAGCTGCCGACCCTCGTTCCAAGGCGACCGCTCGCTATCAAGAACCCCACCAACGCGCGCCTGTTTGAGCTTCTCGATGACGAGTGACACGCAGCCAGGGCAAGGCGCGCGCCCCGTCGTACCGCGGGGGGACCTGCCCGATGTCAACGTGTGGCTCGCGCTATCGGCGCCCTCCCACCCGCACCACAAGGCTGCCCAGTCGTATTGGCAGCAGAAGGAGCTGCCTGCGGTGTGGTTCAACCGTGTGACCATGCTCGCTTTGTTGCGGCTGCTTTGCCAGCCCAAGGTCATGGGCTCAGCCACGGTGACGCTGCCGCGTGCGGCCGCCGTTTATGGCCACTTCATGAACATGCCCGAGGTCGGCTTCTTGAATGAGCCGACGCGTTGTGCGCAACTGTTGACCCGCATGCTCGATGGCACTGACGGCGGCACACCCGTGCCGCGCCTGCTGACCGACATGTACCTGGCAGCATTTGCCACGGCGGCCGGGCTTCGCCTGGTCACGTTCGACCGCGACTTCCTGCGCTTCAAGGGCCTGGACGTGCTGCGACTGTCGACGCTCTCGCACTGAACCTCATGAACGTCACGCCCACCGCGCTGCCCGGCGTACTGATCCTCGAGCCCAAGGTCTTCGGCGACGAACGCGGCTTCTTCATGGAAAGCTTCAACCAGCGCGCCTTCGACGCCGCAGTCGGCAAGGCCGTGACCTTCGTGCAGGACAACCACTCCTGCTCGCAGCGCGGCGTGCTGCGCGGGCTGCACTACCAACTGCCGCCGCATGCGCAGGGCAAGCTGGTGCGCGTGGTACGCGGCAGCGCGTTTGATGTGGCCGTGGATGTGCGCAAAGGCTCGGCCACCTTCGGCCGCTGGGTCGGCATGACGCTGGACGCCGCAAGCCACCGCCAACTGTGGATCCCGGCCGGCTTCGCGCATGGCTTCCTGGCGCTGGAAGACGACACGCACTTCCTGTACAAGGCGACCGACTACTACGCCCGCGACTGTGAGCGTGCCATTGCCTGGAACGACCCGGGGATCGGGATCGACTGGCCATTGCTGGGCAGCGCACCGAAACTCGCCGCGAAGGATGGCGCAGCGCCGACAATCGGCGCTGCGGATTTGCCGTAGCCGACAGTATCCTTGGCTTTTGTTCCAGGAGAATCAACGTGACAACGATGCGACTGACACCTCGCGACCAACAGCGGATCGAAGGGATCGCTGAGGCAGCCGGCTGTTCGGTCGAACACGCCTTCGCTTTCGTGTTGCGCGACGGTTTCGACGAGACCGAGCGCGTCTTGCGCGCCGTCGCACGGGCACGCGCCAGCGTCGCGACACATGGCGCAATCGATCACACAGCTGCGATGGCACGCTTGGAAGAATTGCTGAGCCGGCATGCCCCATCGTCAAATCAAGCGGCTTGAATGGAGCGAAGCGGCATTGCTCGAGCTTGCAGAAGGCTTGGCCTTCATTGCAGACTCCAGGCACTCGCGAATGCGTTGTCAGCCGCACCAGCTACACGCTGATCTACGAAGAGCACGATGATTCGATCGTGCTGCTCCACTGCTGGCACCAACGCCGCCGCTTAACCCCATGACTAAAGCCATCCCCGTTCAACCCGTGATCATGGCCGGCGGCGGTGGCACACGCCTGTGGCCGCTGTCGCGGGCCGGCTATCCGAAGCAGTTTCTGGTCCTCACCAAAGACAACCGCAGCCTGTTCCAGCTGGCAGTGCAGCGATTGCAAGATCTTGCCGCCGACGACATCAGACTCGCGCCGCCGCTGACGATTGGCAACGAGGAGCATCGCTTCCTGGTGCTCGATCAGCTGCGTGAAGCCGGCGGCAACCCCGGCACCGTGGTGCTCGAACCCGCGGCGCGCAACACCGCGCCGGCAATGACCTTGGCCGCGCTGCAAGCGACTGAGGGCGGCGCCGACCCGGTGCTGGTCGTCGTCGCGGCCGATCACACCATGGCTGACCTTGGCGCTTTCACGCGGACCTTGCAAGTCGCAGTCCGCGAGGCCGCGCGAGGTGCTGTTGTGGTGCTGGGTATCACGCCCGACCAGCCAGAAACCGGCTACGGCTACATCAAGAGCGCGGCCAGCGCTGACGGTGCCGCACGCGTCGAGCAGTTCGTCGAGAAGCCTGACCTCGCCACCGCTGAGCGCTACGTCGCCGACGGCCACTACACGTGGAACAGCGGCATGTTCGTGGTCCGCGCGTCGGTGTGGCTGTCGGCACTGGAGCAGTTTCGACCCGACATCGCCGTAGCGACACGCGCTGCATGGGCCGCGCGCAGCACCGACGCCAGCTTCGTGCGGCCAGGCAAGGATGAGTTCGCCAGGGTTCCCTCTGAATCGGTCGACTACGCCGTGATGGAGCGCTGCCCCGGCAGCGCCTTCGACATCCGCATGGTGCCCCTGGCCGCCGGCTGGAACGACCTCGGCGCCTGGGATGCCGTGTGGCAGGCGGCCGACAAGGACGCCGACGGCAATGCGGCGCTCGGCGACGCGCTGGTGCACGACAGCCACAACACGCTGGTGCACGCCACCAGCCGGCTGGTCAGCCTGATCGGCGTGCAGGATGTGATGGTGGTCGAGACACCCGATGCCGTGCTGGTGGCCGACCGCACGCGCAGCCAGGACGTGAAGAAGATCGTCGCCACACTTGAGGCGCGGGGGCGCAGCGAAAAGACGCTGCACCGCAAGGTGCACCGCCCCTGGGGCTGGTACGACAGCGTTGACTCCGGGCCGCGATTTCAGGTCAAGCGCATCATGGTCAAGCCCGGGGCGAGCCTGTCCCTGCAGATGCACCACCACCGCGCCGAGCACTGGATCGTGGTCAGCGGCACTGCGGAAGTGACGAATGGCGACCAGGTCATGACGCTGAGCGAAAATCAAAGCACTTACATCCCGCTCGGCCAGAAACACCGGCTGGCCAACCCCGGCAAGGTGCCGCTCGAGATCATCGAAGTGCAGTCGGGCTCGTACCTGGGCGAGGACGACATCGTGCGTTTCGAAGACACCTACGGCCGCAAGTGACCCGCAACTGATGGACAAGAACGCCAAGATCTTCGTCACTGGCCACCGCGGCATGGTGGGCAGCGCCATCGTGCGCCGCCTGCAGGCCGGCGGGTACGCCAATCTGCTGACGCGCACGCGCACCGAGCTCGACCTCACCGACCAGCGCGCCGTGCATGCCTACCTGGCCGAGCAGCAGCCGGAGTACATCGTCGTCGGAGCGGCCAAGGTCGGTGGCATCCAGGCCAACAACACTTACCGCGCCGACTTCATCTACCAGAACCTGCTGATCGAAGTCAACCTCATCCACGGCGCACACCTGGCCGGCGTGCAGCGGCTGATGTTCCTGGGCTCGAGTTGCATCTACCC
>JANMSS010000368.1:0-4295 GCA_031389585.1 Burkholderiales bacterium | reverse complement strand
CCTGGCCCACAACGGCGACCTCAAGGGCTTTGCGCCGCCGCTGCACGCGGCCTTCCGCCCGGTCGGCGACACCGACAGCGAGCGGGCCTTCTGCTGGCTGATGCAGGAACTGGCCAAGGCCCACGCCAGCGTGCCCAGCGTGGCCGAGTTGAGCACGACGCTGGGCGAATTGATGCCCGTGATTGCCGCGCATGGCAGCTTCAACATGCTGCTGTCCAACGGCCAGGCGCTGTGGGCGCACTGCAGCACGCATCTGGCCTGGGTCGAGCGCGCGCACCCCTTCTGCGCCGCCACCTTGGCCGACGACGACGTGACGCTGGACCTGGCCGCGCTGACCACCCCGACCGACCGCGTTGCCATCGTTGCCACCGAGCCCATGACACGCAACGAGAACTGGCGCGCGATGCAGCCGGGTGAAGTGAGGGTGTTCGTCGACGGGGCGTGCGTGTCCTAGCCCGCGCCGCGCCGCAGCACGGCGACCGGCATCGCTCAGCCGGCCCGGTTACGGCGCACACGGCGCACGGCGTCCGCTCGCACCCCCAAGTCGCGCGATGCCAGCCTTCGCGTGGATCGGCACAATCCCGCCATGACCGACCTGCCCATCCCCCGCTTCGACACCTTCTACCGCTACAGCGAGCTGACGCGGCTGCTGTTCGACTATGCCGATGCCGCGCCGCAGCTGGTCAGCGTGCGTTCGATCGGCAAGAGCCACGAAGGCCGAGACATTTGGGTCGCGGTGGTGACCCACAGCGCGACCGGCGATGACACCGACAAGCCGGCGTTCTGGATCGACGGCAACATCCATGCCGCCGAACTGACCGCCAGCACGGCCTGCCTGTACTACCTGCACCAGCTGGTCAGCGGGCATGGCATCGATCTCGACATCACCCAACTGCTCGACACCCGCTGCGTCTACATCTGCCCGCGCCTGAACCCTGACGGCGCCGAGTTGGCGCTGGCCGACCGGCCGCGCCACATCCGCTCCACGACGCGGCGCTACCCGTTCGACGAAGAGCCGGTCGAAGGGCTGAGCGTCGAAGACGTTGACGGCGACGGTCGCATGCTGTCGATGCGCATCCCCGATCCGCATGGCGCCTACAAGAAGCACCCGACCGAGCCGCGCCTGCTGGTGGCCCGCGAGCCGGGCGAGTTCGGCGGCCACTACTACCGGCTGATGCCAGAAGGCACGCTGACCCATTGGGACGGCCTGATGGTCAAGGTCAACAAGGACCCCGAGGGCCTGGACCTGAACCGCAACTTCCCCGCTTACTGGCGCCAGGAATTCGAGCAGGTCGGCGCCGGCCCCTACCCGACCAGCGAGCCGGAGGTGCGGGCGATGGTGGCCTTCATCACCACGCACCGCAACATCGGCGCGGCGGTGAGCTTTCACACCCACAGCGGCGTGATCCTGCGGCCGATGGGCACGCAGAGCGACGACGACATGGTCCCCGAGGACCTGTGGACCTACAAGCGCTTCTCCGAGATCGGCGAAAAGCTCACCGGCTACCCGGCCATCAGCATCTTTCACGACTTCAAGTACCACCCCAAGGAGATCGTCACCGGGACCCAGGATTGGCTCTACGAACACCTGGGTGCGCTGTTCTGGACCGTCGAGCTGTGGTCGCCGAACAAGGAAGCCGGGATCACCGACTACGACTGGATCCACTGGTACCGCGACCACCCGGTTGAAGACGACCTGAAGCTGCTGAAGTGGAGCGATGAGCAATGCGCCGGCCAGGCCTTCGTCGATTGGAAGCCCTTCATGCACCCGCAACTGGGCCTGGTCGAGATCGGCGGCTGGGACAAGATGAATTTCTGGCGCAACCCGCCGCCGGCGCTGCGCGAACGCGAAGCGGCGCGCTTCCCGGCCTGGCTGACGCAGATCGCGCTGTCGCTGCCCAGGCTCGAGATGCTGCGCACCGAAGTGCGCGCGCTCGGCCCTGACACCTGGCGCATCCGCATGGCGGTCGCCAACAGCGGCTGGCTGCCGGCCTATGTCACGCAGCGCGCGCTCGAGCGAAAAATTGTGCGCGGCGTGATGTTCGAAATCCACCTGCCCGAGTCACCCGAGGTCTCGCTGGTCAACGGCAAGTACCGGCAGGAAGGCCCTCAGCTCGAAGGGCACGCCCCAAAGACCAGCCAGCAGGCCTTCGTCCCGAACCGCGAGATCACGGCCGACAGGGCGTTGGCCGAGTGGGTCGTGCGCGCGCCCAAGGGCACGCGCGTGGGCCTGAGCGCGCAGGCCGACCGGGCCGGCGCGGTGCGCGGCGAGGTCACCCTTGACTGAGCGCCCCCAAGGCCGCCGCCTTGCGGCGTCCGCCCCCCCGCGGGGGAGCCAGGAAACTTGGGGCGGCCCTGCGTTTCCTTGAGCCGCAGCCGCGCCCAGTCCAGAGCGCCGTTCAGGCCCCTTCCCAGATGATCTTCTTGCGCCCGCCAACCCAGCGTTCGTAGTTCGCGCCGTAGACCTCTTCGACACGGTTGCGCTTGATCTTGAAGGTCGGGGTGATGAAGCCGTTGTCGACGCTCCACGGCGTGATCACCAGCACCAGGCACTCCAGCTGCTCGTGCGGGTCGAGCTGTTCATTGACGGCCGCCAGGTGCACGCTGAGCGAGGCTTCGAGCGCCTCGCGGCCCGCCGCATCGGTAGCCTGGCTGATCCCCTCGGCGTTGAGCATCACGATGCCCAGCGGCTGACCCAGGTTGGCGCCGGTGACGGCGCAGGCCTCGACCGCCGCATGCATCACCAGGCGGTCTTCGATCGGCGCCGGCGCGACGTATTTGCCCTTGCTGGTCTTGAACAGATCCTTGACGCGGCCGGTGATCTTCAAATTGCCCTCGGCGTCGAGGCTGCCCTTGTCGCCGGTGTGCAGCCAGCCGTCGGCGGTATAGGCCTCCCGCGTTTGCTCGGGCTCCTTGAAGTAGCCCATCATCAGCCCGGGGCTCTTCATCTGGATTTCGCCGTTGGCCGGGTCGATGCGGCTGAGAATGCCCTCGTAGGGCAGGCCGACGGTGCCCGGCCGTTGCTTGCCCGGCAGGGTGGCGTGCGAGACGCCGCAGTTCTCGGTCATGCCATAGACCTCGACCAGGTCCAGGCCCAGCTTGTTGTACCAGCGCAGGAGCTGCGGCGGCATTGGCGCCGCGCCGCCGGCGGCAAAGGTGCACTGATCCAGCCCGAGCGCCTTGAGGATCTTCTTGCGCACCAGGCCGCCGATGACCGGCAGCTTGAGCAGGAGGTCGAGCTTGGCCGGTGGCATCTTGTGGTTGATGCCCTGCTGGAACTTGACCCACAGCCGCGGCACCGAGAAGAAGACCGTGGGCTTGGCGCGCTGCAAGTCGATCGTGAAGGTGTCAAGCGACTCGGCAAACCAGACCTGCATCCCAGTGGCCAGCAGGCCATGTTCGACCAGCGTGCGCTCGGCGATATGCGACAGCGGCAGGTAGGAGACCATGCGCCCGCTGCTGTTCAGCGGGATGCGCTTGAGGCCCGATTGCACGCTCCAGGCGAACGCGCCGAAGCTGTGCATCACGCCCTTGGGCATGCCGGTGGTGCCCGAGGTGTACATGATCGTGCCCATCTCTTCGGCCGGACGCACCGGATTGCCGGCCAGGGGCGCGGTCTTGGCGACGATGTCCTCCCAGGTCGGGAAGTCGTTCTTCGGCGACAGCGGGTAGCTGATGCAGGCCAGCCCGGCGGGCACGCCGGCCTTCATGCCGTCCCAGCCGTCGAGCTTGCCGACGAACAGCAGCTTGGCCTCGCTGTGCTCGAGGATCTGGCGGATGGTGCCCGCGGCCAGGGTCGGGTACAGCGGCACCGAGACGAAACCGGCCATCCAGATGGCCCAGTCGGTCATCAGCCAGTGCGCGCAGTTCTTCGAGATCAGTGCGATCTTCTCGCCGGGCGGCAGGCCCAGGCTCTGCAGATGGGTGGCCATGCGCCGCGTCTCGTCCAGCGCCTGTTTCCAGGTCCAGGTGCGGACTTGCCCGGTACCTTTGGCGGCGCCGTCGTAGGGCTGGGTAAAGACGACGCGGTCGGGTGTGGTTTTCTCCCAGTGGTAAAGGCGCTGCAGGGCCAGGGCATCGGGGGCGACATTGCTCATTGGGGACCTCGGTTCAGGCATGGACAAGTCCTGTAGCCTACCGGTACCCATGCGGTCCGCACAGCGGGCTTTCCCAGACGCGGTTTGGGTGGCGGCCTCTAGGCGAGGGCGTCGCTGACGATGCTGTCCGGCGCGGCGTCGGGCGCTGCCGCGACATCGACCTGCAGGGGCTAGAAGCGAAAGCTGAAGCGCGCGCCG
>JANMSS010000317.1:0-4792 GCA_031389585.1 Burkholderiales bacterium | reverse complement strand
GTCCTGCTGGCGGTACTGGACTGGCGGCATACCGCGCTGCTGACCGCGCAGCCGCCGAGCCGCGCGCCCTCGATGACCGCGGGCGCCTCACCGCCCGGCTCGCCGCCCTTGTACCTGC
Organism: Burkholderiales bacterium; assembly: GCA_031389585.1. Lineage (GTDB taxonomy): Bacteria > Pseudomonadota > Gammaproteobacteria > Burkholderiales > Burkholderiaceae_C > CADEEN01. The sequence continues at coordinate 4,674 of JANMSS010000317.1, read as the reverse complement.
GCCTGCTCGTCCTTCGCTGCTAGACCGCGCTGGGCCGCCCCAAGCGGGCGACGCCCCAAGGGCCACGAAGGGGCTCCTTCTGATCCCTGGGGGCCGACGCCGAAGGCGTCTTTGGGGGCTCCTAGCGCGGGCAGTTCGGCCGCTCTGCATCGCTGCAGAGCGGGTCCGTTCGTGTCAATCGTGTCGTTGGCTTTGAAGGACATGTCATGGTTTGCTTTCCCTCCCGCATGCGTACGTGCATGGCGTTGGCCGCGCTGTGCGTGCCGGCCTTGGGCCATGCCGGCCTGAGCCTGATTGAGGCCACGCGCATCGCGCGCGAGCAGGCGCCGTCGCTGGCCGCGCAACAGCACGCCCTGGCCGGCGCCCAGGCCGTGCAGCCGGCGGCGGCCACGCTGCCCGATCCGCGCCTCACGCTGGGCGTGGAGAACCTGCCCGTCAGCGGTGCCGACCGCTTCAGCCTGACGCGCGACTTCATGACGATGCAGCGCATCGGCGTGATGCAGGAGGTGCCGAACCGCGCCAAACGCGAGGCGCGCGCCGCCGGGGCGCGGGCCCGCGTCGAGCGCGAGCGGGCAAACTTGGCGGTGGCCCAGCTCACGGTGCAGCGCGAGGCGGCGCTGGCCTGGCTCGGCGTGCATTTCGCCGAGCGCCGCGCGGTGCAACTGGATGAGCTCGAGCGCGAGAACCGTGTCCTGCAGGACACGCTGGACGCGCGCATCGCCTCGGGCAAGGCCATGCCGGCCGAGCACACGATGGCGCGCCAAGAGGCGCTGGCGCTGGCCGACCGCCGCGACGACGCGGTGCGCGACGTGGCCAAGGCGCGCGCGGCATTGCGCCGCTGGGTCGGTGCGCGCGCCGACGAGGCGCTCGAGGGCGTTGCACCCGCACAAGCCTTGCAGGCCGACACCGTGCGTGCCGGCCTGCACCGCCACGCCGAGATCGCACCCTATGCCGCGATGCAGGCCATGGCCCAGGCCGACGTGAGTGAGGCCAGCGCCGAGCAGCGTGGCGACTGGGCCTGGGAAGTGGCCTACAGCCGGCGCGGCGCGCAGTACGGCGACATGGTCTCGTTCCAGTTCAGCTTGGACCTGCCGTGGCAGAAGGGGCAGCGCCAACAGCCGCAGATCGTGGCCAGGCAGAAGGAAGTCCTGCGCGTCGAGGCCGAGCGCGAAGAAACCCTGCGCCGGCACGGCGAAGAACTCGACACCCAGCTCGCCGAACTGCAGGCGCTGGACGCGCAACGGGCGCGCCTGCTGGGCAGCGGTCAGCCGCTGGCGGCCGAGCGCGTGGCCCTCGCGATGGCCAGCTACCAGGCCGGCCGCGGCGATCTGGCCGCCGTGCTGACGGCGCGCCGCGAGGCGGTCGAAACCCGGCTGCGGTTGATCGAGCTCGAGGCCCAGCGCGCGGCCTTGCACGTGCGCCTGACCACCCTGATTGCGGAATGACGGCCCCCCCCGAAGCGGCTTCGCCGCCCCCCCCAGGGGGCCGAGGCCCGCGGCTCCAAGCCGACCTGCGTCGGCTTGGACGGGCCGAGGAATGGCCGCGTCCCGCGGCCATCCGGCCATGCGGCCTGGCAAAGCCAGTTCCGCGGCGGCCACCCGGCAAGGCAACCAAAAGTGCAGTGGAGCAACTGAAATGAATACCAAGCAACTCACCTTTACGTTCGCCGCGCTGGCCGTCGGCATCGCTGTCGGCTGGGGCATCGCCTCCTGGCGCAGCAGCGCGCAGCACGGCGCCGTCGGCGTGGTGGCGCAAGCGCCCGCCGCGTCGGCATCGGCCGAGCGCAAAGTGCTGAACTGGTACGACCCGATGTCGCCGACGCAGAAGTTCGACAAGCCCGGCAAGTCGCCGTTCATGGACATGCAACTGGTGCCGCGCTACGCCGAGGAAGGCCAGGCCGCGGCCGGCCGCGGCCCGGCGCTGGCGGTGTCGACGCAGGCCCAGCAGGCGCTCGGGCTGCGCCTGGTGACGGTTGAGACGCGCCTGATCGGCGCGGTGGTCGAGGCCGTCGGCACGGTGCAGTTGAACGAGCGCGACATCAGCATCGTGCAGGCGCGCACGGCCGGCTTCGTCGAGCGCGTCTATGCGCGCGCGCCGGGCGACATCGTGGCGGCCGGCGCGCCGCTGGTCGATGTGCTCAACCCCGAGTGGCTCGGCGCGCAGCAGGAATACCTGGCGGTGAAACGCACCGGCGACGCGGCGCTGGCGCAGGCCGCGCGCCAGCGACTGCTGCTGCTGGGCATGGCGGCGGCGATGGTCGATCTCATCGAACGCACGGGCCAGCCGGTGGCCTTGCAGACCATCACGGCCCCGGCCGGCGGCGTCATCAGTGAGCTGATGGTGCGCGCCGGCATGACCGTGGCGCCGGGGATGACGCTGGCCCGCATCAACGGCCTGGGCACGGTGTGGCTCGAAGCGGCGCTGCCCGAAGTGCAGGCCGCGGCGATCCAGCCCGGGCAGGCGGTCGAGGCGCGCTTTGCGGCGCTGCCGGGTGAGGTGGTCAAGGGGCGGGTCGCGGCCATCCTGCCCGAGGGCAACCGCGAGACGCGCACGCTGCGCGTGCGCATCGAGTTACCCAACCCGCGGCAGCGGCTGAAGGCCGGCCTGTTTGCGCAGGTCAGCCTGCGCGGGCCGCAGCGCGAGGCACTGGTGCTGCCGGCCGAGGCCGTGATCCGCACCGGCAAGCGCAGCCTGGTGTACCTGTCGGAGCAGCCGGGGCGCTTCCGGCCGGTCGAGGTCGAGGTCGGCGAGCAGGTCGATGACCGCATCGTCATCCGCAGCGGCTTGTCGGCAGGGCAGCAGGTGGTGGGCTCGGGCCAGTTCCTGCTCGATTCGGAAGCGAGTTTGCAGGGCGTGCTGGCGCGGGCCGCCGGGCCCACAGCGCCAGCCACAGCCGCCGCATCCGCTGCCAGCGCGGTTGCCCTCAGCGCGTCCGCGCTTGCCGCCGAGCACCGCGCGCGAGGCGTGGTGGTCGCGATCGATGGCGACATGCTCACGCTGACGCACGAGGCCATCGCGTCGTTGCAGTGGCCGGCGATGACAATGCCGTTCAAGCTCGCAGACCGCAAACTCGCGCAGGGCCTGGCCAAGGGGCAGACCGTCGAGTTCGGGCTGCGCCAGCAGGGCGACAGCTACGTGATCACCCGCGTCGGAGCGGCCCGATGATCGCCCGACTGATCCGCTGGTCGGTGGTCAACCGCTTCCTGGTCCTGCTGGCCACGCTGATGCTCGGCGTGTGGGGCGTCATCAGCCTGCGCAGCACGCCGATCGACGCGCTGCCCGACCTCTCGGACGTGCAGGTCATCATCCGCACCAGCTACCCGGGCCAGGCGCCGCAGATCGTCGAGAACCAGGTGACGTATCCGCTGGCCACGACGATGATGTCGGTGCCCGGTGCGAAGACGGTGCGCGGTTTCTCCTTCTTCGGCGACAGCTTCGTCTATGTGCTGTTCGACGACGGCACCGACCTGTACTGGGCCCGCTCGCGCGTGCTCGAGTACCTGAACCAGGTGCAGGGCCGGCTGCCGGCAAGTGCGAAAGCGTCGCTCGGGCCCGACGCCACCGGCGTGGGCTGGATCTTCCAGTACGCGCTGGTCGATCGCTCCGGCCGCAACGACCTGTCGCAACTGCGCACGCTGCAAGACTGGTTCCTGAAGTACGAGTTGAAGAGCCTGCCCAACGTGGCCGAGGTGGCCAGCGTCGGCGGCATGGTGCGGCAGTACCAGGTCGTGCTCGACCCCACCAAACTGGCGGCCTACGGCGTGACCTACGCGCAAGTGCGCGACGCACTGATGGCCGGCAACCAGGAAACCGGCGGGTCGGTTCTCGAGCTGGCCGAAGTCGAGTACATGGTGCGCGCCAGCGGCTACCTGAAGACGCTGGCCGACTTTCGCGCGATCCCGCTGTCGGCCAAGGGCGGTATTCCGGTGCGCCTGGGTGATGTGGCCACGGTGCAGATCGGCCCCGAGATGCGCCGCGGCATCGCCGAACTCGACGGCGAGGGCGAAGTCGCCGGCGGCATCGTGGTGCTGCGTTCGGGCAAGAACGCGCAGGCCACCATCGCGGCCGTGAAGGCCAAGCTCGCCGAGTTGGCGCGTAGCCTGCCGCAGGGTGTGGAGATCGTCACCACCTACGACCGCAGCGCGCTGATCGAGCGCGCGGTCGAGAACCTGTCGTACAAGCTGCTCGAAGAGTTCCTCGTCGTCGCCGCCGTCTGCGTGGTCTTCCTGTGGCACCTGCGTTCGGCCCTGGTGGCCATCATCGCGCTGCCGCTGGGTGTGCTGATCGCCTTCCTGGTGATGCGCTACCAGGGCATCAACGCCAACATCATGTCGCTGGGCGGCATTGCGATCGCCATCGGCGCGATGGTCGATGCCGCGGTGGTGATGATCGAGAACGCGCACAAGAAGATCGAGGCTTGGCAGCACGCGAACCCGGGCGGCAAACTCGAAGGCGAGGCGCGCTGGCAGGTGATGACGAAGGCGGCCGAAGAGGTCGGCCCAGCGCTGTTCTTCTCGCTCTTGATCATCACGCTGTCGTTCATCCCGGTGTTCACGCTCGAGGCGCAAGAGGGCCGCCTGTTCGGGCCGCTGGCCTTTACCAAGACCTATGCGATGGCGGCCGCTGCCGGCCTGTCGGTGACGCTGATCCCGGTGCTGATGGGCTACTGGATCC
>JANMSS010000307.1:0-19820 GCA_031389585.1 Burkholderiales bacterium | reverse complement strand
GTCGTCGGCGTCGCGCGTCGTGGTCGGCGCGCGCATCAGCGCTCGCGGCGACGCCACGCCGCAGGCCGGCGACCTGCAGGGCTTCTCGGCGCCAGTGGCGCCGGGCGCGGCCGGGCTGAAGGTGCAAATCAGCGAGGTCGTTGCAGGGCCCTGAAGTCGGCCGTGCACCGCGCATGGAGTACCTCGCCCTTTACGCGGTCGTCCTGGTCACTCTGTGGGCGCTCTACGTGCGCAGGCAGCGGCGCATCGAGCGCGTTCACGCGCAACAGCTCCAACAATCTCTCGAAGCAGGGCTGGGTGAGCGTGTCGCTGCACCCGGTGATAGACCCGGCGCGTTGCCTGGCCTCGAGTTCCTGCGTTAGCGCATGCCCGGTCGATGCGATCACGCGGGTGTTCGGCACCGAGAAGCGCGGCATCGATATTCCTACGGTGACACCGGAGTTCGAGTCGAACGTGCCAGGCCTGTTCATCGCCGGCGAGCTGGGTGGCATGGGCCTGATTCGCAAGGCCGCCGAACAGGGGCGGCAGGCGATCGCAGTGATTCGCAAGCGGGCCCGTGGCTCGCATGACTTCGACGTTGTGATCGTCGGTTGCGGGCCCGCGGGATTGTCGGCCGGCCTGTCGGCCATCGAACACAAGGTGCGCTACAAGCTGCTCGAGCAGGACTGTCGCGCGGCGGGGCCGTGTTCCATTACCCACGCAACAAGATCGCGATGACGGTACCGGTGAAATTGGCGCTGGTGGGTACGGTGCGCTTCGGCGAGGTGCAGAAGGAAACACTGCGGGCCTTCTGGCAAGGTGTGGTCGCCAAGACCGGCCTGGCGATCACGTTCCAGGAGTGCATGCAAGGCATCGACCGTGACGGCGACGGTTTCGTCGTGCGCACCGACCGCAATACCTACCGCACCCGCAGCGTGCGGCTCGCATTGGGCCGGCGCGGTACGCCACGCAAACTGGAAGTGCCGGGCGAGGAATCACCCAAAGTCGTGTACCGGCTGATTGACCCGAGCCCGTATCACGGCCAGGCGGCGCTCGTGGTCGGTGGCGGTGACAGAGCGTTGGAAGCTGCCGTCGCCCTCGCCGAACAGCCGGGTACCACGGTGACCCTGTCCTACCGCAGCGCTACTTTCTCCCGCGTCAAGCAGAAGAACCGCCTCGCGCTCGACCAAGCCGAGCACGTCGGCCGCGTGCGCGTCGAACTCGAATCGACTGTGCATTCGATTGAAGCCGACCGTGTCAAGCTGCAGACCGCAGCGGGCCTGATCGCGCTGCGCAATGCGGCCGTCATCGTTTGCGTCGGCGGTCAGTTGCCGACACCGCTGCTGCAGTCGATGGGCATCTCGTTCGATACCAAGTACGGCACGGCCTGACAGTCCGCCGCGCAAGCGCAATCTGTCAGCGGCTCAGTCCAGTCGCAGCTGCCGTGTCGTCGTGGCCAGCCGCAGCTTGAGCTGCGCGACTTTCAAGGGCGCTACTTCGTCGCCCCCGGCCTGCGCGCGCTCGTACCAGTGCAGCGCGGCCAGTTCGTTGCGAACGACGCCGTTGCCGCGTTCGTACATCGAGGCGATCAGGAATTGCGCCCCCCAGTGGCCCGCGGTGGCAGCGCGCTCATACCATTGCGCCGCGGTGCCATCATGCTGCGGTACGCCGCCGCGGCCAAGCAGGTACTGCGTGCCCAGGTCAACCTGGGCATCGACATGGCCGCGCAAGGCGGCCTGCCGGAACAAGTCGGTGGCGAGGCGCAGGTCGCGCTGGAAGGCGGAGCTGCCGACGTCGTACTCCTTGCCCAGGACGTAGATCGCCTCGGTGTAGCCCTGCGCGGCGGCATGCTCGAGGAACAGGCGCGCGCCGAACACGTTGGGTTCACCATCGTCGGTCGACTCGCCCGAACGCATCATCATCGCGGCGCTGTATGACGAAGCCGCGTCGCCGTCGATCGCACAAGCGAAGAAGACGCGAAACGCAGTCTTCAGCTCGCCCGCGGTGTACAGAGCGGGAGCCTGCGCGCAATCCTGTGGCGACGTCGTGCGGGCGTGGGCGCTGCCGACCACGACACACAGTGCCGTCACGGCAGCGAGTCTCAGGCAATTGAACATGGCGCACCCCCTGTCGGCAAGGTAACCAAGCCCTGCCTTAGCGACACCATGAATAACGGCGGAATCAGCCGACTACTTTAGGTTGGGGTGCAGGCAGTGCGGAACGGTGCGAAAAATGCACGCCCGGCAAGCCACTCCAAGGCGGCATGTCTCGCATCGCGGCCTGGGCCTGGCCGCTCAAGGCCAGAGCCGGGTCGAAGGCGCCCACAGCCGCTTCTTCAGGCCGATCGACGCTCCCGTGCAGTCCACCGAGGCTGCGTTGCGATATCTGCGTCGCGTTGGCACGACCGCGCTCGACAAGGCAGGCTTCGATCTGCATCACCCGCTCGATCAGGACCAATGCGTCCTGCAGCGACCGCGTCCGCTGCGCGCCGGCCACCTGCTGCCCTCGTGGCGCGGCGCAAGCGCCGCAAGCGCGCCCCGATTTATCCAGTGGAATGGGTCGCGCTGGCGTTCACGAGTGTGTGGGAGCGTTGGCGCGCGAAATCAGCGCGTTTCAACCGCAGTCGCCTGCTCGAGCAGGCCGGCCGGGTCGAGCACCGCAATCGAGTAGCCGTCAACCCGCAGCAGGCCGTCGTCGCTGAAGTGCTTGAGCAGGCGCGAGAGCGTCTCGGCGGTCATGGCAAGTTGCGAGGCGATGTCGCGCTTGCGCTCGCGCAGAACGATACGCGCCGTGGCCGGATCTTGCGCGCCGCAGTGTTGCAGCAGCCAGGTGGCCAGACGGGCCCGCGCATCCTTGTGCATCAGGTCATGAGCCATGGTCGTTGCTGCATGCACCTGCTGCGCCAGGGTGTCGACGGTGCGTCGCGTCAGCCCCGGCTCGCGCTCCATCAGGCGCTGAAATTCGCTTCGCAGGACGTCGACAATCACGGCCTCGGCCAGCGCGACCCCGTCCAGGGCCGGCGGGCAGTTCAGCCAGGCGCTGCCCAGGTCGAGCCACGCCGGGGCGTGCAGGTGGCGCTCGATGCGCAACGGCGCCGGTGGCGTCAAGACCCCGAGGCCGACGTCTCCTTGCACCAGCACTTGCATCGCGCTGGAGCGTTGCAGGCGCGACAGCACCTGCTGCCCGGCTGCTGCACGGCGCACGGTGGACGCGCGCATGAGCTGCTCCAACAGCTTGGCGGGTAAGGGTGCGGGCCCGAGCAGGGATTGCCAAGCGAAACGCACCTCATCCAGTGGGCGGACGCGTGGGCTCGTGCGGGGCGCAGGGCCGCGCAACAGCGTCAAGGGCTCGTGGTCGCTCGTCATCGGTTGGGGCTCGTTTACGGTCTCCAAGGATTGGCCTTGCGGCCGACTCTGATGCGAATGTCCCGCATCCACGGCGCACTGCCCTTGCGCCAAATCAGCTTTTTGCCACCCGGGCACCAACTCGCCGCGCGCACGGCCCCTGCTAGCTGCCGTGCAGCACGCCGATGGCTGCCAGCGCGCCGACAAGCGTTGAATCTGGAAGCGCGCCCGCTGCGCGCCTGATCCACGTCAAGCGATGACCGCGCCACGGCGCTACCGTCAGGGCACCTTGTGAGGCGGATGGCCTTGGGCGAACTGAAGTCGACCCTGCCGGTCCTTGCGGTCCATTGAGCTGCCGGCGGGGCACGGCATACTTCGCCCTGTGCCCCTTGCCCATATCGCTGTCCTCGACGATGAGCCCGACATCACGGCGTTGCTCGGCGCCTACTTGACCAGCCACGGCTATCGGGTCACCGAACTGCACCAAGGCACTGCGCTGCTTGAGCTGGTGCAACGCGACGCGCCGGCGCTGGTGCTGCTGGATCTGGGCCTGCCTGGCGAAGACGGACTGGCCCTGGCGCGCCAGGTGCGCGACATCGCCCGGCTCGGGCTGGTGATCGTCAGCGGGCGCGGCGATACGGTCGACAAGGTGGTCGGCCTGGAGATCGGCGCCGATGACTACATCACCAAGCCTTTCGATCTGCGCGAGTTGTTGGCCCGCGTGAAGGCCGTGTTGCGGCGCACGGCGGGCGCTGACAATGCGGCGGCTCCGTCGCCGCTGGGTGGCAACGGCGGCGCTGCAGCGCGCGAGCGCCTCCTGTTCGCCGGCTTCAGCCTCGACCTGGCCGCGCGCCGCCTGCTCGACCGCGACGGCAACGAAATCGCCCTGACTGCCGGCGAATTCGACCTGCTGGCGGTCTTTGCGCGGCACGCGGGGCGCGTGCTGTCGCGCGACTTCCTGCTCGAAAACACCCGTGGCCGCGAGGCGGCACCCTTCGATCGAGCGGTCGACGTGCTGGTCGGGCGACTGCGCAAGAAGCTTGGCGACGATCTGCAGTACCCGCAGCTGTTGAAGTCGGTGCGCGGCGCAGGCTATCTGCTGGTCGCCAACGACCCACCACGATGATTGCGCCGGGAGACGCCGACGAGGTCTTTCGCCGCGTCTTCGAGGCCTACCCGGACGGCGTCTTGCTGGTCGATGCGCAAGGCCTCATCGCGCGGGCCAACGCCACCGCGGCCGCCCTGCTCGGCTACGAACTCGAGGCGCTCCCGGGGCTGAGCGTCGACGCCCTGGTCCCCGACAACGTGGCACCGCGCCACGCTGCCTTGCGCCACGGCTATGCGCTGGCGCCCCGGTCCCGCCCGATGGGCTCCGAGCTCGAGCTGAATGCCAAGCGTGCCGACGGCAGCCACGTCATGGTCGAAATCGCGCTCAGCCCGCTGCGCGCGAACGGCCACGACTACGTGGTCGCTTCGCTGCGCGGAATCGGCGCCTACCCGCGCGTCAAGCGCGCGATGCAACGCGCACACTACAACGAGTTCATCGTCCAACTTGGTCGCCTGGCGGTCGATACCCTCGAAGCCGACGAGGTGCTGCGGCGCGCGCCCATCAGCTTCAAGGAGGCGTTGGAGGCCGACGCCGCAGCGGTCTTCCTGCTCACTCCGAACGAGCTCGAGTTGCGTGTGGTCAGCTACGCAGGAGTGGGCGCCGATGCAGACGTCGATGCCGCCTTCGACATCGCCTATCCGAACCGGCCCGACAACCTGATGGGCCATGTGCTGGCCCAGCGTGCGCCGCTGATCGTCGACAGCTTTGCGCGCGAAACACGCTTCGAAGTGCCGGCGCAGCTGCTCCAGGCCGGTGCCGGGTGCGGCATGGCGGTACCGCTGGTTGATCGGGGCCGCATCATCGGCGTACTTGGCGCGTGGTCGCGGCAGGAACGCAGGTTCGGCGACGACGAAGTGGCCTTCGCGGAGGCGGTGGCCAGCCTGCTGTCGACCAGCCTGCAGCGTGCGCAGGCCGACGTGCAACTGCGCCACTCGCAGCGCATGGAAACCGTGGGCCAGCTCACGGGCGGCGTGGCGCATGACTTCAACAACCTCTTGACCGTTGTGCTGGGCAACCTGCAGATGCTGGCCGACCAGCCCGAGTTCCAGGCTCACGGGTTGAGCCGCCAACTGATGAACGCTGCCACACGCGCCGCGCAACGCGGCGCCGAGCTGACCGGCAAGCTGCTGGCCTTCTCGCGCCGCCAATCGCTGGCGCCGGCCGCCGTGGACCCGGTCGCGATGCTGCATTCGCTGGCCGACATGCTGCACCACACGCTGGGCGAGCACATCCATGTGCTGGTGGAGACGCCGGCGCAATGCCCGCGATGCCTGGCCGACGCTGTGCAACTCGACTCGGCGCTGCTCAACGTGGCCGTGAACGCACGCGACGCCATGGCGGAGGGCGGCACCATGGTCCTGCGCTGTGGCGTCGGCGGGCTGCCCGAGGCGCAAGGGCCGCCGCGCACGCCGCGCGCGCTCGAAGAACTGGCGCTGCCGGGTTCGACGCCGCGCTATGTCTGGTTCAGCCTGCAAGACAACGGCACGGGCATGCCGCCCGAAGTGATCGATCGCGCCTTCGAGCCTTTCTTCACCACCAAGGCCGCCGGCCGCGGCACCGGCCTGGGGCTGTCGACGGTTTATGGCTTCGTCAAGCAGTCGCAAGGCCACATCGAGCTCGAGAGCACACCCGGCGCGGGAACCACGGTCACGCTCTACCTGCCGGCGCTCGACCCCGCCAGCGACGATGCGACGGACAGCGCAGGCGTCAGCGAGCCCTCACGCATGCCCACCGGATTGCGCGTCTTGCTGGTCGAAGACGACGCTGACGTGCTCCGCGTGGCACAGACCTTCTTGCAGTCGCTGGGCTGTGAGGTACAGACCTGCCACGATGGCGGGCAGGCCCTGGCCGCCGTCGAACTGAACCCGCGCTTTGACCTGCTCTTCTCCGACATCCAGCTCGGCGCAGGGATCGACGGCCGCCAGCTGGCACAACAGGTCGTGGCTGCGCAGCCGGCTATCGCGGTGCTGCTCACCTCAGGCTATACGGGCCATCTGGAAGGCAGCGGCGCCGAGGTGCCGCTGCGCTGGCCGGTGTTGAAGAAGCCCTACGACCGCGAGGCCCTGGCCGACGCCATGGCGGCCTGCCTGCGGGCCCGCCGCAGCGCCTGAACCGGCCGGCCGCGCGGGGCCGGCGTCTGCCGCCGCCTTGACGACGCTCAACACCGGCGCGCAGCAGCCGACTAACCTTCACCGGCATGCACCTGGAAAGCAGCCGCAGACCCGATCTGTCCACCCGCGTGATGGGGCGCCATCCGGCGCGCTGGCGATGATCTACGCGCTGAAGAACCAGAGCCTGATGTCGCTGGACGAGCTCAGTGCCAGCGACGTCGACTTCCTGCTCGAGATGGCGCGTGAACTCAAACGCGCCAAGCGCGCGGGCGCCGAGCGGCCGCAACTGCGCGGCAGGAACATCGCCCTGCTTGGCGCCAAGGCGGCAGCACGCACGCGCAGCGCCTTCGAAGCCGCGGCCGAGGAACAAGGCGCCATCGTGACTGTCGTCGGCCACGGCGACCCGCTGCTCGGCGACAAGGACGCGTTGATGGAGACCGCCCGCGTGCTCGGCCGCCTGTATGACGCCATCGAGTGCCGCGGTATCGAACCCGGCATCGTCAGCGTGCTCACGCAATTCGCTGGGGTCCCGGTCCACAGCGGGCTGACGCGGCCGTTTCACCCGACGCAGCGCCTTGCTGACTACCTGACGATGCAGGAGCATCGCCCCGACAAGGCGCTGTCGCAGATGCGACTGGCCTACCTTGGTGATGCGAGCGGAAACATGGGCGACTCGCTGCTGCAGGGTGCCGTGCTGGTGGGCCTGGACTTGCGGATCGCCGCGCCACGCGCATTGTGGCCGTCGCAGGCCTCGATCAATGCCGCGCAAGCCAAGACCGCGGCCTCGGGCGCTCGCCTGCGGCTGCTCGAGTCGCCCGAGGAGGCAGTGCACGAGGTCGACTTCATCTGCACCGACACCTGGGTCTGTCCGGGCCAACCCGATCAGATCATGGCCCAGCGCATCGCCCAATTGAAGCCGTACCGGGTGAATGCCGACCTGCTGGCGTCCAGCGGCAATCCGGCGGTGAAGTTCATGCACTGCCTGCCCTCGCTGCACGACCTCCAGGCCCGCAAAGGCGGGGAGGTTTACCGCAAGTACGGCACAGACGGCCTGGAAGTCACCGACGAAGTCTTCGAATCGGCGGCGTCGGTCGTAGTCGATCAGGCCGAGAACCGCTTGCACACGGTCAAGGCGCTGCTGGTGGCCACGCTGGCGTGAACGCAACGACCTCCGCCTCGATCGACGCCAATGCGTCTTGATCAGCATCGAAGTGAGCCGGGTTGCCACTTTACGCTTGCGCCCGGTCAATCGCCAAGGCCGGCGCGGGCAAGACAATGAGCTCATGCCCAAGCACCTAAACCTCGAACTCGCGTCACTGCGCCTGCGCCTGGACGAGCGCGCCGAGACCCTGCGGCAGGAGCTGCGTCTGGATCAAGCCAAGCTCGCCGACGACGTCCGCGAGCCGAATGTTGTACTCGATCGCAAGGACCAGGCCGACCTGGTGACCCGGGCGGGTGTCGATGACTTCCAACTCGGTCGCGACCTGGCAGAGCTGACGCAGGTTGAAACGGCGTTGCGACGCATGGACGCCGGCAGCTATGGCTCTTGCGAGGACTGCGCGAAGCCCATCGCGCCGGCGCGCCTGGCTGCGCAGCCTTGGGCGTCGCGCTGCATCAGTTGCCAGACCCGCTACGAGAAGCAGGCGCCGCGCTCGACGACCTAAGGCCTTGCGGATCGACCTCGCGGCCATGCTGCGCACCCTGTTCACGCTGCTAGAGCAGCACCGCCAAGGGCACCTTGCCTGACTTTGCGGTCCTGCGCGCGATGCTCTTCTATATCGACGAGTTTCCCGAGCGCTCGCACCACCGCAAGGAGTCGGACCTGCTGTTTCCAAAGCTGCACGCCCGCACACCCCTGTCGCGCGACTTGCTCGACAGACTGGACGAGGACCACAGCCGCGGCGAGCGCCACATCCACGACCTCGAGCACAGCCTGCTGGCCTTCGAGATGCTGGGTGAACCGCGGCGGCAGGCTTTCGAAGACGCCGCCTACCGCGCGCTGTTCACGCGCATCCTCAACCAGTTGCCGGCACCGCTCGGCCCGGGGCCACTGCCATGACACCGACGCCAATTTTCCGCACCCGCGCCGCGCCGCGACGCGGAATTCTGAATCTCGGTCCGTGTTCAGTCGAAAGTGATCGCTGTGGCGCTCACGCGCACCAAGCTGCGATGCGCACCCACAGACCGTGGCCCAGTGCCCACCCCGAGCCGATCGCAACGAGCGCGCCGGCCCCGCGTACCGGCCATGCGGCGCTGACCTGCGCCGTGCCACTGAACGCGGGCCGCAGGCGCCGCACCAGCAAGGGGCCGAGCCAGAGTGCGGGCGACGAGGCCAGGGCAAACGCAGCCATCGCGGAAGCACCGTGCCCCGGCGAGGATGCAAGAGCCGCCACCAGCAAGGCCGATTGCGACAGCGCGCAGGGCCAGGCGATCCACAGTGCACCGGCGCTGGCGCTGCGCACGGGGACCTTGATGCGCCTCCAGCCCGCCGGCGCCACAGGCAGCGAAGTGACCGTGGCGCGCTGCATCATGCTGGGCCAACGGCCCTGCCAAAGCATCCACAGGCCCACCGCGAGCGCAGCCAGATGCAGCAGCGTCCAGAGCGGCCGCAAGGCGGGTGACAGCGCGAGACCCTCGCGCAGCGTCGCGACGCTTGCCGCGGCAAGCGCGCCAGCCGCCGCGTAACCCGCAATGCGCGCCACCTGGAACAGCGCCTGCGAGGCCGCCCCACCCCGCGTGAGCGCAGCGCAGGGCGCGGCGCACATGGCGATGCAATGCGGCAGGCCTGCCAGCCCCATCAAGGCGGCGGCCGCGATCAAGGCGAAGCCCTCCATCAAACGATGCGGGAGAAGCGCTCTCGCGTTGCACCGCGGCCACTCAGATAGCGGTCGAACACCATCGCGACCGCGCGCACCACGTACCAGCCGGCATCGGTCACTTGCACCGCGTCGGCATCGACGCGCAGCAGACCGTGGGCCGCAAACGTGTCGAGCCGCTGCAACTCGGCGCCGAACTGCGCCGGCACGTCGACATTGAACTCGGCGCGAATGCTTGCGAAATCGAGCCGGCCGCGGCACATCAGACCCATCACGATGGCACGGCGCAGCAAGTCGTCGGCGTCCAGCGCCAGGCCGCGCACGGTGGCAAAGCGGCCCTCGTTGACGGCACCGTAATAGACATCCAGCGTCTTGGCGTTCTGCGCATGCGTGGCGCCGACGCGGCCGATGGCCGAGACACCCAGACCGAGCAGATCGCACTCAGGCTGCGTCGTGTAACCCTGGAAATTGCGGTGCAGCCGGCCTTCGCGCTTGGCGATGGCCAGCGCGTCGTGTGCCTTGGCGAAGTGATCCATGCCGATGTAGTCGTAGCCGGCGCCACCGAAGGCCTCGATCGCCTGGCCCAGCATGGCCAGGCGCGCGCCGCCATCGGGCAGATCAGCCTCGACGATGCGCCGCTGCGGCTTGAAGCGCTCGGGCAGATGGGCGTAGCCATAGAGCGCGATGCGGTCAGGCGCCAGCTCGATCACGCGCTCGATGGTGCGCGCGAAACGCTCGGGCGTCTGTTGCGGCAGGCCGTAGATCAGATCGACGTTGATCGATTGAAATCCGAGCGCGCGCGCCGCGCTCATCAGCGACTCCACCTGCTCGACGCTCTGCACTCGGTGCACCGCCTGCTGCACCTGCGCGTCGAAGTCCTGCACGCCCAAGCTGATGCGGTTGAAGCCGAGTGCGGCCAGATGGGCCAGGCGCTCGGGTGTGGCGGTGCGTGGATCGACTTCGATCGAGCACTCCGCGTCGGGGGCAATGTCGAACGCGCGGCGCAGCGCGGCGTTCAGCCGCGTCAGCTCCTCGTCGGCGAGGAAGGTGGGCGTGCCGCCACCGAAATGCACCTGCGTGACCCGTTGGCGCGCACCCAACGCCTGCGCATGCATGCCGATCTCGCGCTCCAGCGCATCGAGGTATTCGCCAGCGCGCTCGTGGTGCCGCGTCACGACCTTGTTGCAGGCGCAGTAGTAGCACACCGACTCACAGAACGGGATGTGCAGGTACAGCGCCAGGGGCGGCGCCACCTGGTGGCGCGACAGTTCGGCTCGCGCAGCCAGCGCCTGCCGGTACTGGGTTTCACCGAAACCCTCGTGAAAACGATCGGCAGTCGGATAGGAGGTGTAGCGCGGACCGTTGGTGTCGAGCTGCTCCAGCAGTGCAGGCGAAAAGATGGGGGCGCGGTCAGTCAGCATGGTGCGCTCACTGTGCACCTCGGGTGCCGCTGGCACCTTGATCCGGGTCAAGCTTGAGGGCGCACCGCCTCCGCATTCCAAAGCAACAGCGCCGTGATCGCACTGGACGCGGCGGTCACGCCCCAGAAGGCCAGGAAGGCCAGCGTGTAGATCGCCTGGCGCGAGGCCTCGATCGGCACACCACCCGGCCAGCGCATCTCGCTAGGATCGACGACCGCGAAGACCAGCACTTCCAGCACGCCGGCCATCAGAAAGGCGGGCCAGAGAATCTGCAGCGCGAGGCGGCACATCAGGCAACCTCCGTGCTGCGCACTGCGGTACTCGCCTTGGGAGCGGCCCGGCGGACTCATGGCGTCGGCCGATCAGCGCTGCGTGGCGGCGTGGCCGCGTGGTTGCGGGCTTGCACCGCCGGTTGTTGCGCCTCGGCCGCCGGCGCGCGCAGCGGCAGGACCGGGTCGGGATACGCCACCGCGATCAGCAGCGTCGCCACGCTGGCCAAGACCACCACCAGCGGACCGCCGACAACCAACCAGACCATGCCGTGACGCCACCACGGTGCGACCGGGCCGTGCCAGGATTGCGAGGACATATTCGACTCCTTTGTTCAGCGCGGCACGACGAAGGTCGACCGCTCGTTGCGTTTCCAGACGGTGGCCTCAGCAGCCGCCGGCAGCTGCTCGATGCGGAATTCGATCGGGTGCGCACCGCTGCCGGCACGCTGCGCCACCTCTGGGGAGACCTGCACGGCCACCGGCGCCCAGCGCGCCTCTGCCGAGCCGACCGTGACCTCACCGCTGCCGACGACCTGCGCACCCGCAAGGGCCGCCAGGCCGCTGACCGTGATGCGGAATCGTTGCACCGTCTCGCTGGCGTTCATCAGTTGCAGCCGATAGACGTTTTCGATACGCCCGTCCTCGACCAGCCGCGCCAGCGCCACGCGGTCGCGAACGACGTCGACCTTGAACGGCGTGCGCAGCGCCAGGCTGATGACCAGAGCGCCGCAGATCAGCGCCAGGACCGAGCCGTAGATCAGCACGCGCGGGCGCAGCACGCGGCGCCAACGCTGCGCGCGCGTCAGGTGCTGGGCCAGGCCGTTCTGCGTGTCGTAGCGGATCAGGCCGCGCGGGTACTGCATCTTGTCCATCACGCTATCGCAGACGTCGATGCAGGCAGCGCAGCCGATGCATTCGTTCTGCAGGCCGTTGCGGATGTCGATGCCGGTCGGGCAGACCTGCACGCACAGATCGCAGTCGATGCAGTGCCCGAGCTTGGCGGCTTTCAGATCGGTGGCGCGGCCGCGAGTGCCGCGCGGATCGCCACGTTCGGCGTCGTAGCTGACGATCAAGGTGTCGCGGTCGAACATCGCCCCCTGGAAGCGCGCGTAGGGGCACATGTACTTGCACACCTGCTCGCGCAGGAAACCGGCGTTGCCATAGGTGGCCAAGCCGTAGAACAGCACCCAGAACCATTCCCACGGGCCGAAGTTCAGCGTGAACGACTCGGCCCACAGGGTCTTGATCGGCGTGAAGTAGCCGACGAAGGTGAAGCCGGTCCACAGGGCCAGCGTGATCCACAGCGCGTGCTTGCCGCCGCGCTTCAACAATTTGCCGGCACGCCACGGCGCAGCGTCCAGGCGGATGCGCGCCATGCGGTCGCCCTCGACCCGGCGCTCGATCCACATGAACATTTCCGTGTACACGGTTTGCGGGCAGGCATAGCCGCACCACAGCCGGCCGGCAACGGCCGTGAACAGGAACAGGCCGTAGGCACTGACGATCAGCAGGCCGGTCAGGTAGATGAAGTCCTGCGGGTGCAACACCATGCCACCGAGATAGAAGCGGCGCGAGGCGAGGTCGAACAGCACCGCCTGGCGGTCGTTCCATTGCAGCCACGGCAAGCCGTAGAAGACCAGCTGCGTGGCCCAGACGAAGGCCCAGCGCCAGTTGGCGAACCAACCGCTGACTGTGCGGGCGTGAATGGTCTGCTGTTTCTCGTAAAGCCAGATGATCTCGCTGCCGCCTTGAATAGCCGGCGCGGATTGCTTCACGGGTTGACCGCCACCTTGGTGCTCTGCGACAGGTTCCATACATAGGCCGCGAGCACGCGGATCTGCTCGGCCGACAAGCGCCCGCCATGGGCGGGCATGACGTTGGTCTTGCCGCCGTTGATCAGCGCCACGACGGCCTGGTCGCCCCATCCGTGCAGCCAGATCTTGTCGGTCAGGTTGGGCGCCCCGAGCGCCGGGTTGCCCTTGCCATCAATGCCATGGCAGGCGGCGCAGGCCGTGAACTTCGAGCGCCCGAGTTGGGCCGAAGTGTTGTCGTGCGGACTGCCCGACAGGCTCAGCACATAGTGGGCGACGTTGCGCACGTCCTCACTGGTGCCGATCGCCGCGGCCATCGGCGGCATGACGCCGGTCCGACCCTCGGTGATGCTCTGCTGGATGGTCGCAAAGGAGCCGCCCCATAGCCAGTCGTTGTCGGTCAGGTTGGGAAACCCCTTGCTGCCGCGCGCATCCGAGCCATGGCAGGTGGAACAGTTGTTGATGAACAGGCGCTCGCCGATGCCCATGGCCTGGCTGTCGCGCGACAGTTCGGACTCGTTCATGGTGGCAAAGCGCGCATACAGCGGCGCCATCGTGCTGCGCGCCCTGGCCTGCTCGGCTTCGTACTGGCCGGTGCCGCTCCACTTCAGGCTGCCGGCGAAACTGCCCAGCCCGGGGTACAGCGCCAGATAGATGAATGCGAACAGCACCGTGATGATGAACAGCCACATCCACCAGCGCGGCAAGGGGTTGTTCAACTCGCGCAGATCCTCGTCCCAGACATGGCCGGTGGTGTTGTCGTCGACCGCGCCGCTGGCCACGCGCCGCCGCGCGGCGATGAACAGCAGCACCAGGCAGGCGACCAGGCTGAGCAGCGTGCCGAGGGCGATAAAAATCGACCAGCCACTGGAGAAAAAGTCACTCATTGCCGGTCCTCTCCTGCGCCGAGGCGTCGGCTTCGCCGACCCAGGGCAACTGCGCGGCGTCGTCGAACGCACTCTTGCGACGTGCGGCGTAAACCCACAGCACCAGCGCCAGAAACAACAGCAGCCCGATCACCGTGACGGCGCTGCGCAGATCGTTGATGTCCATCACCTGTCCTTCCTCACTTGAGCGTGGTGCCGAGCACCTGCAGGTAGGCCACCATCGCGTCGAGTTCGGTCTGGCCCTTCACCGCCTCACTGGCTCCGGCGATCTCGGCATCGCTGTACGGCGCGCCAAGCCGCCTGAGCGCGGTCAGCTTGGTGGGCATGACCGCGGCATCGACCGCGGTCTTGGCCAACCACGGGTAGGCCGGCATGTTCGATTCGGGCACCAGGTCGCGCGGGTTGTTCAGGTGAATGCGCTGCCACTCGTCGCTGTACTTGCCGCCGACGCGGTGCAGGTCGGGGCCGGTGCGCTTGCTGCCCCACTGGAACGGGCGGTCGTAGACGAACTCGCCGGCGGTCGAGTAATGGCCGTAGCGCAGCGTCTCGGCACGAAACGGCCGGATCATCTGCGAGTGGCAGTTGTAGCAACCCTCGCGGACATAGATGTCACGGCCGGCCAACTGCAGCGCGGTATAGGGCTTCAAGCCTTCGGCCGGCTGCGTCGTCGAGCGCTGGAAATACAGCGGCACGATCTCGACCAGGCCGCCGATGGCGATCGTGATCAGGATCAGCACGATCATCAGGAAGTTGCTGGTCTCGATCTTCTCGTGACCTCTGGGTGCGTTGGGTTGAGCCATCGTCGGTTGCCTCGTCAAATCGGGGTCAGGCGTGGGCCGCACGCAGCGGCGGAATCACCACCGCGCGGGCTGATCCATGGCGCACGGTCATGACCACATTCCACGCCATCACGCCCATGCCGCCCAGGTACAGCAGGCCGCCGAGCAGGCGGATGACGTAGAACGGGTAGGTCGCCTTGACGCTCTCGACAAAGCTGTAGACCAGCGTGCCGTCGGGGTTGACCGCGCGCCACATCAGGCCCTGCATCACGCCGGCGATCCACATCGCGGCGATGTAGAGCACGATGCCGACGGTGGCGATCCAGAAGTGCAGTTCGATCGCGCGCACACTGTGCATGGCGGTGCGGCCGTACAGGCGCGGGATCAGGTGGTACAGGCTGCCCATCGTCATCAGCCCGACCCAGCCGAGCGCACCGCTGTGCACATGGCCGATGGTCCAGTCGGTGTAGTGCGACAGCGCGTTGACGGTCTTGATCGACATCATCGGCCCCTCGAAGGTGCTCATGCCGTAGAACGACAGCGAGACGATCAGGAACTTGAGGATCGGGTCGTCGCGCAGCTTGTGCCAGGCGCCCGACAGCGTCATCACGCCGTTGATCATGCCGCCCCAGCTCGGCGCCAGCAGGACCAGCGAAAAGACCATGCCCACGCTTTGTGCCCAGTCGGGCAGCGCGGTGTAGTGCAGGTGGTGCGGCCCGGCCCACATGTAGGTGAAGATCAGGGCCCAGAAGTGCACGATCGACAGCCGGTACGAGTACACCGGCCGCTCGGCCTGCTTGGGGATGTAGTAGTACATCATCCCGAGGAAACCCGCCGTGAGGAAGAAGCCGACCGCGTTGTGGCCGTACCACCACTGCACCATCGCGTCCTGCACACCCGCATAGGCCGAATAGCTCTTGGTCAGGCTGACCGGCAGCACCGCGGCGTTGACAATGTGCAGCAACGCCACGGCCAGGATGAAGGCGCCGAAGAACCAGTTGGCGACATAGATGTGGCGCACCTTGCGGATGCCGATGGTGCCGAAGAAGACCACCGAGTAGGCGACCCAGACCACGGTAATCAAGAGATCGATCGGCCACTCGAGTTCGGCGTATTCCTTGCCTTGCGTGATGCCCAGCGGCAGGGTGATCGCCGCCAGCACGATCACCGCCTGCCAGCCCCAGAAGGTGAACTTGGCCAGGGCCGGCGCGAACAACCGTGTCTGGCAGGTGCGCTGCGCCACATGGTAGGAAGTGGCGAACAGCGCGCAGCCGCCGAAGGCGAAGATCACCGCATTGGTGTGCAGCGGGCGCAGGCGGCCGTAGCTCAGCCACGGAATGCCCAGGTTCAGCTCGGGCCAGGTCAGCTGCGCGGCGATGATCACGCCGACCAGCATGCCAACCACCCCCCAGAGCACCGATGCCAGCGCGAACCAGCGCACTGCGTCATCGGTGTAAACCGGCTCCTTGCCGCCAGCGACTGTCTCGGCCATCGATCGACTCCTCATTGCAAGTGGGTCGATTCTTCCGCCTCGGCCACCGTCAGGCCTTGACGAGAATCAAGCGGGGCTTCGCCGGGCGCACCAAGAATGCGCTGGCCCTCGCGTTCGAGATCGTCGAACTGGCCGCTGCGCAGGGCCCAGGCGAACACACCGACGATGGCCAGCACGAGCACTGACGACAGCGGAATCAGCAGGTACAGAATGTCCATGCGCGTGACCTCAGGCCCGGGCCGGGCCACCCCAGGCCGCCTGAGCTCCCTGCGGGGAGCGCGAGCGAAGCGGGCTCGGGGCCATCATTTCGCCAGCCGCATGGCGTTGCCCACCACGACCAGTGAACTCGCGGCCATACCCAGGCCCGCAGCCCAGGGCGGCAGCCAGCCCACCACGGCCAGCGGCACGCAGGCCGCGTTGTAGAGCGCGGCCCAGGCCAGGTTCTGGCGGATCACGCTACGCGTGCGGCGCGCCAGACGCACGGCCTGCACGATGTCGACCAGGCGGCCCGAAAGCAGCACAGCGTCGGCCGCGCTGCGCGCGACCTGCGCGCCGCCGACCAGCGCAAACGAGACGTCGGCCTGCGCCAGCACCGGCGCATCGTTGACACCGTCGCCCACCATCGCCACCGCGTTGCCGCCGCTTTGGGTGGCGCGCAGTGCCTCGAGCTTGCGTTCAGGCGTGGCGGCGGCGATCACGTGTTCGATGCCCAGGCGCTCGGCCAGGCGGGTCACGCGCTCGGGCGCGTCGCCCGACAGCAGCGTCAGCGTCAGTCCCTCGTCTTGCAGTGCGCGCACCGCGGCAGCGGCATCCGCGCGCAGGGCTTCGTCGAAGGCAAATCCGATCAACGCCTCATCGACGCGGCCAAAACACAGGGTGGCGCCCTCGCCCGGCGTCGCGCCCAACCACTCAGGCGAGCCCAGGCGCCAGCGCGTGCCCTGCGCATCGCAAGCCTCGAGGCCCTTGCCCGCGATTTCCTGAACCCCGCTCCACTGCGCGGCCCGGGCTGCGCCCTCGGGCCGCGCTGCAGCGAGCGCGCGCGCCAGGGGATGGCTGGACCAGGCCGCAAGCGCGGCGGCATCGAGCGCCAGGGCCTGGGTATCGAACCGCGCCTGCGAGCAGGGCACGACGGCGCGCAACTCAAGCCGCGCCTCGGTCAGGGTGCCGGTCTTGTCGAGCATCATGTGCTGCACCCGCGACAGCGTTTCCAGCGCCTCCACGCGGCGCAACAGCACGCCGCGCCGCGCCAGTCCCGAGGTGGCGGCCAGCAAGGCCGATGGCGTGGCCAGCGACAGCGCGCAGGGGCAGGTGACGATCAGCACCGCCACGGCGACCTGGATCGCGCGCGATGGATCGAGCGGCCACCACCACGCCGCTGCGGCCAGGGCCAGCAGCAGCACCAAGGCCAGGAAAGGCGCGGCAATGCGGTCAGCCACGCGCAGAGCGTCGGGTCGGCGCGTGAGCGCCTCGCGCATCAGCGCGGCGATCTGCTCGAAGCGCGTGTCCGCGCCCGCGCGTTCGACGCGCATCGTCACCGGCGACCCAAGATTGAGGCTGCCCGCCACCGCCTGCGCACCCACCGCCTTGGCGACCGGGCGCGATTCGCCGGTGAGCAGCGACTCGTCGGCCGTGGTGGCAATGTCCTCGATGGCGCCGTCTGCGGGAAAGGCCTCGCCCACCGGCACACGCACGCGCTCGCCCGGGCGCAACAGGTCAATGCCCACCGGCTCGGTGCGGCCGTCGGCCGCGATCCGCCAGGCGACGCGGGGCGCCGCGAATGCCAGGCGCTCGATGTCGTCGCTGGCCCGGCCGCGCGCGCGCGCTTCGAGCCAACGACCGGCCAGCAGGAAGCTGACGAACATCGTCAGCGAGTCGAAATACACCTCGCGGCCGAATGTGCCGCCAGGATCGAAGGCGGCGGCGCTGGAGGCGACGAATGCCACCGCGATGCCCAGCGCCACCGGCACATCCATGCCCAGACGCCGCCGCCTCAAGCTGCGCCACGCCGAAGCAAAGAAGGGCGCGGCGGAAAACAACAGCACCGGCAGCGTGAGCATCCAGGCCGAGCGGTTCAACAGTTGCTCGATGTCGGGCGCGAGCGTTCCGGCATCGGCCACGTAGATGGGTGTCGCCAGCATCATGACCTGCATGGCGCAAAACGAGGCGACAAAGAGCCGCCACAACCACTGCCGCTCGTCAGCCGCGCGCAGCGCCCGCGCCGCGGCCGCGGTGTCGGGTGCGGCGCCATAGCCCGCGGCCCGCACGGCGGCCACCAGCGCCGATGCGCTGGTGCGGTGCGGCTCCCAGCGCACTTGCGCTCGTGAGGCAGCCGCGTTCACGCGGGCCTCGACCACGCCAGGCACGGCGGCAAGCGCGGCTTCGATTAGGCCGGCGCAGGCCGCGCAATGCAGACCCGTCAGGCCGAGCGTCGATTCGGCCACGCCCGCGTGCAGGCGCGTGAACCGCGCGGTCTGTTGCGGCTCGTCGATTACGGCGAGCGCAGCGGCCTGTGCCAGGGAGGGCGACGTCATGCCAAGCGCTGCCGCGTGGTCTGCGCTTGCGCCTGGAAGAACCGCCGGCAATGCAAGGGTGGATTCACGGCACGCCATGTTCGCTAAATCGGCGGTACCGCGCCTTGCTCTGGCGCAAGGCGCGGCACCGGTTCGTCATCCCCGCCTCCTAGCGCCCAGTGGCAGCGCCCAATCGAACTTCGTTTACCGAGTGTTCACACAGCGTTGCCGTCACGGCCTTGCGCCACATCAAGCATTTGCAGCCGCCACCTACTCTCCTTGACATCGAACAAGCGATTGCCAACCACGAGGATCCAGCATGAACAACAGCCCGGCCACCAACAGGAACGACACCCAAACATGGCATGACCATCTGAACTTGGTCGAGCGTCTCGTGCCCTGCACCCGGCGCGTCGTTCATGCCGGCGATGCGGTCTACCAGGGCGGCGACGATTTCGGGCAGTTGCACCTGATCAACTCCGGGCAATTCAAAACCGTGAACAGCAGCTCCGACGGCCGAGACCAGGTGGTCGGGCTGCACTTTCGCGGCGACTGGCTCGGTTTCGACGGCATCGCGCAAGGCCGCTATGTCTGCAATGCGATTGCCTTGGATACGGGCGAGGTGTGGGGCATGCGCTACGCCGACGTTCTCACTGCCAGCGTCAATGCCCCCGACTTGATGCGCCTGGTGCACGCGGCGATGAGTCGCCAGATTGGCCGCGGCAGCGACTCGTTGCTCTCACTGGGCACCCTGCCCGCGGACGCGCGGGTGGCCGACTTCATCAAGGACTGGGCTCAATCGCTGGCCGCGCGCGGATTGCGCACCGACCAGATCACCTTGCACATGACCCGTGCAGAGATCGGCAACTACCTGGGCATGACGCTCGAGACGGTCAGCCGCGCGCTGCGCCGCCTGGCGCAATGCGGCGTGATCCGCTTCGACGAGAAAGGCCGGCGCGACCTGACAATCCCGAATCTGGCGGCGCTAGACGAATTTGTGCGCGGCGTGCTTGAACAGAACAGCGGCACACGCATGCCGCTGGCTGCGTAAGCGTAGGCAACGTGATTTTGGAAGTGCAGGCCATGGCCTGCACAGTTGCCGACGCGCAGAAAAGACAACGGCCTGGCATCGCTGCCAGGCCGTTGTTCTGAATGGTGGGCCCTGAAGGATTCGAACCTTCGACCAACGGATTAAGAGTCCGCTGCTCTACCAACTGAGCTAAGGACCCGCTCGATGAAATCGAGTGGTGGGTTGTGCGGGACTCGAACCCACGACCAATAGATTAAAAG
>JANMSS010000301.1:0-12994 GCA_031389585.1 Burkholderiales bacterium | reverse complement strand
GCAATGCGCTCCATGCGCGCCAGCGCCTTGACCCGGCTCTGCGCCTGCTTGGCCTTGCTGGCCTTGGCCTTGAATCGGTCGATGAAGAGCTTCAGGTGGGCAATGCGTTCCTGCTGCTTGCCAAACGCGGCCTGCTGCTGGCTCATGCGCTCGGCGCGCATCTCTTCGAAGCCCGAGTAATTGGCACCGTAGCGGGTGACCTCGCCGTCATCGACATGCAACGTCACGCGGGTCACGGAATCGAGAAACTCGCGGTCGTGGCTGATGATCACCAGCGTGCCGGCAAAGCGCAGCAGCCAGGCCTCGAGCCAGACCAGCGCGTCGAGGTCGAGGTGGTTGGTCGGCTCGTCGAGCAGCAGCAGGTCGGCCGGACACATCAGCGCGCGCGCGAGTTGCAATCGCATGCGCCAGCCGCCAGAGAAACTGTTGACCGGGGCGTCGAGCTGTTCGCTGCGAAAGCCCAGGCCGAGCAGCATGGCCTGCGCGCGCGAACGCGCGTCGAAGCCACCCGCCTCGTCGATGGCCATGTGCGCGTCGGCCATGGCGTGGCCGTCATGCGCGGCCTCGGCGGTCACGAGTGCGGCTTGCGCGGCGGCCAGCGGCACATCGCCTTCGAGGACATAGTCGGTGGCGCCGTCGCCGGTCTCGGGCATGTGCTGGGCGACTTCACCCAGGCGCCAGCGCGGCGGCATTTCCACCTCGCCGGCATCGGCGTGCAGGCGGTTGGCGAGCAGCGCGAACAGGCTCGACTTGCCGGCGCCGTTACGGCCCACAAGGCCGGCCCTTTCGCCCGGGTTGAGGGTGAAGGTGGCGCCTTGCAGCACCACCTTGGCGCCGCGGCGCAGCGTGACATTGCGAACAGTGATCATGAGGGGATGAGTACGGTGCGGCCCTGCACATGGCCGGCACGCAGGTCGTCAAGCGCGGCGTTGGCTTCAGTCAACGGGCGGGTATGGCAATGGCAACGCAGTTGGCCGCGCGCGGCCAGGTCCAGCGTGGCGCGGATGTCCGCGCGCGTGCCGACCGCGCTGCCGATGATGCGGAATTCGCCGCTGACAATTGATAGTGCGGAAAACTGCAGCGGCTCGGGCGGCAGCCCAACAACCGCGAGCGTGCCGGCCGGGCGCAGGCATTTGAACGCGAGGTCGAATGCGGCGCGCGCGGCCGAGGTCACCACGGCGATATGTGCACCGCCCAGCGCGCGCACCGCTTTCGGTGTGTCGGGCGAGCGGGCGTCGAAGGCCTGCGCGGCGCCCAGCGCGCGCGCCTCCGCCAGCTTGTCATCGGCCACGTCCAGGGCGATGACTTCGGCGCCGGCGGCGACCGCAATTTGCACCGCCAGGTGGCCCAAGCCGCCGACGCCGACAACGGCCACGCGCTGACCAGCGCCGACACCGGCGTTGTGCAGCGCGCGGTAGCTGGTGACGCCGGCGCAGAACAGCGGCGCGGCAGAAACTGAATCGAGCGCATCCGGAATCGGCAAGGCATGGCTGGCCTTGGCGCGCATGAACTCGGCATAACCGCCGTCGACCGTCATGCCGGTGACGCTGCCCTTGCGGCACAGGTTCTCGCGCCCATCCAGGCACTGCTCGCAGGCGCCACAGGCATGGTGCAGCCAGGCCACGCCGACGCGCTGGCCGACTTCGAGATGCTTGACCTGGGCGCCGCGCGCGACGATGCGGCCGACGACCTCATGGCCGGGGATCAGCTGCGCCTTGGTGGCGGCCTTGAAGGCGGGCGTGTCGCCGTCGGCGATGTGCAGATCGGAGTGGCAGACGCCGCAGGCCTCGACCTTGAGCAGGACTTCGTCATGCAGCGGTTCGGGGGTGGGCAGGTCGAGCAGGGCCAGGGGTTGGCCAAAGGCCTGGAGTACGGCGGCTTTCATCGGCGCAGGTCTTCTTGGTGGAGCGCGAGCGCCTCGCGGGTGATTAGCAGCACCTGGTCTTCGCCAGCGCTGGTGGGCAGCCACACGCTCTCTACGGTGGGCAGGGCGGCATCGAAGTGCGGCCATTCGTTGCCGATTTCCAGAACGAGCACGGCGTGCTCGGTCAAGTGGCGCGCCGCGTGGGCGATCAGGGTGCGAATGAAGTCCATGCCGTCATAGCCGCCGGCCAACGCCAACGCGGGCTCGGCCTGGTACTCGGCCGGCAGCGCGGCCATCGCCAGGGCGTTGACATAGGGCGGGTTGCACAGGATCAGGTCAAAACGCCGCCCGGCGATGGCTGCCAGGCCATCGCCGGCGTGCAGGCTGATGCGCTTGCCCAGCCCATGCTTGTCGACGTTGATGCGCGCCACGGCCAGCGCGTCGGCGCTGAGGTCGGTGGCGGTGATGTTCACCTCAGGCCAGGCCATCGCGGCCAACACCGCCAGGCTGCCGCTGCCGGTGCACAGGTCGAGCACCGAGTGCATGTGGGTCGGCAGCCAGGCGTCAAGGGTGCCGTCGGCAATGACTTCGGCAATCAGCGAGCGCGGCACGATCGCGCGCTCGTCGATGTAGAAGGGCACGCCCTGCAGCCAGGCTTCGCGCGTCAGGTAAGCGGCGGGCTTGCGGGTGGCAATGCGTTCGCCGACCAGCGCGTGGATCGTCGCGGCTTCGTCGACCGACAGGATGCGATCGGCCACGCCGTCGAGCTCGTCCAGGGGCAAACCCAGCTTCCACAGGACCAGCCACACCGCCTCGTCGAAGGCGTTGTCGGTGCCATGCCCAAACGAAACGCCCGCCTGGGTCAGGCGGGCGCTTTGTCGCTTGACCAGTTCAATCAGTTTCACGTCAACAGTCGTTCAAGGACGCCCCGGTAAATATGGGCCAGTCGATCGATGTCGGCCGCCTGCACATGCTCGTCGATCTTGTGGATGCTCGCATTGCGCGGCCCCAATTCAACCACCTGAGGGCAGATTGTCGCAATGAAGCGGCCGTCCGAGGTGCCGCCGGTGGTCGACAGCACCGGTCGGTGGCCGCATTCAGCCTCGATGGCGGCGCTGACCGCCTCGGTCAGGCTGCCGGGTGCAGTCAGAAAGGGCTGGCCGCCCAGGGTCCACGCCAACTCGTATTCAAGGCCGTGTCGATCGAGCAGGGCGTGGATGCGCGCCTTCAATCCGTCGGCCGTGCTCTCGGTGGAGAAGCGCAGGTTGAAGTCGACGATCGCATCGCCCGGAATCACATTGCCAACGCCGGTGCCAGAGTGAACGTTGGAGACCTGAAAGGTGGTCGGCGGGAAATGGTCATTGCCGCGATCCCACTCGGTGCGGGTGAGCTCGGCCAGCGCCGGCGCGAACTGGTGGATCGGATTGCGCGCCCACTGCGGGTAGGCCACATGGCCTTGCACGCCGATCACGCGCAACTTGCCCGACAGCGTGCCGCGGCGGCCGTTCTTGATCATGTCGCCGAGCGCGTCGACGGAGGTCGGCTCGCCGACGATGCACATGTCGAGCTGCTCGCCGCGCGTTTTCAGAAGTTCCACCAGGCGCACCGTGCCGTCGACCGACGGGCCTTCCTCGTCGCTGGTGATCAGGAAGGCGATGGCCCCGGCGTGGTCGGGCGTCGTCGTCACGAAGGCTTCGACGGCGACCGTCATCGCGGCGATCGAACTCTTCATGTCGGCAGCGCCGCGGCCGTAGAGCAGGCCGCCACGGTGGCTGGGCACGAAGGGGTCGCTGCTCCATTGCGCCAGCGGGCCGGTCGGCACCACGTCGGTGTGGCCGGCAAAGGCCAGTGTCGGGCCCGGTCGGCTGCCGCGCCGGATGGCCAGCAGGTTGGTGACGCGAAACTGTGCCGGCCCGCAGACCAGCGTCTCGCACTCGAAGCCCAGCGGCGCCAGCCGGGCCTTGAGCAGCACCTGGCAGCCCGCATCGTCTGGCGTCACCGAGGGCCGGGCGATCAGCGCCTCGGCCAGTTGCAGTGCTTGATTCACGTTATGGACGGTGCGCTGCTGTCAAGCGCACGCCGCGGATCGGGCTCTGCCCGGCCGCTGGCGTGGCCCCCTTGAGGGGGAGCGGCGAAGCCGCTTCGGGGGTGGGCCCATCACGCCAGGCGACCGAAGCTCGTCGAGAGCTTCTGCTCCTCGGGCCGGACATCAAGCACGATCTCGGTGAACAGCGACGGATCGGGCTCGTCGGGCTTGGGTGGCTGGCGTGACATCGGTGCGGTCTCGTTCTGCAGCCGCCACAACAGGTTGGTCGGCGAGTCCGAAAAGGCCAGGCCTTCCTCGCGCGTGATCACGCCCTCGGTGATCATCTTGGCCAGGTCGGCCTCGAAAGTCTGTGAGCCTTCGGCCATCGACTTTTCCATCGCTTCCTTGACGCCACTGATGTCGCCCTGCTCGATCATCTCGGCCACCAGCTTGGTGTTGAGCAGCACTTCGGACGTCGGCGTGCGCCCGCCGGCTTGCGACCGCACCAGGCGCTGGCAGACGATGGCGCGCAGACCCGAGGCCAGATCCGACAACAGCGCCGGGCGCGACTCCGGCGTGTAGAAGGACAGGATGCGCCCCAGCGCGTGGTAGCTGTTGTTGGCGTGCATGGTGGCTAGCACCAAGTGGCCCGACAGCGAGTAGGAGATCGCCGAGGTCATCGTTTCGCGGTCGCGGATCTCGCCGATCAGGATGCAATCCGGCGCCTGGCGCAGCGCGTTCTTCAGTGCGACTTGCAGGCTGTTGGTGTCGCGCCCGACCTCACGCTGGTTGACCACCGACTTCTTGTTCGTGAACAGGAACTCGATCGGGTCTTCGATCGTCAGGATGTGGCCGGTCAACTGCTGGTTGCGCTGTTCGAGCATGGCCGCCAGCGTGGTGCTCTTGCCGGTGCCGGTGGCGCCGACCATCAGGATCAGGCCACGCTTTTCCAGCACCAGCTCGCCCAGAATCTCGGGCACCTTCAGCGACTCCAGCGTCGGGATCACGAACGGAATGCAGCGGAACACCGCGGCGATCGTGCCGCGCTGGCGAAACGCCGACAGCCGGAAGCTGCCGACCTTGGTGATGCCCACGCCGACGTTGAGCTCGCCGGTGTCGTCAAGCTCTTCGAGTTGCTGCGGCGTCAGCAGCTCGGCCAGCAACTGGCGCGGCTGGGCATGCGACAGCGGCTGGTCCGAGAGCTGCAGTATCTGGCCGTTGATCTTGATCAGGATCGGCGTGTTGGCCGACAGGTACACATCCGATGCGCTCTTCTCGGCCATCAAGCGCAGTACGCGCTCCATGTTGCCGCTGCCGCTATTCGTACTCATGTCGGGCCGCTCCTTGATCGCGCCGCGCGCTCAGGCGCGCAGCAATTCGTTGATGCTTGTCTTGGCGCGGGTCTGCGCGTCGACTTTCTTGACGATCACGGCACAGTACAACGAGTACTTGCCATCGGGACTGGGCAAATTACCGGAAACCACGACCGATCCGGCCGGGATGCGGCCATAGCTCACCGTGCCGGTCGCGCGGTCGTAGATCTTGGTGCTCTGGCCGATGTACACGCCCATCGAGATGACCGAGTTCTCCTCGACGATCACGCCCTCGACGACCTCGCTGCGCGCACCGATGAAGCAGTTGTCTTCGATGATCGTCGGGTTGGCCTGCACCGGCTCGAGCACGCCGCCGATGCCCACCCCGCCCGACAGGTGCACGTTCTTGCCGATCTGCGCGCACGAGCCCACGGTGGCCCAGGTGTCGACCATCGTGCCCTCGTCGACATAGGCGCCGATGTTGACGTAGCTGGGCATCAGGACCACGTTCTTGGCGATGTAGCTGCCGCGCCGCGCCACCGCCGGCGGCACGACGCGCACGCCGGTGGCGCGCATCTGGGCTTCGTCGAGGTGGCTGAACTTGGTTTTCACCTTGTCGAAGAAGCCCAGGTCGCCGGCGCGCATGACCTGGTTGTCGGTCAGGCGAAAGCTCAGCAGCACCGCTTTCTTGACCCACTGGTTGACGGTCCACTGGCCCACGCCCTGGCGCTCGGCAACGCGGATGCGCCCCTTGTTCAAGTCGGTGATGACATGCTCGACGGCGTCACGCAGTTCGGGCGAATTGACACTGTCCAGGTTGGCGCGAGCCTCCCAGGCGAGGTCGATGAGGTTTTGCAATTGGCGGGTCATGTGGTGCTCTTGGTGAACGAGACGATGCGCTCGGCGGCTTCGACGCATTCGTCGACTCCCGCCACCAGCGCCATGCGGATGCGGCCCTGTCCGGGGTTGACGCCATGCGCGTCGCGCGCCAGCAGGCTGCCCGGCAGGACAGCGACATTGTATTGACGCAGCAGCTCGCGGGCGAAGCCAATGTCATCGCCGCCAGGCACGGCCGCCCAAAGGTAGAAGCCGGCGTCGGGCAGGGCGACATCGAGCACCCCAGCCAGCATCGGCGTGACCTGTGCGAACTTGGCTCGGTACAACGCGCGATTGGCCACGACGTGGGTTTCGTCGTTCCAGGCTGCGAGGCTGGCGGCCTGCACCACCGGGCTCATGGCGCTGCCGTGGTAGGTGCGGTAGAGCAGGAAATTCTTCAACACGCTGGCATCACCGGCGACAAAGCCCGAGCGCATGCCCGGCACGTTGCTGCGCTTGGACAGGCTGGTGAAGACCACCAGACGACGGAAGTCGTCGCGGCCCAACGCCTTGGCGGCCTGCAGCGCGCCCAGCGGCGCTTCGTCGCGAAAGTAGATCTCGCTGTAGCACTCGTCGCTGGCAATCACGAAGCCGTGGCGGTCCGACAGGTCAAACAGGGCTTGCCACTCGGCCAGCGGCATCACCGCGCCGGTCGGATTGCCGGGCGAGCAGGTGTAGAGCAGCTGCGTGCGGGCCCAGGTGGCAGCGTCAATCTGATCCCAGTCGGCCGCGAAGTTGCGCTGGGGGTCGCTGTTGGCATAGGCCGTCTGCGCCCCGGCCAGCAGGGCCGCACCCTCGTAGATTTGATAGAAAGGATTCGGGCAGACCACCGTGGCGCCGGGCTGCGTCGGGTCGATGACGGTCTGCGCCAATGCGAACAGCGCCTCGCGCGAACCGTTCACCGGCAGTACCTGTGTCGCGGCATCGAGCGCGACGCCGTAGCGGCGCTGCACCCAGCCCGCCATCGACTCGCGCAGGCGCGGCTCGCCCAGCGTGGCTGGATAGTTGGACAGGCCCTTCAGCCCGTCCACCAGCGCGTGTTCGATCAAGGACGGCGTGGCATGGCGCGGCTCGCCGATGCCCAGGCTGATGGCTTGGTGCGCCGGCGACGGCGTCACGTCGACCATCAGGGCGCGAAGCCGCTCGAAGGGGTAGGGATGCAGGCGCGCCAGGAGCGGATTCATGCGAACGATCATAGGCGAGGGCAGTGTCGCCGCCGGAGCGGCGGTGCTCGTTCGGCCCGCGGTCAGAGGGGCTTGGTGGCGCGGCTAAAGGCGGCCGACGCAGCCCGCGGTGCCGCAGCGGCAGGCCAGCTTGCCTTGATGGTGGGTCTGGCCATAGTTGACGGTGATCTCGTCGCCGCTGGCGATCGCCCGCAGTGCATAGAACTCGACGCGGCCCTGGCGGATGCACAACCGCGCGTTGGGCCGGCAACTGTGGTTGGTGAAGCGCATCGGGTCAGCCGACTTCGAGAAGTCGATCGCCGTTCGCGGTGACACCTCCACGATCATGACCCTCTCATGCCGCGTCGCACGGATGCGCGCGTCGGCCACGCTGATCGATTCGCCGCGGATTTCTCCGATCTTTCGCTGCGGCGGGATGGCCTCGGCGGCAAACGCGCCCTGGCCATCGATGCGGCTGGCGGCGACGGCGACGGCGAACTTCTGGTACGCAGGGCGCGCCGCGACTTCAGTCATCGCCGCGCGGCGCGGGCAGGGCCACCGGCGCCTGCGGCTTCCAGCCCTTCTTGCGGTACTCGGCAACCACATCGGTGTAGATGCCGCCGCGCACGTTCCAGTCGGCGTGGATGCGCGCAAAGCGCGGCTTGGTGGCCTTGACGATGTCGTCAAGAATGGTATTGGTGACTTTCTCGTGGAACGCGCCCTCGTTGCGGTAGCTCCAGAAGTACATCTTCAGACTCTTGAGCTCGACGCACAGCTTGTCGCAGACCATCTCGATCTGGAAACGCGCGAAGTCGGGTTGGCCGGTTAGCGGGCAAAGGCAGGTGAACTCGTCGATCGCAAAGCGGATCGTGTAGTCGCGCCGTGGCGCCGGGTTGGGGAAGACCTGCAGGTCCTTGCTCGGTGCACTGGGCGGGACCCGCGGGGCGACACGTTGTTTGGGGGCTGACTTGACCATGAGGCAGGGTTCGCCGAGGGCTCGGATTCCGGGGGCCGCGATGGTATCATCCCGGCACTTCGCGGCGCCCCTACAAAGCGAATTTATCCTTACAAATCAATAACTTGGAAACGGCGGCGGCTCTCGTCGCCGTTGCCCTTTGCGGCCCGCCCATGCGCCTGAATTCGATCAAACTCTCGGGCTTCAAGTCCTTCGCCGATCCGACCACGTTTCAGCTGCCGGGCCAGCTCGTCGGCGTGGTCGGGCCCAACGGGTGCGGCAAGTCCAACATCATGGACGCGGTGCGCTGGGTTCTGGGTGAAAGCAAGGCCAGCGAGTTGCGCGGCGAGTCGATGCAGGACGTGATCTTCAACGGCTCGGGCCTGCGCAAGCCGGCCCATCGGGCCAGTGTCGAGCTGGTGTTCGACAACGCCGATGCGCGCGCCGGCGGACAGTGGAACAGCTTCGCCGAGATCGCCGTCAAGCGCGTCGTGACCCGGGACGGCGGTTCGAGCTACTACATCAACAACCAACTGGTGCGGCGCCGCGACGTGCAGGATGTGTTCCTCGGCACCGGCCTGGGCCCGCGGGCCTACGCCATCATCGGCCAGGGCACCATCAGCCGCATCATCGAGAGCAAGCCCGAAGAGCTGCGCATGTTCCTCGAAGAGGCGGCCGGCGTCTCGAAGTACAAGGAGCGCCGCCGCGAAACCGAGAACCGGTTGAAGGACACGCGCGAGAACATCACCCGCGTCGAAGACATCCTGCGCGAGCTCAACGCCAATCTCGACAAGCTCGAGGGCCAGGCCCAGGTGGCGCAGCAGTACCGTGCGCTGCAGGACGAGGGCGCGCTCAAGCTGCACCAGCTCTGGTTCCTCAAGCACCGCGACGCCGCCAACGAGGAAGAGCGGGTGAAGAAGGCCGCCACTGCGGCGGCCAGTGCGCTCGAAGAACGGGTGGCGCAACTGCGCCAGGTCGAGGCCGAACTCGAAGCCGTGCGCCAGGCCCATTACCAGGCAGGCGACGGCTTGCATGGCGCGCAGGGCCAGCTGGCCGACGCGGCGCTCGAGGTCAGCAAGCTCGAAGAGCGCATTCGGTATGTGGTCGACAGCCGCCAGCGCGCGATGCAGCGCATGGCCGAGTTGCAGGCACAGGACGGCTCGTGGCAGCAGCGCAGCGCCGACGCCAGCACCGAACTGGCCGCTGCCGCGACGCAGATCGCGGCCGCCGACGAGCAGGCCGAGATGCTCGCCGCGCAGGCCGAGGAACAGACCAGTCAGCACCCGGCGCTCGAAGAGGCCCTGCGCGCGGCGCAATCGCGCAGCAGCGATCAGCGTAACAAGGTGGTCGAAGTCCAGCAACAGATCCAGTTGCTGGCCGCCGACAGCCGCAACGTCGACGAGCAGTCGCGTGGGCTGCACGGTCGGCGCGAGAAGTTGGCGGGCGAGCGCCAGGGGTTGAGCGCCCCTGACATATCGCGGCTGGCGGCGCTGAAGCTGTCGAGCGGCCAGGCCGACGAGGCGCATTCTTTGAGCAGCGCTCGGCTCTCGACGCTGAGCGAGGAAGTGCCCGCGCTCGACGAGCAACGGCGTGTGCAACAGGAGGCCGCCCATCGGGAATCGACCAGGCAGGCCGCGATCAGCGCCCGCTTGGAGGCGCTGCGCGCGCTGCAGGAAAAGGTGCAGACCGAAGGCAAGTTGAAGCCCTGGCTGGCCAAGCATGGCCTGGACAGCTTGAACGGCCTGTGGACCCAGGTGCATATCGAGGGCGGCTGGGAAACCGCGCTCGAAGCCGCGCTGCGCGAACGCATGAACGCGCTCGAAGTGGGCCGCGTCGAGACCGTGCGCGCCTTCGCCGCCGACGCGCCACCGGCCAAGCTGGCCTTCTATACGAAGCCCGCAGCCGCCATCGCCAGCACGCACCAAACGCTGCCGCGACTGTCGGCGCTGCTGCGCCTGGGCGATGCCGGGCTGCAGGCGCTGCTGAATGACTGGCTCGAGGGCGTCTACACCGCGGCCAGCCTGGACGAGGCGCTGGCCAGCCGCGGCAAGCTGACGCATGGCGAAGTCATCATGACCCGCGAGGGCAATGCGGTGTCGCAGTTTGCGGTGAGTTTCTACGCCCCCGACAGCGAGCAGGCCGGGATGCTGGCGCGGGCGCAGGAGATCGAGAACCTCGAGCGCCAGCTGCGGGCCCAGGCCTTGATCGCCGACGAAGCCCGCAGCGCGCTGGTGCGCAGCGAAGCGGCCTATACCGAGGCCTCGATCAAGCTGGCCGAGCTGCGCCGAGAGTCGGCTGCTGCGCAGACCCGTGCGCACCAGATGCAGGTCGAGCTGTTGGGCCAGACGCAACTGGCCGAGGCCACGCAGGCGCGCAGCAGCCAGCTCAACGCGGAACTGGCCGACATCGACGCCCAACTCGAAGCGCTGGCCGAGCGCCGCGCCACCGCTGAGGCCGGCTTCGAAGTTATCGACCAGCAGCTGGGCGTGACGCAGGAGCGGCATGCCGAACTTGACGAAGCGGTGATTGCTGCCGAGCGCGTACTGAGTGCCGCACGCGAGCAAAGCCGCACACTGGAACGACAGGCCCAGGAAGCGACGTTCCAGTCGCGCACGCTGGCGGCGCGGCGCGGTGAATTGCAGCGCGCGATCGACACGGCCGCCGAGCAGGTGGCGGCCAACGCGCAGGCCGCACAACTGTTGCAGACCGAGCTGAGCACCTTGGACGATGCCGTGGCCCAGACCGGACTGCAGGCCGCATTGGCACTGAAGCTGGAACGCGAGGGCGAGCTTGCCGCGCAGCGCAGCCAGTACGATGACCTGAGCGCCAAGCTGCGCAGCTTCGATGAGCAGCGCCTGACGATCGAGCGCAGCCTGGAGCCGCTGCGCGAGAAGATCATCAAGCTGCAGCTCGAACAGCAGGCGGCCTCGCTGGGCGGCGCGCAATACCTCGAACAACTCACCGCGGCGGCGGTCGACCTGGCGGTGCTGGCGCAATCGATCAGCGACGGTGGCGTCAAGTTGCAGGGGCTGCAGGCCGACATCGACCGCGTCAACCAGGCGATCGCGGCACTCGGCGCGGTGAACATGGCCGCGCTCGAAGAGCTGACCAGTTCGCGCGAGAGAAAGACCTTCCTCGACGCGCAGAACGCCGACCTGGCCGAAGCCATCGCCACCCTCGAAGGTGCGATCCACAAGATCGATCTCGAAACGCGCGGGTTGCTGGCGCAGACCTTCAACCAGGTCAACGAACATTTCGGCCGCATGTTCCCCACGCTCTTCGGTGGTGGCATGGCCCGCCTGGTGATGACCGGCGACGAGATCCTCGACGCCGGCGTGCAGGTGATGGCGCAGCCCCCTGGCAAGAAGAACAGCACCATCCACCTGCTGTCTGGCGGAGAGAAGGCGCTCACTGCGATCGCGCTGGTGTTCGCGATCTTCCAATTGAACCCGGCGCCGTTCTGCCTGCTCGACGAAGTCGATGCGCCGCTCGACGACGCCAACACCGATCGCTACTGCAAGCTGGTCACGGAGATGAGCCAGGCAACTCAGTTCCTGTTCATCAGCCACAACAAGATCGCGATGGAAATGGCCCGCCAGCTGATCGGCGTGACGATGCAGGAGCAGGGCGTGTCGCGCATCGTGGCCGTCGACATGGACGCCGCAGTCACCTTGGCCCAGGCCGCGTGAGCCATGGCGGTCCTCGGCTCGCGGCGTGGACACAGGCCAATGGCTCAGGCAGTCGCAGCGTAGCGGGTGCTAACCGCTACCATTGATCCATGACCCTGACCACTGCACTTGCCCTTGTCGCTGTGCTGATACTGGCTGCGCTGGCCGCGCATGGCCTGTGGAGTACCTGGCGTGCGCGGCCGCGGCAGGCCGTGGTGGAGGGGGCGGCTGACGCCATGCAACGGGTCGAGCCGTCACTCGGCACCTTGCCGGCTTCAGGCAATGTACCGATGCCACTGCCGACCGCGCCACGCCGCAGCGGCTTGCGTGTCGATGCCTTGATCGATGCGATCGCCACGCTGGCGTTCGAGTCACCTGCCAGCGGCGAGATGCTGCTGGCCCACCTGCCGTCTTCGCGCCGGGCCGGCAGCAAGCCGTTCTTGGTCGAAGGCCTGAACGCCGCCAGCGGCGAGTGGGAAGCGCTCGCTCTGGGTCAGCGTTATGGCGAATTGCAGGCCGGTGTGCAACTGGCCAACCGCAGCGGTGCGCTGAATGAGATCGAGTATTCCGAGTTTGTGCAAAAGGTGCAGGCCTATGCCGATGCGATCGGTGCGGTGGCCGATTTCCCCGACATGCTCGACGTTGTGGCCCGGGCACGTGAGCTCGATGCCTTCGCTAACCCGCACGACGCCACGCTGTCGGTGCGGCTGAGGGCCAACTCGGTGGCCTGGTCGGTCGGCTACATCCAGCAGTGCGCGCTGCGCCATGGCTTCGTGCCGGGTGCCTTGCCGGGTCGGCTGGTGCTGCCCGCCGGGGAAGATGGCGCGCCGCCGCTGCTGGCACTGAGCTTCGATTCCCAGGCCGCGCTTGCGGATGACGCAGCGATGGCCGCGGTGCGGGAGTTGACGCTGACGCTCGACGTCGCACAAACACCCGAGAGCGCCGAGCCCTTTGCGGCCTGGCACCAGGCGATCCGCGGCTTGGCCGACGACATGGACGCCATGGCGGTCGACGAAGACGGTCGCCCACTGACGCTGCAGCACTTTGCGACGATCGCCGAGGAACTGGCCAAGCTCTACCGTGCGCTCGAGGCGCGCGACATGGCGGCGGGCTCGCCGGTGGCGCGGCG
>JANMSS010000333.1:0-2888 GCA_031389585.1 Burkholderiales bacterium | reverse complement strand
TGGCCGAGCAGGTGCAGACCGAAGCCGGCGTCGGTGAAGAAGGTCAGGTGGGCGCCGGCATCACTGAGCGAGACGATGCTGTGCGGGTGGTTCAGCATGGCGCCGACCGCGGTTTCGTCGTTATTGAGCAGCTGCGCGGTGAAGGTGGTGCGCAGGTCTTCGGCCAGCGCCAGGTCGAGCATGACGTCGAGTGGGTCACGGCCATGCGCGGCGGCGAGATCGGCGATGCTGCGCTGCTCGAATTCGCGATGCCGCGGGTCGATGGTTTCGACCACATGCACCTTGTCCCACTCGCCGTTGAAGAGGCGGAACACCGCCGGCGCGGCCAGCTCGGCGCGCACGCCGTCGCGAAATGACTTGTGGGCGAGCACCGCTTTCAAGGCCACGCCTTGCGCGCCGAGCGCGGGCTTCCAGCTCGCCAGGCCCTCGACCGGGTACGGCGAGGCGAGCGTGAAGTCCATCGTCAGCGGGCAGCACGAGACCTGGCCGATCAGCTTGCGCCCGCGCACGTTGGCGGCGCTGATCGCGTCGAGATCCTTGAACACGGCCTGCGGGTTCATCGGGTTGTGCAACAGCGCGGCAATCATCACCGGCCGGCCTGAGCGCGCACTCATTTCTTCGAGCAGCGCCACCGGCATCTGACCGCCCTTGGTGACCATGTACACGCCGCCACCGGCCTGGCCCATGGCCTCGATGAGTGCGATGTGCTCGGCGTCGTTGGCCAGGCGCGAGGGCATCGGCACCCCGCCCTCGCCGTTGTGCGCCGGGCTGGTGCTGCTGGCAAAGCCGACGGCGCCCGCCGCCATGGCTTCGCGCACGATGGCGGCCATCTGCGCGATCTCATCCGGCGTGGCTTCGCGCTTGGGTGCATCGGCTCCCATGACCCAGGTGCGCACCGAAGAGTGGCCGAGGTAGGCGGCGAGGTTCACGGCGCTGCCGCTGGCGCGCAATTGCGCCAGGTACTCGGCGAAAGTCTCGAAGTTCCAGACGATCCCGGAGCGCAGCACGTCGAGCGACATGCCTTCGACTTGCGTCAGGTTGCGCATCGTCAGCTCGCGATCCGCAGGCCGGCAGGGCGCGATCGTGAAACCACAGTTGCCGATCACCGCGGTCGTGACACCGAGCGCCGGAGACGGCCGGACATAGGGGTCCCAGGTGATCTGGGCGTCGAAGTGGGTGTGGCTGTCGATGATGCCGGGCATCAATGCCAGGCCGTCGGCGTCGATGACCTGGCCGGCGTCCACCGGCAACGAGGGGCCGATCGCTCGAATGCGGCCGTTGCGCACCGCAAGATCACCGACGGTCGGCTCAGTGCCGCTGCCGTCGAGCAGGGTCGCGCCGCGGATCAGCAGGTCGTCCATCTAGGCCACCTTCAACTTCGGCACAGAAAACATTTCTTCCATTGCCTTGCGTGTGCGGTACGCGTGGGTCGCGGTGTCCATCGCCACGTCGGCCCAGCTCAGGCTCTGGCCCTGCTTCACCGGCCGCAGCAGCTTGACATTGTGCGCCAGCCCCAGCGGCAGGCCGCCCATCGCCACCGAGGTCGCCGCGGGCAACAACTTGCCCCACACCGTGTAGCCGCCTTCGCCGTCGAGCATCTCGCCGGCCCGCAGGTCGCGTTTGGCGGTGGCCACCACATCGGCGTTCCAGCCGGTGGCCACACCGGTCGGCTCGCCGCGCAGCGCGACGCTGGCCACCGAGACGCCAACTTCCAGGCCGATCAGGTGCCAGCGCTTGTAGAGCGTGAAGTAGCGCCCGCTCGGGTCCGTATGCGCGTTGTATTCCTCGAAGCAGTTCTTGATGTAGTCGGTCTCGGCCTCGACCGTGACCCACACGCCCATGCGGATGTCGTAAGGGATCTGGCGGCCGTTGGCCTCGAGTGACGAGATCACCTCGACCATGCCTTTGCGTTCCAGCACACCGCCTTCGCTGATCGGCCGCGTCACGAACGGGATGTCTTCGACGCTCGCCGGCGGGTACAACAGGCCGTTGCTCGGCACCGTGAGGCCGGTGGCGTTGGCCACCGCGGTCGATTCGATGGAAGGCTTCGAGCCATCGAGAAAACTGTTGAACATCTTCGGGTTCAGGCCGCCGCGCTCGGCCTGCTCGGGCGTGAGGCCGTAGTTGCCCCAGACCGTTTCGGGTGTCGATTCGCAGAAGTGCGGCAGCCATTTGTGGCCGCGCCCGGCCGCCACGACCGGGAAGCCGCAGGTGCGGGCCCAGTCGACCAGGTCGCAGATCAAGGCCGGCTGGTCGCCGAACGCAAGCGAATAGATCACGCCGGCGTCCGCCGCGCGCCGTGCCAGCAGCGGGCCGCAGAACGCGTCGGCCTCGACGGTGACGTTGACGACGTGTTTGCGATTGGCGAACGCTTCGAGGCAGTGCTCGACCGCCGCGATCGGCGAGCCGGTGCATTCGACGACGATGTCGACCGACGGGTGGCGCACCAGCGCGCGCCAGTCTTCGCCGATGTGGGTCGCGCCGGTTTTCACCGCGTCGTCCAGGCTCGTGGCGCGGGTGCGCTCGGCCTGCCAGCCCACGCGCGTCAGGTTGGTTCGCGCGGCGTCGGGCGAGAGGTCGGCAATGCCGACCAGGTGCACGCCGGGCGTGCGCGGAATCTGTGCCAAGTACATCGAGCCGAACTTGCCGGCGCCGATCAGGCCGATGCGGATGGGCTTGCCTTCGGCCGCGCGGCGCTGCAGTTGGGCGTGCAAACTCATGCTGCGAGCCTCGTTTCGTCGGACGAGGTCTGCAATGCGCTGGCCGGCACGCCGTCTTTCCACGGCAGCTCGACCGGGTAGTCTTTCAGCAGGCAGTCGTCGGGCAGGCACGCGATCGGCGTGAAGTCGCGGTGCGCGATGTATTCCGGGCGCTTGTGGCGGCGGATG